>NZ_JANIID010000004.1:0-336275 GCF_024519335.1 Streptomyces telluris
GATGGTGCGGCGCATCTCCGATTACCTGGACGCGGACGGCTTCACCGCGCTGAACACCATTTCGACGATCAGCTCCTTCCTGCTGGGCCTGTCGATCCTGCCGTTCATGTACAACGTCTGGAAGACCGCCAAGTACGGCAAGAAGGTCGGGGTCGACGACCCGTGGGGCTACGGCCGCTCGCTGGAGTGGGCGACCTCCTGCCCGCCGCCGCGGCACAACTTCCTCACGCTGCCGCGCATCCGCTCCGAATCCCCGGCGTTCGACCTCCACCACCCCGGCGTGGACGCGCAGCCGGCCGTGGAGACCGGGGCGCGGAAGGAGGCGCTCGCATGAGGACGACCGCCGAAGCCGTCAACGAGATCGAGGGGTACCTGCTGTGGGAGGAGGAGAAACGAAAGGCCGGGGAAAGGGCCAGGGAATTCACCGCCGGAATCCCGTGGCTGACCGACTCGCAGCGCGCCGACCTCGAACACCGCTACACCGTGGACCGGCTCGCGGCGTCCCGCACGTACCTCCGGCGCATCGCCGCGAGAAGCACTGAACTGCGGGCCGAGTACGAGACGGTGTACCAGGCGCTCAAACGCCGGGCGGCCACGTGGTTCGTCGTGTGCGGGGTGGTCTGGGCGGCCGCTGTGCTGGCGTTGCGCTGAGCCGGCCGGAGTCCGGGTGCCCATCGGACAGCAGCGAACCCCAGGCGGCCTGGGGTTCGCTGCTCTTCATGGCGGTGCGGGGCAGGTCACCAGCCGGACGTGCCGATTTCGACGCGGGGCTTGAAGCCGCTGTTGGAGCCGTCGTTGGGGTAGAGGTAGAGCTTGCCCGTGCGGTGCGGGTCGGAGTCCACGGCCACGAGGTCGATCTGGCCGTCGTGGGTGAATTCGCCGGCCGCGTAGTCGGAGATCCCGTTCCAGCCGCCGGCGCCGAGCTCGATGGAGGAGCCGGCGTCGAAGGTGTGGTTCTTCGCGTCCGGCTGGAAGAGGAGCAGCTTGCCCGTCCTCGTGTCGGTGGCGATGAGCTCGGGCGCTCCGAGCTGGTCGAAGACGCCCGCGGAGATGACCTTGTTCATGCGGTTCCAGTCACCGGTGCCCCACGGGACGCGCTTGCCGAGGGTGTCCAGGCCGGACTTGCCCGTACCGGGGTACAGGTACATCTGCCCGGTGTCGGCCTTCACCGCGATCAGGTCGTCCTTGCCGTCGCCGTTGAAGTCGGCGGCGGCGAGGTGCTTCATGCCGTTCCAGGCGCCGGAGCCGATTTCCACGCGGTCGTCGAAGGCGTCGAGGCCCTTGGCCTTGGTGCCCGGGTAGAGGAAGAGCTCTCCGGTCTCCTTCTTCACGGCGAGGAGGTCGTCCTTGCCGTCGCCGTTCAAGTCTCCGACGGTGAGGTTCCGCATTCCGTTCCAGCCGCCCGAGCCGATCTCGACGCGGCTGCCGAAGGTGTCGAGCCCGCTCTTTCCGGTGCCGGGGTAGAGGAACAGCTTTCCGGTGGAGACCTGGACGGCCAGGAGGTCCTTCTTTGCGTCGCGGTTGAAGTCGCCCGTGACCAGTTCCGTCATGCCGGGGTCGGCCGGCAGGGGCTTGGACGGGAACGGGTCCGCGTGGTCCTTTCCGAGTCCGTTCTTCGGGCCGCAGTTCGGCCAGGCGCGCTCGCCCTGCTTGTCGAGCACCTTCTCGGCTATGCGTATCTGCTCCTCCTTGGTGGCCAGATCGGCGCGCTCGGCGTACTTCTTGCCGCCGAATTCCGTCCAGGTTCCCTGGCTGAACTGCAGGCCGCCGTAGAAGCCGTTGCCGGTGTTGATGCGCCAGTTGCCGCTGCTCTCGCACTGGGCCACCTTGTCCCAGGTGGCGACGGAGGCCGCCTGCGCGGCCGGGCCGGAGGCGAGGAGGGACAGTGCGGTGATCCCGGCGACGCCGGTGGCGGCCAGCAACGCGCGCATACGGGACGAGGATGACGATGACGTGGACATAGGACCTTTTCTTGGAGTGGGAGAAGAGGAAGTGGTGAGAGAGGCGCGCGTCACCAGCCGCCCGTGCCGATTTCCGTGCGCTGGTCCAGGCCCTTGCCGTTGCCCCGGTAGAGATAGAGCTTTCCGGTCTCGCCCGGGTCGGAGTCGACGGCGGCGAGGTCACCGATGCCGTCGCCGGTGAAGTCGGCGGCCGCGTAGTCGGAGATGCCGTTCCAGCCGCCGGAGCCGATCTCGACGCGGCTTCCCAGGGTGTTGAGGCCCGTCTTTCCGGTGCCGGGGTAGAGGAAGAGCTCGCCGGTGCCGGTCTTGGTGGCGACGATGTCGGCCTTTCCGTCGCCGTTGAAGTCTCCGGGGGAGACGACCTTGTTCATGCCGTTCCAGGCGCCGGTGCCGATTTCGACGCGGTCGTCGAGGGCGTCGAGGCCCTTCTTTCCGGTGCCCGGGTAGAGGAAGAGCTGACCGGTCTCGGTCCTGGCGGCGACGAGGTCCGTCCTGCCGTCGCCGTTGAAGTCGCCCGCAGCGAGGTGCTTCATGCCGTTCCAGGCGCCCGAGCCGATCTCGATCCGGTCGTCCAGGGTGCTCAGGCCCTTGGCGTCGGTTCCGGGGTAGAGGAACAGCTGCCCCGTCTCGTTCTTCACGGCGACGATGTCGTCCTTGCCGTCGCCGGTGAAATCGCCGACGGTCAGGTTCTTCATGCCGGTCCAGCCGCCGGAACCGATTTCGACACGGCTGCCGAAGGTGCGGAGGCCCGTCCTTCCGGTGTTCGGGTAGACGAAGAGCTTGCCGGTGGAGACCTGGACGGCGACGAGGTCCTTCTTGCCGTCGTGGGTGAAGTCACCGGCGGTCAGTTCCGTCATTCCGGGGTCCATGACGGCCGGGGCCACGTCCACGTAGTCGCGGTCGATCAGCAGCTTGGTGCCGCCGTACGACTCGTGGACGTTTCCCGTGTACTGGTTGATCCGCCGGCCGTTGCTCCAGTGCCCGGACGGAATGCCGGGGATCTCGGTGTTCGCCCTGCCGTTCCAGGTGGCCGCCCAGATCACGTCCGGGCGTTCGTAGGAACCGGAGTCGTAGACGGCGTCGAGCTGCTCGATGGCGGCGCTGGTCGAGCTGTAGACACCCGAGCGGAAGCCGAGTTCGCGGATGCGCTCCGACCAGCCGGAGAGGTACTGCACGACGCGGGCGTTGTACTCCGCCTTGTAGCCGCCCTCCATGTCCTCGTAGATCACCGTTCCCGGTACGAAGCCCAGCCGCTTCGCGAGGGCCACGGCCTTGTCCGCCGCGGCACGGCCGTCCTTGGCGGCGGTGCGGGGCGAGATGCGGGTCGCCTGCGTCCCCGCGTAGACGGGCAGCATGTGCCACCCGGCCTTCGTCTGCGCCTGCACCCAGGCCGGGGTGAGGTTGGGCTGGCTGGGACAGCCCATCGACGGGCCGCCGATGTAGATCCCGATGCCGCGATAGGGCGACGCGGCCCAGTCGGCCATCGCCGCGCCGGAGGGTGCGGTGCACGTGTCGAACGCCTTGCCGGTGAAGCCCGTGGTGGGCTTGACGGGGGCCGCCGCCTCCGGGGCGGCGAGGGCGGCCGGGGGTTCGAGGACGGTGCCCGGTCGCGCGGACGCATCGGTCCGCGCCGAGGCCAGGATCCTCTGCACGGCGGCGGGGGAGTCCTCGTAGCCGGCGGTCGCGTACAGGCCCGCGGCTTCGAACGCCACCCGCACCTCGTGCTGCTCGTCGGCGGGCAGCGCGTCGGGGACGCGGTCGCCCGCCCGGACGGTCACTCCTGGTACCTCGGGGCGCGGGGCGGCGTCGGCGAAGGGTTCGAGGACCAGGGCGTCGGTCTTGTCGGCGACCAGGTGCGCCGGGCAGTCCTGGTTCGCGCCGGGGTGGCCGAGGTAGAGGGTGTGCCGGTCGAGCCGGACGCAGGTGTCCGGGTGCTCGTCCAGGTTCACCACGTTCCAGCCGGCGGGGATGTCGAGGGTGAGACCACGGTACGTGACCGGGGTGGTGCCGCCCGGCCCGTCGGCGGAGGCGGAGGCGAGGGCGGAAGCCGGGGCCGGGGCGGCAGGGGTGCCTGTGGCGGCGAAGGCCGTGGCGGTGGCGGACTGCAGCGGTACGGACAGCACCGCGGCGGCGGCGACGAACGCGGCCAGGCCGCGCATGCGCTTGGGACTCATGGGATTCTCCGGGGTTCTCCGGGGTTCTCCGGGAGGCGAGGGACGGGGCGGGTCCGCGAGAGGGGTGTCGGACCCGCCCCGGAGGCACGCGTCAGACGGGGCGGACGGGCTCCGTGCGACGGTTTGCCGCGGTGCGGCGGTCGGGCGCGGTGCGGTGGTGGATCACCAGCCGCCGGTGCCGATCTCCACGCGGGTCGCGAAGCCCTTGCCGTTGCCCCGGTAGAGGTAGAGCTTTCCGGTCTTGCGCGGGTCGGAGTCGACGGCGGCGAGGTCGTCGATGCCGTCCTTGTCGAAGTCGGCGGCCGCGTAGTCGGAGATGTCGTTCCAGCCGCCCGTGCCCACCTCGACGCGCTGGCCGAGCGTGTCCAGGCCGGACTTCCCGGTGCCGGGGTAGAGGTACAGCTCGCCGGTCTCGGTCTTGGTGGCGACGATGTCGGCCTTGCCGTCGCCGTTGAAGTCGCCCGAGACGACCTTGTTCATGCCGTTCCAGGCGCCGGTGCCGATCTCGACGCGGTCGTCGAGGGCGTCGAGCCCGGACTTGCGGGTGCCGGGGTAGAGGAAGAGCTGGCCCGTGTCGGTCTTGGCGGCGACGAGGTCCGTCTTTCCGTCGCCGTTGAAGTCGCCGGCGGTGAGGTGCTTCATGCCGTTCCAGGCGCCGCTGCCTATTTCGATCCGGTCGCCCAGGGCCTTGAGGCCCTTGCCGTTGGTGCCGGGGTAGAGGTAGAGCTTGCCGCCCGCCCGCTTGGTGGCGAGGAGGTCGGCCTTGCCGTCGCCGTTGAAGTCTCCGACGGTGAGGTTCCGCATGCCGTTCCAGCCGCCGGTGCCGATCTCGACGCGGTCGTCGAGGGCGTTGAGGCCGTTCTTTCCGGTGCCGGGGTAGAGGAACAGCTTTCCGGTGGAGACCTGGACGGCCACGATGTCCTTCTTGCCGTCGTGGTTGAGGTCGCCGGCCGTCAGCTCCGTCATGCCGGGGTCGATCGGGGGCCGCTCGTCGTCGACGACGGACTTGTTGTGGACCGGGTAGTAGCTGTCGGTGTCGTGGCCGGGGAAGTAGGGGTACGGAATCTCGCGGTGGTGCACGCCGGAGCTGCTGAACTCGTAACCCACGTACTTGGTGTGGTCCGCGTTCGCCCACTTGTCGAAGAGGACGACGTGCCCGTACCGGCCCGGCTTGGGGTTGAGCAGGGCGTCCCCGGACTTGAGGTCGCTCTTCTTGATCTTCTCGGTCACGCCCTGGGGGCCGAAGTTGGGCGTGGCCATGTCCCAGGCGAGGCGCCAGGCCATGGACACGTAGCCGGAACAGTCGGTCCGGTGACCGCGGTACGAGCCGCCCATGTTGTACGGGATGCCCTTGCCGACCCACTCCGCGGCGCGCTTGAGCGTCTCGCTGCGCTTGATTCTCGGGGCGTCCTTGCTGGCCCCCGCGACGTTGAAGAACTCTTCGCCGTCGGGCTCCACGGGGAGCATCGGGCCCTGGCCGTTGCTCCCGAAGTCGCCCGGCTCCTCGTCCGCGGCGACCGCCGCCGGGACCGGTGCCGCCGTGGCCGGTGCCGCCGTGGCCGGTGCCGCCAGGGTGAATCCACCGCCCGTGACGGCGCAGACGAGGGCGATGCCGATGGCGGATTTGCGCAGGTAGGCGTGCTTGGACACAAGGAACTCCCGTGAAGAGGTGGGGTGAAGGGTGGAGAAGCGGCTCAGAAGGCGATGGCTGCGCACAGGCACAGGGGCAGGGGCAGCTGACGATCGCGAGCCGGGGGCCGGGGGCCGGGTGGAGAGGGGGAGGGCCGGTGGCGGCCCGTCCGGGTTACTGCCAGCCCATGGAGTCGGGGACCACCGGGACGGGGCTCTCGTCGGCCGTCGTCAGCGGGGCGTCGGCAGTGGCGGCCTGCGTACCAGCGGTGGTCTGCGCACCAGTGGTGATCTGCGTACCAGCGGTGGTCTGCGCACCAGTGGTGATCTGTGCACCAGCGGTGATCTGTGCACCAGCGGTGGCGTGCGCACCAGTGGCGGCCGGTGTGGCCTGCGCGGCGGCGACGGTCCGGACGGCAGCCGTGTCCTGAGCGACGGCGACGGCGGCCGGAGCGAGGGCGGCGGCTCCGAGGGCGAGGGCGACGACCGCGGTGGCCTCGGCGATGCGGGTACGGAACATCTCAGGTGGTCCTTCCGGGAACGAAGCGTCGAGAGGAGCGGCGGACCGGTGGGCATCCCGCGGTGATGCCCGGCCGGTTCCGGCCGGTTCTGCCTGTCAGCCGTTCGTACCGGCTGACAGGAGAAAGCTTCGTCCTGGGGCGGAAGAGCCGGAAGGGTTTCCCGATGGACCGAAAGGGCCTGGGACGGATCAGTCCAGGGAGCCGGCGGGCGACGTCACGCGCGCGTCGAGCAGGGGCACTTGGGCATCCACCAGCTCCCACCGCGCGAGCTGCGGACTGTGGGCGAGGGCGCGCCGGCAGGCCTGCTCGGCGTGCTCCTCGGCCTCCTCCAGCCGGTCGGCGAGCAGGTACACCCCGAGGACGGGGTGGGGCCTTGCGTACGGGTGGACCGAGATGTGCTCGATGCGCTCCCGCGGCAGGGCGCGCGAGAGCACCAGTTCCCTGATCTCGGCGGGGAGTTCCGTCGTCCGGCGGGGTCGGCGCAGGCCGACGTGCACGAGATACATGGCGGCAACTCTCGCAAGCGCGGGGGCGCACCCACCAGGGATGAAGCGGAACTGTTCCGTCCATGGCCGCAAACGGCCAGGGACTCGCCCCGGGAAGAGCTACACATGATTGTGTGCACCATGTAATGATCATGGGTGATTTCGGTAATTGTCCTTGATCGCCGGGGGGCGCAGATGCTGGACACACTGGGGTTGGACACCGGATCCGAGCAGGTTTACCGGGGGTTGCTGGCCATGCCCGGCGCCGGGGTCGCCGCGCTGGCCGCGTACCTGGGCCTGACCGCCGCCGAAGTGCGCGCCGGGCTCGACGTGTTGAGCGAGCTGTCGCTGGTGCGCCCGTCGGCCGAGCACGAGGGCGGGCTGCGTGCCGTCTCCCCCGACATCGGCCTGGACATCCTGATGTCCCGCCAGCAGGCCCGGCTGGCCGCGCAGCAGCAGCGGTTGGAGGAGTCGCGCGTCGCCGCCGCCCAGCTCATCGCGGAGTACGCCGACCAGCGCTCCGTCGCCGCCAGCCTGGGCGGGGAGCAGCTGGTCGGGCTGGACGAGATCAGGGACCGGCTGGCGCACCTCACCCGCGAGGTGCGCGAGGAGGTCATGGCCTTCAGCCCCGACGGCGCGCAGACCGAGGCCAGCATGGCAGCCTCCCGCCCGCTGGACCGCGAGCTGCTCGGCCGCAGGGTCCGGCTGCGCACCGTCTACCTCGACAGCGTGCGCAACAGCCCCTCGACCACCGCCTACGCCGAGTGGCTCACGCGGCTGGGCGGGCGGATCCGGACGGCGCCCGCGCTTCCCACCCGGATGATCATCATCGACCGGGCCACCGCCGTGATGCCGGTGAACGGCGACGACACGGCGGCCCGCGCCGTCGTCCTGACCGGGCAGGGAATCCTCGCGGCCCTCTGCGCCCTCTTCGAGACCGTCTGGGCGGACGCCCGGCCGCTCGGCGCGAGCCCGGCCCGCGACGACCGCGGCCTCACCGGCCAGGAGGAGGCCACGGTCCGGCTCCTGGCGGAAGGCCGCACCGACGAGTCCATCGCCAAGCGGCTCGGCGTCTCCCAGCGCACCGCCCGCCGCATCGCCACCGGCCTCATGGAACGCCTGGGCGCCCGCAGCCGCTTCGAGGCCGGCGTCCTCGCCGTGCAGGCCGGCTGGCTCCCCGCCCGGGCGGCCCACTGACGGCATCGGCCGTCACTTCTGCCGGATCCGTCGAACTGGTTGCCGGGAAACGGATCCATCCGTGGTGGAATCACCTCCTATGGAGTGGACGATCCACGGCCCGGGGTGCAGTGCCGCGCGGCCGGGCACGCGGCCGCTGCCGAAACCGCTGAGTACTCACACGGGGGGATGACGTGTCACCCGAGCGCACGAACCGATCATCCGGGCCGTCAGGGCCCGACGAGGACACGGGACTTCGGGACGGATTCTCGAAGGTCTTCGCCAGACGCCCGTCCGTGCCCCGGCGCGGCCTGCTGCCCGGCAAGCGGGTGTGGACCGTCCTCGCCTCCGCGGCGGCGGTGACGGGGCTGGCCGTGGGCGCCGTTCCGCTGGTAGGCCAGCTCGAGTTCACCTCCGGCTCCTCGGACGCCTCGAAGAAGGTCACTGCGGCCAAGGAGCCGGGGAAGTCCGGCGCCGGCGGTTCCGCGGCGTCCGGCCGGTCCAAGGACGCGGGGAAGGGGCCCGGGGCCGTGAAGCCCGGCGGCGCCGGGACCGTCGGCGGCGGCGGTGCGTCCGGTGGGAAGGGCGGACCGGGGCAGCCTTCCGCTTCGGCGTCGGGTTCGGGATCGGGGTCGGGATCAGGGGGATCCGGCTCGGGGTCCGGCTCCTCCGGTTCCGGTTCTTCCGGTTCTTCCGACTCTTCCGGGTCCGGCTCGGGGTCGGGTTCCGGTGGTTCCTCCGGTTCCTCCGGTTCCTCCGGCTCGTCGGGATCCGGCAGCTCCGGCGGTTCGAGCTCCGGTTCCGGCGGTGCCGGCGGCTCCGGGCAGGGGTCCTCCGGGTCCTCGTCCTCCGGAGGCGGCGGGAGCAGCAGCGGGGGCGGCGGGGACCGGCCGCAGCCGCAGGAGCCCCCGAAGAGGGGCGTCGTCCAGCCGGCCAAGCCGGAGATCCCGCGCGCCCCGAAGCTCGACGACGGCAAGATCAAGGGCCCGGTGATGGGCTTCGCCGCGAAGCGGTGCGTGGACATCGTCGGCGGCAAGTCGAAGGCGGGCGCGCAGCTCCAGCTCGACGACTGCTCCGGCGACCGGCGCCAGCGGTTCGAGTTCCGGCCGGACGGCGAGGTCTGGTCGCTCTACGACGACCGGCTCTGCCTGGACACGCAGCGGGGCTCGACGGCGAACGGGACCGCCATCCAGATCGCCGACTGCAACGGCAAGCCCACCCAGGCCTTCACGATCCAGAAGGACGGATCGCTGGTCAACCCCAAGTCCGGCAAGTGCGTCGAGCCCGCCGACGGCGGCTCGAAGGGGCTGCGGCTCCAGCTGCAGGCCTGTGACGGCGCCAAGAACCAGAAGTGGCAGATCGGCTGACGGACGCCGGACCGGCGCTACGCCGGTCCCGCCGGAGCCGCTCCCGCCGGAGCCGTCCCCATCGGCGCCGGTCCCGCCGGTCCCGCCGGTCCCGCCGGTCCCGCCGGTCCCGCCGGTCCCGCCGGTCCCGCCGGTCCCGCCGGTCCCGCCGGTCCCGCCGGTCCCGTCGTCCCCTCCGGCTCCGGCACGTCCGGGCCGGTGAGGGTGACGAGGTCCGCTTCCGCCGGCGCCTCGATCTCGGAGACCCGGTACGCCTGCCGCTCCGTCATGGCCTGGAACGTCTGGCGCGCGGAGCGGCCGTTGCCGAACCGGTGGTCGCGCGGGACGCGGGAGAAGTGGACGCCGAGCGCCTCCCGCGCGTCGTCGGTGAGCTCGTACTGGTGGGACGCGGCGTGCTGTTCCACGATCCGCACCAGCTCGGCGTCGTCGTAGTCCTCGAAGAGCAGGGTGCGGTTGAAGCGGGAGGCGAGACCGGGGTTGGAGTCGATGAAGTGCTCCATCTCGTCCGGGTAGCCCGCCACGATCACGACGACGGAGTCGCGGTGGTCCTCCATCAGCTTCACGAGCGTGGCGACGGCCTCCTGCGCGAAGTCGTTGCCGCCGCCGGCACCGGCCGGCGCCAGTGAGTACGCCTCGTCGATGAAGAGCACCCCGCCCATGGCCTCCTGGAAGACCCGCTGGGTCTTCGGGCCGGTGTGCCCGACGTACTCGCCGACGAGCGAGGAGCGGTCGGCCTCGACGAGGTGACCGCGCTCCAGCAGCCCGACCGCGGCGAGGATGCGGCCGTAGAGCCGGGCGACGGTCGTCTTGCCGGTGCCCGGGTTCCCCGCGAAGACCAGGTGCCGGCTGAGCGGCGGGGCGGCGAGCCCGGCCGCCTCCCGGCGGTGGACCATCCGCATGAGCTTCACCAGCGAGGCGACGTCCTGCTTGACGCGGCGGAGCCCGATCAGCCGGTCGAGCTCGCCGAGGAGGTCGTCGAGGCTCTCCTCGGGCTCGTCCGCCTCGCCCTCGTCGCCGTCGGCCGCCGCCGTGCCGGCCGCGGGGCCGCCGCTCCCGGCGGGCAGGGGCCGCTTCCGGTCCGGGGCCCCGGTGACCTGCGGCCACTGCGGTGACGCGACCCGGACGGAGACGCACTCCTCCACCACCGGCGCGGCGTCCGGCTCGCTGCTCAGGTCCTCGTCGGCGTCCTGCACCCGGACGCGGCGCAGGACGGGGGCGGCGGTTCCGGCGAGGTGGACGGCCGGGAAGCCGGGGGCGACGATCTCGCACTCCTCGAAGACGCCGCTGCCGCCGGAGTCGACGATCAGCCCGTTCTTCGCCGGCCGCAGCACGCGCACCCCGCTCAGCCGCGGCTCGGCGCCGCCCGCTACCACCACGCCGGAACCCGCGGCGTCCCGGACCTCCAGGCCGCTGACGCGGGGCGCGGCACCGGGCTCGACGACGAGGCCCGCGGTACCCGCCCGCAGCAGCCTGCCGCCCGTCACCTCCTGGTCGCCCGGGCCGAGGACCGCGGCGGCGCGCTCGCTGTCGGCGATCTCGCAGTCGTGCAGCCGGGTCAGACCGCGCGTCACGGCGGTCACGCCGTTGCGCGTGCGGTGCACGGAGACGCCACGGAGCTCGGCGCGCACGGAGTCGGCGAGGTCCACCCCGGACATGCCGCAGTCGCTGATCCAGGTGCTCTCGATGACGGCCCGCGCGTCGGCCACCAGGTGGGCGCCGTGCTCGGGCGTCCTGGTGATGCGCAGCCCCCGCAGCCGGACGTCGGCGCTGCCGCCCGCGTGGACGAGGCTGTAGGCGCACTCGTCCATGGTGCTGTCGTCGAGGTGCGCGACCGCGTGGTCGGTGGCGACGAGGCCGTTGGCCGCCGACGCGCGGATCGTCGCCTCGCGCGCGGTCAGCCGGGCGGAGCCGTGGACGACGACGGCCGCGGCGCCGGTGCGCACGATCCGGGTGCCGGCGATCCGGACCCGGGCGTCATCCCCGGCGCTGACGCCGGAGCCGCCGCTGTCGCGCAGGGTGCAGAAGGCGAGCTCCACTTCGCCGTGCCCGCTCGCCCGTACGGAGTCCGCGCCGTTGCCCGAGAGCTCGCAGTCGTGCAGCCGGACGCCACCGCCGCCGGCCTCCCGCGAGTCCGACCCCTCCGCACCGGGCCCGGGGGAGCTGCCCAGGACCCGTACGGCGTCCGTGGCACACTCCCTGATCCGGCAGTCGGTGAGCAGGGCGGAACCCTCGTCCTCGACGAGCAGCCCGCTGCGCCCGGCGCCGTCCACCAGGCAGTCGCGCAGGACCACGGCGGCGCTCTCCCGCACCCGGATCGCGGAGCCGCTGGTGTCCCGGACGTCGGTGCGCCGCAGCTCGACCCGGGTCGAGCCGCCCGCGACGATCCCCGTGCCGTCGGTGTCGTGCAGGCGGCAGCCGGTGAGAGTGACGGCCCCGCTGGTACGCAGCAGCATCCCGGCCAGGGCGGCACCGCCCAAGGACGTGCCGGTCATGGCGAGCGAGGCGTCCCCGTGCACCTCCAGCCGCCCGCTGCCGATCCGGCCGCCGGACCACTCCGTGCGTCCGCCGCCGAGCACCACGGCGGGCTGGTCGGTGGCGGCCCCCTCGACGACGAGCCCGTCGACCACCACCCGGGCGCCCGCGGCCACTTCGAGCGCCGGCCGCCCGTCGCCGGGGGCGGTCAGGACCACCGCCCCGGGGTACCCGCCCGCCTTCGCGCCGCCGGCGCGCAGCGTCACGCTGCGCTCGATCCGCACCGCCTCCCGGTACGCGCCGGGGGCGATGCGGATCTCGTCGCCGTCGGCGGCCGCGGCCAGGGCGGTGGCGAGGTCGGGGTGGGCACCGGGACCGGCGGTGTCCACCCGGTGGGTGGCGGCCGGCTGGGCGGGGACTGTCACGGGGGCTCCGTCAGACGTACAGGGGTGGGACCGGGCTGTGCCGGTGGTGACGACGACTTCTCATCAGGCGTTCGCGCCGGGCTGAGGGGGTGGCGCGACGCGGGCGTGCGCCTCGGACGCCATGTGCTTCGCCCAGGCGGCGTTGTGGTACTCGCGCAGGAACGCCAGGAGGTTGTCCATGCGCAGGTCGAACGGCCGGGAGGGCATCCAGGATTCGAGCGGCTTCAGCCTCGCGGACCAGCTGTCGGCGTACTGCCTGATCTCCGTGCCGTCGAACTCCGGTATCCGCGTCCTGATGGAATCGGCCAGGTCGGCGAGTCCGGCGAAGTCCTCCTGAGCGAGCAGCTGCGTCCGGAACTCCTCCATGTACCGCTTGGAGGGGCCGATGAGGCTCTCTTCAAGGAGCCTGTACTGCTCCTTGCTCCAGATCGCCTTGTCGTCGATCTTCGCCAGCGCCACGTCGACCTTCTGCCGGTGCGCCGCCGCCAGTCCCTCGTAGATCTTCTTCGTGTAGGCGAGTTCGCCGCCGGGGGTCAGCCGGAGCTCACGGCTGAGTTCGTGCGTCTTGGAGAGTCCGAGCCATTCCCCTCGCGGGCCGAAGAGCATGTCGCTCTCCTGGCTGATGATCTTCCATTGCCCGCTCGCCTCGTGGTGCCACAGGATGTTGGCGGCCTGGTACTGCCCCCGCTTCACCGGCGTCTCGTACTCCGCGTCACCGAACCAGTCGGTCACCCGCCGGTCGGGGTCGAGGCGGAAGCGCACGTCGGCGCCCTTGCTGCTGCCGGGCGACTGGAAGTGCCAGGCCGTGAATCCGCTCTCGTCGACATTCGTGATGGCCAGGGCACAGCCGTTCATGGTGGGGGTCACGACGAGCCCCGACCCGAGCCCGTCGTCGGGCACCAGGGGAACGCGCACGTTCCCGATCCCGACGAGGTCGACGTTTCCGCTCAGGTACGGGAGGAACACGGGGGAGAGGTACTCGCCGGCGTCCGCCACGGCGGGAAGACGGCTGTCGCCGCGGTACAGGGCCAGTCCGGCCGCCTCCGCGTCCACCTGGATGTACTTCTCGACGGCCGGGGTGAGCATGACGGTGCTGCCCAGGTCGGACTGGCCCTCGGCCCGGTGGATCACGAACCAGTGCCGGCCCTCCCAGCCGTTCATCCTGTCCAGGAACGTGTTGATGGTGCCCCTGTCCATCCAGGGCGTCCGCGCCGCGACGTTCTCGTCGAAGCGCACGGAGACCAGATGTGAGGTGAAGAAGTCCTCGGGCTTGTCGGCGAAGGCGCGCGTGAGCAGTTCCTCCTGCAGCGGAAGCGTGGTCCGCGGCGCCGGCGCCGCCCCTTCGGGGGCCTGGTGGGGGAGACCGGCCGGCCCGGTGGCCGAGCTGCCCTCGCCGGGGTCGGTCCCGTGCATGCCGCCGGGCAGGCCCTTGCTCTCCTTGCCGCTGCGCGTGATGGTCTCCTCGATCTCCGCCTGTACCGCCCGGGGGTCGACGCCGAGCGCCTCCAGTTCCTCCGCGGCCCGGTTCAGCTGTTCCTCGGCGGCCGCGAGCCGGGTCTCCGGCAGCGACGGTCCCGGTGACGAGGTCGACGGCCCCGCTCCGCCGGCGAACCGCTGGTTCCACTCGTTGAGTTCGAACTGGGCGCGGGAGCGGTCGGCGTACGCCTCGGCGTAGGCGTCCCGTGCCCGGATCACCGGCAGGTCGGCCTCGTCGGGTACGGCCGTGGGCTCGGAGATCCGCAGCGTTCCGATCTCGGGAGCAGGAGCAGGAGCAGGAGCAGGCGTGGGGGCGGGGGCCGGGGCGGGCTCGGGGGCTTGGGCGCCGAGCCGGGCCGCGGCCTCGTGTTCCAGCTCGCGGGCCCAGCGCGGGTCCCCGAAGCGCTGGAGGATGCCGTCGAGCCGGTTCCTCACCGGGGCGTCCAGCGCAGCGCCGTTCAGGATCTGCCGGAGGTCGTTCGCGGTGTCGAGGCGGCCTCGGCCGAGGGTCCGGGCGGTCTCCACGAGCGTCTCGAAGTCGCCGGCCGCGGCGAGCTCGCGCTCTTCGGTCAGCCGCACGCCGAAGATCCTGTCGAGGACGTCCCTCTGCAGGGACCCCGCCAGTTCGGGGTTGCCGCGGCTGAGCGCCGCCAGGGCGGAGACGAGCTCCCCCTCGATCTGCAGGGCCTCGTCGGCGCGCATGCCGTCGTAGATCCGCCGGGTGTACACGGGCGTGCTGCCGCCGGTGAGGTCGAGCGGGAAGACCCTGGTGTTCCGGCGCAGGGTGATGTCTTCGAGGCCCTTCCCGGCGGCGGTCGCCCGGTACTCCTGGCTCACGACGTGCCACGTGCCGTCCTCGCGGCGCCAGAGGATGTTCGTGGCCCCCTTCCACTGCCGGGAGCCGTGCTCCGGCGTCAAGTACATCTCGTCACCGAACCAGTCGCGCACCGAGCGTTCCGGCGTGGCGGGCCCGTTGAAGTCCGCGCCGCCGCGCCCCGCGCGGAACCTCGTGGCGTACCCGTTGGCGACCTCGCCCCCGGGGGACTGGTAGTGCCAGGCCCTGAAGGTGTCGTCGGTGACGTCGGTGACGGCGATCGCGCAGCCGTTCATCTCCGGAGTGAAGACGAACGCGGAGCCCGTGCCGCTCTCGGGGTTGCGGGGGATGAGGGCGTTCCCGATGTCACCGTCCTTCTTGGCGATGCCCGTCTTGTACGGGATGTAGTGCGAGGCGAGGTAGTGGTTGTCGGGCATGGGCCGGAAGAGCCCGGGGTGCGCGGCCAGGCCCTCGAAGAGTTCCCGGGTCTCCCGGGGCACGAGGGTGCCCGGGGGGAACAGCGTCCCGTCGGTGAACGCCTGGACGTACCGCTCCACGGCGGGCGTGAGCACCAGGGCGGAGTGGCTGCTGAGCGGGAGGCGGTCGTTCCGCTGCAGGACGAACCAGTGCCTGCTCCAGCCGCTCATCCGGTCCACGAAGGTGTTGCTCTGCGCGAGGCTCAGTCCCGGCATCCGCTCCCGGATGCCCCGGGAGAGCTCGGTGGAGACGGGGTACGCGTCGAGGAAGCGCACGGGATCGGCGGCGAACGTCCCCGACCGGGCGCCCTCCAGCGCGGCGAACGGGTTGTCGACGTGTCCCACGGGCCGTACGGGCTGCGGGGCGGGGGCGGCGACCGGCTCCGGCGTGTGACCGGGGCCGGCGCCGGGGCCGGGCACGGTCTCGTCGAGGGCGCCGGGCAGAGCCCCGTCGGGCACCGCTTCGTCCGGCGGGGTTCCGTCCGGAAACGGCTCGTCCGGCCCGCCCGCGGGCGCGCCGGAGTCCGCCGCCTCGTCGGTGAGGTGCGCCGGTCCGCCCTGCGGCAAGTCGGTCCGCGGGAGCTGTGCGCGCCGCGCGCCGCCGAGCAGGCTCCCCTCCTTCGTCTGGATCTTCGCTACGGCCACGTCGATCCGCTCGCTCGTGAGCCACGGGTCGATGCCCAGTTCGAAGAGACGTTCCTCCGCGCGGTGCAGTTCGACCACGGCCGTGTCCAGCTGGGACTGCAGGAACCGCTGGCTGCTCGTGGGCCCCCTGGAGGAGCCGGCGAACAGTTCCCGTCCGGCGCGCTCGTTCAGCTCCCCCAGGTTGCTGCGGGCGATCTCGTACGCGTGCCAGGCGTCGAGCCGGTCCTGGGCCTGACGGCCGGTCGTGCCGCCCGTGATGATGTCCTGCCGGACCCGGGCCCGCTCGCGCATGGCGAGTGCCGCGTCCCGGGCGCCGGGGCGCCCGTCGGGCGACGGGAGGGGAAGCGGCTCCTGCGCGTCGGCCCGCCCCTTGCCCTTGTCGCGGGGCGCGGGCGGGGCCGGTGCGGGGGCGTCCGGCTCGGCGAGGTGGCCGGCCGGCGGGACGGGGCCGGTTTCCGCAGGGTGAAGGGCCGGGGGGACCAGGCCGGTCCCCCCGGGGCCGGTGACCGCTGCCGGAACGGTGCTCGCCGGCGGCCGGGCCGCGGCCGGGGCGCGCTTTCCGGCCTCCTCGCCGGAGCTGGTGAGCCACCAGGGCTCCCTGAAGTCGTCGACGAGACCGGTGAGCCTGTGTCTGAGGTTGTCGTCCAGGCTGTCGACGGCCCGCTGGGCGGCCCCGGCCGTGGTCCTGCGCTCCTTCAGGAGGGCGTTCGCCTTCGCGGCGAGACCCTCGAACGTCGTGACGTCCGCGAAGGCCCCGTCCTGGCCGTGGAGGGTGCCGGTGATCGGTGCGAGCACCTCCCTCTGCAGCTTGTTCATCGTGGAGTTGTCGACGCCGGACCGGGTCAGGGTCCTCACCAGGTCGTTCTGGAGGCGCAGGTCGGCCTCCTGCCGGGCCACCTCGTATATCTCCTTCGTGTAGGTGACCTCGTTGCCCGGTGTGAGGCTCAGCGGGACGTCGAGGGGTGTGCGGGGCAGGGTGAAGGCGCCGAGTTCCAGCGTGAACGGTGCCCGGTACTCCTGGCTGAGGATCCGCCAGGAGCCGTCCGTCTGGCGCCAGAGGATGTTCGTGGCCCCGGGGCGGTGGGTCGCCGACGCCGGCGACGGGCTGAGGTAGCGCGCGTCGCCGAACCATTCGGTGGGGTTCCGGGTCTCCCGGAACGAGGCGGCGAAGCCGCGCTGCGCGTACCCGTTGGGGGACTGGTAGTGCCAGGCCCGGAAGGTGTCGTCCGTGACATCGGTCACGACGAGGGCGCAGCCCGTCATGTCCGGCGTGAACACGAACTGCGAACCGACATGGCCTCCCGGGTTCCGCCGGATCACGGCGTTCCCGATGTTGGCGGTCTGCTGGGCACTGCCCGGCTTGTACGGGACGAACTGCGAGGCGAGGTAGTGCTCGTCCGCCATCGGGCGGAAGAGTTCGTCGCGCCGTTCGAAGAGTTCCCGGAACAGCTTCCGGGCCTCGTGGGACTCCCGGGTCGTGCCGGGCCGCAGCAGCGACGGGTTCTCGGCGAACGCCTGGACGTACTTCTCCACGGCGGGGGTGAGCACCAGGGTGCCCTTGCTGCCGGCGAGGTCGCCCGGCCGCACCAGGACGAACCAGTGCTCGCGGGCCTCGCCCATCGCTTTGACGAACCCGTTGACGAGCCGGTCGCCCAGGTGCGGCATGCGTGCCGCGATGCCGAGCTCGAAGCCGGTGTAGACGGGCTGTGCCCCGAGGAATCGCACCGGGTCGCCGGCGAAGTCCCGGGTCCGGCCGCCCTCCACCACCGCGAACGGGTTCTCGACGCGCCCCACGGTGACGACGGGCCGGGCCGGGGGCTCCGGGGTGAGGCCGGGGGCCGCCGCGCCCGGAGCGGGTCCGCCGTGCGGGCCCGTCAGGTCGTCCACGTGCTGGTCCGCCAGGTCGTCGGCCGTGTGCCCGGCCGAGGAGGACGCGGCCGTGTTCGCCTCGTCCGCCTCGTCGGCGAGCACCTTGGACAGGTCGGGCCGTTCCGAGCCGCCGGGCACGCCGCCGTTGTCGAGAACCGCGCGGACGTTCAGGGTCCGCACCTCGGTCAGGATCGTGTCCGGGTCGACGCCGGCCTCCCGCAGGCCCTTGCGGGCGTCCTTGACCTCGGTGACGGCCGCGTTCAGCCGGTCCTGCGCGGCGAGCTGTGCCCGGGTCGGGCCGCCGGAGGAACCGGCGCCGGAGGGGTTCGGGGCGCCGGCGCCGGCGTCGCGCTGCGCGTTGCGCAGGCTGACGAGGGAGTTCTCGTACGCCAGGTAGCGCTGCATGCGGAGGTCGGCCGTGACGCTGTCGGCGGCGCCGCCGGTGATGACGTGCCCGATGGAGAGCCGGAGCTGGTTCCTGACGGCGGCCGCGGCGTGTCCTTCGATGCCGGTCGGCATGGGAGTGGCCGGGCCGAGGGGCGATGTCTGCCCGGGCTTGGGCGTCGGGCGCAAGTCCCCCTGCACCTCTGGGGAGTTCGTCCGTCCGGCCCCGCTGCCGCGGGGTGCGGCGCCGTCGCCCGTGGGCGCGGCATGCACGGGCTGCGGCGCGGCGTGCGGGGGCGGGGCGTGCGGGGGCGGGGCGGCTTCCGCGAGCAGGGGAGCCCCGGTCGTGCCGGCGGTGTCGGCCGAGCGGCCCGGCCGGGCGACCAGGTCCAGGGCCAGGGTGTCCACGCGGGTGGGGGAGACCCCGGCGGTGTCCAGGACGGCGCGGGAGGAGACGCCGCCCGCGGGCGGGTGCGCCGAGGCGCTCAGGCCCGCGGCACCGGGACGGGCGTCTCCGCCGCCCTTGAGGAGGGCGAGAGCCTGCTCACGGCTGTTCAGGGCGGACACCGGTGCGGCTGAAGGTGCGTCAATACTCTTGATCACAGGCGAAGTTGATGTGGCCGCTTCGTTGAGCGGGGCGGCGTGGGCCGTCGTGCCGGGCGTCGGCGGGGCGACGCGCGTGGTCGCGAGCGGGACGGGCTTCGCGGGCAGCGCGCCCGGCACCCCGCCGTGCGGCGCGGCCGCGTGCGACGCCGCGTTCGTCACGGCGCCGTCCGGCACCCCCGCCGTGCCGGGGAGGCCGCCGGCCTGCGGCACTGCCGCGTTCGATGCCGCCGCGTTCGGCGCCGCGTGCGGGACGCCGCCGTGGGAGCCGGCGGCGAGCGACGACAGGCTCTGGGCGTTGACCGTCACGTCGGTGTCCCGGCCGATGCGGAAGGAGATGCCGTCCGAGGAGATGCCGCGCAGCGTGATCTCGCCCTGCTGGAGGGCCAGGAGCTCGGGGAACTTCAGGTCGGCGAGGTCCTCGACGTGGCCGAGGGCGCCGCGCGCCAGGCCGGTGCTGTCGGCCACGGCGTCCCCGGCCTTGGCGAGTCCGCCCGGCACCTCCACGCCGTGCCCCGTGGCGGGGGCGTCCGCCAGGAGGGAGAGCCCGGAGGGGTGGCGGGCTCCCTCGACGACGCCGAGGGCGGTGTCCGCGGGGAGCAGCAGGTTGCTGTCGAGCCGGAGCTGGCCGAGGGAGGCGTCGAGGTGGGTCAGGGGCGTGACCGCGGAGTCGGTGGCCGCCGCGGGCACGGCCAGGCCGCCCCTGCCGAGCGTGAAGTTCTCGGGCAGGGGCGGGGTGACGAGCCCTTGGACGGCGTGCAGGCCGGGGGCGGCGCCCGTGCCGGTGTGCACGGCCGCGCCGGTGCGGGGCAGCAGCACGTCGCCGAGCTTGGCGAAGCCCAGCTGGGTGAAGTCCAGGGACGGGGTGCGGGTCAGCGAGAGGTGGAACAGGTCGGTCGAGACCGATCCCAGGCCCGGGCCGGGGCGGAGCCCGCCGAACGGGCCGGTCCCGAGGTGCGCGCCCGCCCGGCCGGGGAAGCCGGGGCCGTGCCCCGCTCCGGCCGTCCCGTGATGGACGCCCTTCATGAGGTACTCGAGGTCGCCCGCCCTGGCCATCATCTGGCGGAGCGAGTGCTGCGGGATGCCGAGGACGCGGTCGGCGAAGGCCAGGGCCGCCGCGCCCCGGAAGCCGACGACGCCGATCTCGGCGAAGTTGAGGGGCAGCAGGGCCGCCACCCCGAACCGGCCGAGCCGGCGCAGGGTGACCATGCCGTAGGCGCCGGCCTTGGACCAGGCGCCGTTGAGGTTTCCGGTGACCTTCGCCCAGTCGTCGAGGCCGGCGCGGCCGAGGGACTTCATGCCGGTCCACACCAGGGGCAGGAAGCCGCGCAGCCCGGCGCCCAGCTTGGTGCCGAGGAGCAGGGGCGCGACCACGAGGCGGCTCGTCCCGGTGAGGCGGGCGATGCGGGCGACGTCGTCCAGGAAGCCGGCGCCCCCCGCCTTGATGCCCTTGCCGAGGGCCTTGAGGGTGCCGCCGATGCCCTTGGTGGACGGGAAGAGGATGCCGAGGAAGGCGAGCCCGAGCTGCAGGCCGTTCGCCTTGCCCTGGCTGAAGTCGACGGCGACCTTGATGAAATTGACCGCGTTCATCGCCCAGGCGAGGATGCCGAGGAGGCCGCCGGTGAAGATGGCCAGGATCGAGACGATGATGGTGAGGATCTCGAAGGCTTCCCAGAACAGCTCGCAGTTGCTCACCGGCATCTGCATCCGCTGGCCCGCCTCCGTGAGCTGGCGGCTCAGCTGGGTGACGGCGGCGTTCAGGTCGCCGCGGGCGTTCGAGACGCGGTCGGTGAGCCCCTGGCGCCGGGGGTCGTCCTGGGCCATCCCCTGGGCGGCGTTCAGCGCCTGGTCGGCCGCCGACTGGGCGTTGGTGACGGCGGTGGCATAGGCCCGCATCGCCGCCTCGGCCAGGAGGAACGACTCGCGCACCGACCCGGCGAACTTGTTCAGGTGCTCGTCGACCTTGCCGCGCAGCGCGTCCGCGGTCTTGCCGATGAAGCGCTGCCCCTGGGCGGAGGTGTTCTGGAGCGCGTTCAGGCCGTCGTGGATCGTTCCGGCGGTCTCGGCGAGCCGGCGCATGGCGTCGGCCAGGCCGTTGATGACGGCGGGGTCGCCGGGGACCGGGTCCCCGCCCAGCCCCACGGCGCTCCAGTCACCGGGACGTGTGGCCACGTCTGACGCCCTCCCCCTCGCGCACCGCGCCGCCCTCCCCGGACGGCACACACGGTCATCCTGTCCGATGGGATCGGAGTCACTTCGGTTCACTCTGTGGAGAAAGTCACTACTGAGACGGAAGTCTCCTCCCGTTCCAAGTGAACGGATTGCGCACGACGGCCATCTGTCGGTGTGACAGGTTCGTGCGACCGCGAGGAGGCGACCGTGCCGGACATAGCCGTGGACTACGAGCTGCTCTACGACGTGGCGAAGAAGGCCCGCTCGTTGAAGGAGCAGGTGGCCGAGGCGCGCACGCACGCGCCCGACCCCTCCGTCGAGCAGATCGGCCCGGCGGGGGCCAGGACGGCCGTGCGCCAGTACTACGTCCGGTGGGGCGGGGCCTTCAAACGCTCCGAGGAGAAGCTGGAGAAGCTCGGGGAGCTGTACGAGAAGGTGGGCAAGGAGTGGGCCGCCTGGGACTTCAGGCTGGCGGCCGACGCGAACCGGCAGGGCGCCGCCATCGCCGCGGACCTGTGGACCGGGCAGAAGGCCGCCTACGACGAGTGGCAGAAGCTGGTGGCCGAGGGGAAGGTGGATCCCAACGACCCGGACGCCCCCAAGGACCCGGGGCAGCGGCCGGCCACCTGGACCACCACCGACCCCAGCGGCAACTCCACCACCACGACGTACACCTACGGGCCGGACGGCAAGCCGCAGACGGTCACCACGACCATCACCACCAAGAGCGGCCTGACCAGCACCGAGACGACGACGTACCGCCCCGACGGCACCTACGAGTCGCGGGCCACCGACGTGCACGGCAATGTCACGGTGACCAACGGCAACTCCACCACCACGGAGACCGCGCCGAACACCAAGACCACGACGACCAAGTTCGACAGCACCACCACGGCTCCGGACGGCAAGAAGACCGTCACCACCGGCGACACCTCCTCGGTCTTCAACCCGCAGACCGGGCAGCGCACCTCGCACACCACCTACACGACCACCGGGCCCGACAAGGACGGCAAGGAACGCACCGTCACGGGCACCATCGACACCACCGTGGACGACAAGGGCGGGGAGACGACCACGACCGTCGAGGTCAAGAAGGACGGCAGCGGGACGAAGACGGTCGAGACCCCCGACGGCCGCTCGCAGAAGTGGGTCAGCACCAGCGCGGACAAGGACACCGGCTGGCGCCTCGAACCCTGAGCCGGCCCCCGGCCGGAGCAGTAACAGCACCTCACCCGGATCACATCAAGGAGACACCATGCCCCAGGGCAACGTCAGCATCGACTACGCCGAGATCGACAAGGTCGCCAAGACGATGAACGACGCCGTCACGAACATCGTGCCCATGCTGCAGAGCACCAAGACGACCGTCGAGGGCCTGCTGGACAACGGCCTGTTCATGCAGCAGAGCAGCCCGGCGATGAAGGCGTCGTACGAGAAGCTGACGCTCTCCCTGAGCGAGGCCATGAAGGGCATCACCGCCTTCGCCGGCCAGTTCCAGAAGATCAAGACCGCCGTGGCGCAGATGGACGCGGACATCGCCAAGGGCACCAACGGCTGACCGCCCCCCCGCACAGCACGAGGCGCCCCCGGCCCGCCGGCCGGGGGCGCCTCGTGCGTCCTCACCCCTCCTGCAGCACGGTCTCCGGCACGAGGAGGGAGACCAGGTCCCCCGTCACCGGATCCACCGTCAGCCCGCGCCCGGGCACGGGCCGCGAGCGCAGCAGGTCGTACGGGAGCCGCACCCCGAGCATGTCCCCCTCGCTCGGGGACTGCGGCGCCAGCAGCAGCCCCTTGCGGAGCCTGCGCGCCTGCCCCAGCCAGCCGAACCCGGCCGAGGTCAGCGCCTCCGGGGTGCCCGCGGCCGCCAGGCCGATGCCCCGGTCGCGACCGGTGGCCGCGATGTCGCGCAGCACCTCGTCGGCCGCGGGCATCGAGGACAGCAGGTCCGCGTCGTCGACCAGCACCACGGCCGGGCCGGTGCCCGCGTCGAGGGCGGCCCGCACGTCCTCCTCGGACGGATCGGCCTGCGCCACAACGGTCGCCAGCGGGTGCCGGGCCAGCCCGCGCAGCGGCGATTCGCGCGGGGTGAGGGCGACCACCCTCGTGCCCCCGGCCAGCAGGGAGACCGCCAGGGACGCCAGCGTCGTCGAGCGCCCCGTTCCGGGCGGGCCGCTGATCAGGAACGACGGGGCGTCCGCCGCGAAGTCCACGCCGAGCGGCGCCAGGTCGTCGCCGCTGATGCCCAGCAGGCCCCACAGCGGCCGCCGCTGCGCCTCGGGCACCTTGTCGTACGCGTCGGCGAAGGAGATCTTCGCGGGCAGCGTGAGCACCTTCGCGGGACGCCGCGCGGCCGGCACGGCACGGTCGCGCCGCTCCGCCCGCGCACCGATCTCCCGCAGCGCCTCCGCCTGGTCGCGCCCGCCGACCGGGGCGGCCGCGCCCTCCGCCGGGCGGCCCAGCAGGGCCACCTGGACCTCGGTGCCGCTGCCGCCGCGCCAGCCCCGGCCCGGCGGCACCAGCTCGGGGATCCGCCGGGCCGCCACGCCCGCCAGGGTGTACTCGGTGCGGTCGGTCAGCCGGAGCAGCAGCCGGTCGTCGTTGAGCGCGGCGGCCTTGCCGGTGAGCAGGGCCCGCTCCGAGGTGGCGACCACGTGGATGCCCAGGGGCGCGCCCTCGCGGATGAGGGCGGTGAGCTCGTGGACGTAACGGCCGCCGTCGTGGTCGCCGAGGAGGGCGACCAGCGAGTCCCAGCCGTCGACGAGGACCATGACGTGCGCCGGGCGGTCCTCCGGCCGCAGCAGCGACCGCAGTTCGGCGAGCCCGGAGGCGCCGTGCGCGGCCAGCAGCTCCTGACGGCGGGCCGTCTCGGCCATGAGCCGGGCCAGCAGGCGGCCGATGCGCTCCAGGTCGGCGCGCGGCACCACGGCCCCGCAGTGCGGCAGCGGGTTCAGGGCGGCGAGCGCGCCGCCCCCCGCGTCGATGCCGTACAGGTGCACGTCCGCCGTGGAGTGGCGGCGGGCCAGCGCCCCGGCGAGGGTGCGCAGCACCTGAGTCCGGCCCGAGCGGGGCGTTCCGACGACGTAGAAGTGGCCGAAGGTGTTGAGGTCCAGCTCCAGGGCCTCCTGGCACTGGGCGCCCGGAAGGTCGGCCAGCGCCCACGGGACCGGGGCGAGGTACCCGTCGGGAAGCCCCGCGGGAAGGGCCCGCTCCGGCAGGTCGTCCAGAGTGAGCCGGTGCGGCAGCGGTGGCAGCCACGGGCTCGGCTGCTGCGGGATGCCGAGGGCAGTGGCGGCCTCCTGGACGGCCTCGACGAGCGCGGTCAGGTCGGTCGGGGCCGAGGGGTCGTCCAGGAGACCCGGGTCGTCCTCCGCGGCGAGCTCCGGCCCCGGTGCGGGCGCCGGGCGCCCGAGCTGCGCCCACGTCACGTCCGTCGCCCGGATGTCGGCGGCGGTGACGGGACGTTCCGCCCGCACCGGGACCGGACCCGCCTCCGCCGCCGGCCCGGCCTCGCGCGGCGTGCCCGCGTACGCGGTCTGGAACGGCAGGACCGACCGGTGCCCGATCCGGGCCAGCGCCCGGCCGGGCGTGCCCGCGGAGATGCCGACGGCGTCGTTGACCTCCAGGACGTCCTGGCTGTCCGCGGCGTCGGTGACGCGCAGCGAGATCCGCAGGTTGGTGTTGGCCCGGATGTCGGCGGTGACCACTCCCGCCGGCCGCTGCGTCGCCAGCACCAGGTGGATGCCCAGGGAACGGCCCCGCTGGGCGATGGAGACCAGCCCCGGGATGAACTCCTGCACGTCCCGGGCGAGCGTGGCGAACTCGTCGATGACCAGGACCAGCCGGGGCAGCGCGGCGAGGGACGGGTTCCGGCGCCGCATCGCCCGGTACTCGGCGTGGTCCTTGGCGCCGACCGCCGCGAGGACGTGCTCGCGCCGGAGCAGTTCGGCGCCCAGCGAGGTGAGGGCGCGCTCGACGAGGTGGCTGTCCAGGTCGGTGACCATGCCGAGGGTGTGCGGCAGCCGCACGCAGTCCTTGAAGGCGCTCCCGCCCTTGTAGTCGACCAGCACGAAGGTCATCTCGTCGGGCCGGTTGGCCGCGGCGAGGGTGGCCACCAGCGTCTGGAGCAGCTCGGACTTGCCCGCGCCCGTGGTCCCCGCGATCAGGGCGTGCGGGCCGTCCTTGACGAGGTCGAAGGCGACGGGCCCGGAATAGCCGGAGCCCAGCAGCATGTTCGTGGACGCGGGCTGCTGCCCCCACCTGCGGACGAACTCGTCCCCGTGGGGCGGTTCGAGGTCGAGCAGCCGGAGCAGCCCGACCTCGCCGGGGAGGCCGTCCGAGCCGTCCGGGGTCACGTCGCGCACGGGCGCCAGGGCCCGGGCGATCCGCTCGCACCACTCGGCGTCGACCAGGTCCGGGCGGGCCGTGGTCACATCGGTCCTGCCCGTGCGGCGCAGCGTGAGCTCGCGGGCGCCGACCGAGCAGACCGACACGCACTCCTCCGGGAGCATCCGCTCCTCGCGGTCGACGCAGATCAGGAAGACCCGCACCGCGGGCCCCTCCTTGAGGACCTGGATCATGCCGGGGACGTCGCGCAGCAGGCGCGCCCCGTCGAGGACGACGAGCAGGTCGGGTTCGGCGATCAGCGTCCCGCCCAGCCCGGACTCCCGGGCGCGGCTGCGGGAGCGGACGGCCGAGACGAGCTCGGTGACCCGGGCGGCGACGGTCTCGGGGTCGTTGCCGAGGGTCACCGCCGGACCGCCCGCGGCCGGGGCGGCCACGCCGCCCTGACCCGGGCGTGCGTGCGGCAGCCAGCGCACCCACTCCCAGCCGGCCGCGCCCGCCGCGTCGGTCAGCACCGTGATCCGCACGTCGCGCGGGCTGTGCAGGATCGCCGCCTGGGCGACGGTCCAGCGCGCCAGGGCCGCCGTGGCCTCGCGCTCACCGGCGATGCCGAGCACCCCGTCGCCCACCAGGTCCACCCCGACCGGCATGTCGGGGATGTCCCAGTGGACGGAGCGGTGGTTGTCCTCGCGCGCGGAGTCGTCGATGGTCAGCAGGGACGGCTGCCGGACGGTGCCGACGCGCAGGTGGAGATGGTCGGCGTGCACACGCTGGCGCTCCCAGAGCCGGGCGCCCGGGCCGACGGCCCACAGGCCCGCGGTCGCGGGGTCCGGGGCCGCCTCGGTCCGCAGCGCGCGCTCGCGGTCCACCTTGGCCTTGACGTCCTCCTCCAGCGAGGCCCGGCGCGTCCGGTAACTGGCGGCCGCGGCCACGTAGTCGCGCCAGCCGCTCCGCTTGCCGCTCCAGTGGTTCGCCAGCGCCAGCACCGGGCTGAACAGCCCGAACACCAGGTAGTAGTACGACTTGAGGAAGACGACCATGCCGATGCCCATGACCAGGGGCGACAGCACCATCAGCAGCGGGATCGCCCGGTGGGCGGGCGGGACGGGCGGACCCGGCAGGACGAAGCGCTCCGGCTGCAGGGGCGGGACGATGCGCGGCGGCCGGTTGAAGTCCAGGTGGGCGCCGTCCGCGGACACCGCGAGGGCGGCGTCCGCCTCGGTCGGCTCGGCCACCCGCAGCAGGAACTCCCCGAAGGCGAGCTCGCCGCCCAGCGGCCACACGCACCAGCCCGGCGGGAGCGGCTCGGCCGTGTCGGCGTCCGGATCGGGGAGGTCGCCCGGCGGCGCCGGCGGCAGCGGGGTCGCGTCGGCGCGCGGCCGGTCGGGCGGCGGCACCGGCAGGGAGAGCGCGACGTGCGCGTCCTGCTCACCGGTGTGGAGGAGGACCGTGCCGTCGGGCCGCACGGTGACCCGCACCCCCGAGGACGGCACGTCCCGCCCCTCCAGGCGGACGGAACTGCCCGGCTGCGGGCCGACGCCGTGCGTGCCCGGCGCCAGCGCCCAGACACGGCCGGCGCCGCGGCCGCCGACGAGCTGCAGCTCCACGCCCGCGCCCCGCGGCAGGCGCTCGCCGTCGGGCGTGCGGGACGGCGGCGGGAGTTCACCGCGGGGCGCGCCGTAGCCGGCGGGCTCCGGGACGGCGGGCCGGCCGAGCCCCAGCCGGACACCGTCGCGGAGCCCCGCGGCGGTGAGCGTGGCGTCGGCCGGCAGCGGGCGGCTGCCGAGATGGAGGACGGGCGGCTCGGCGCCGTCCTCCGCGACGCCGCCGAGCCGGGCGGCGAGGGCCCCGACGGTGGCCGCGCCGGGGGCGTCCAGGACGACTTCCCGGTCGGAACCGGAACCGGAACCGGAATCGGAGCCGGGAGAGGACGTGGCGAGGCTGACGAAGAGTCTCATGGGTGTTCGGGGGTCCGATCCGGGTGAGTACGGGGAACGGCGGAGACGCCGGAAGCAGGCCGTGAACCCTTCCCGGCCCCGCCCCCCGGCCCGCCTTCAGGCTCGGGCTCCGGCTCAAGCCAGGCGCCGGGAAGGCCCGAAGGCGCCGCCGGCTCGGCGAAGTCGCCCGCGGGCGGGCGGGGGGTGGCAGGGACCGCGGATCCGGCACCGGTGCCGGACGGGAGGCCGGCTGCGGTGGCCGGCCCGCCGGAGGCGACGTCGGCTCGGCGCGGACCGGGGGCGGCAGGGGCCGGGGCTCCGGTGCCAGCACCGGACGGGGTCGCGGCTGCGGTGACCGGCCGGCCTGCGGCGGGGTCGCCCCGGCGAGGGCCGGGCGCGTCGGGTGCCGGACGCGGTACCGCGGCGTCGGCTTCCGGCTCGGCGAAGTCGTCGCGGAGCGGGCCCGGGGTCGGGGCCGCGGATCCGGTACCGGCAGACACGGGGGCGGCTCCGGCCCCCGTCGCGGACGGGCCCGGAGAACCGGCTCCGGAAGCCGCACCCGGATCCGGTGCGGCCGAGGCGGAGACGCCCGGCCCGGACGCCGGGACGGCCTCCGGCTCGCGGGCCGGGGAGGGGCCCGCCGCACCGGGCGGCGGTCCGGCCGGCATGACGGGCAGCGGGGGCGCGGCAGGCGCCGGCACGGGCAGGTGCCCGGCCCCGGCTACGGCGGCGGCACCAGCAGGAGTCCGGGCACCGGACCCCGCCCCGGCCGAAGGCTCGGCACCGGCTTCGGTACCGGCACTGCCGCCGGTTCCGGCCGTGGCACAAGTGCCGCCGGCGGCAGAAGCCCCGGCAGCAGTCCCGGCTCCGGCCGCAGCCCGGGCCCCGGCGCCGGCAGCAGCCCCGGTCACGGGACCAGCACTGGTCCCGGAGCCGGCCGCGGCTTCGGCGCCGGTGCGGGCAACTGTCTCCGCCCCGGCGCCGGTCTCGGCCCCGGCCCGGGCGCCGGGATCCGTCTCAGGCGGCTCCTGTGCCGGCGGTACCGGGCCGGCGCCGCCGTCACCGCCCCCCGGACCGGCCGGAGGGCCCGTCGGCACGTCGCGGGCGGCCCACCAGCCCGTGCCGCGGCGGCGGTACTTCTTGATGGCGGTGCCCACCGCCCTGCTCAGCGCCGCGGACTCCACGTCGATGCCGGTGCCCGGGCCGAGGAGGCGGCCGCCCGGTTCGGCGTGGAGGGTCCAGCAGTGGCCCGGCAGGCGGCCGCCGATCAGGGCGCGGACCCGGCCCGAGGCGCAGAGGCCGGCCAGGCGTTCCCGCTGGGCGGGGGTCGGGGTCCAGCACACGAGGACCACCGGTTCCGCGTCCTCCGCGCTTGCGGAGGATTCCAGCTCGTCGAGGATGCGGTCGAGCTCCCGGCCGGGGTAGCGCGGGTGCACGCCCCGGGCGACCTGTACCGCCGGGCCGTCGGCGAGCAGGTCGAGCTGCGCGGCCAGGGACTGGAGGACGCTGCGGACGACCCGGGCGTCGCCCTCCAGGCTCAGGGCGGGCGGTCCGCTCGTCCAGTCGGCGACGACCGTCGCGCCCGAGAGCCGGTCGGCGCCGACGACCAGCGGCAGCGTCCGCCGCGCGGGCGGCGCCTCCGCGCCGGGGGTGATCGCCGCGGCCTCGGCCGACCAGGTCCAGTCGCCCGGCTCGCCGCCGGCCTCCCGCCAGGGCGCCGCGGCCGCGCGCGGGCTGTGCCCGGCGAGGACGACCGCGACGCGCCGCCGGTCGGCGCTCACCGCGGCCGCCGCGGCGCGGCAGCCCTCCCCGGCCGCCCGCTCCGCGCCGGTGAGGGCGTGGTCGACGAGGGCGGGGACGGCCGGGTCGGCGAGGAACGACGTCAGCGTGCGGATCCGGCGCCGGTGCAGGCCGCGCGCGCGGAAGGGCTGGGCGAAGGCCCGCCGGGTCATCCGCAGCTCCCAGGCCGCCCGGCGGCAGGCCGGGCGGAAACCGCCCTGCCGTGCCACCGCCCGGATCAGCCACCAGAGGAGCGCCACCAGGACGAGGGCCATACCGGCGAGGATGACGGACGATTTCTGGTCAGGCAGGGGCAGAGCGACCGTCCAGGGGCCGCCGGCCGGTCTCCCGGTGGTCACGGGCACCGCCGGCGGTCCGCGGGAGCGGCGGGATCCGGGGAGCCTTGACGGGGCGTCACGGCCGGGCGGCCGCGAGAGCCGAGCGAGTGGGTGTGCACGGGAACCTCGGGTGGACGGAGCGGGCGGGGAAGGCGCGCCGGGGGCGCGCCGTGGACGTCCGTCGGCCGACCGCACCCACGGTGAGCAGCGCATTCGTGCCGACACCGAGATACATGGCAAATGCAGCCGCCAGGTTGCATGCCACCGCGCCGGTCCGGCGAACCTGGCCGGATCTCATCGCTCGCCGTCCGGGGGAGGGACGCGGCCGCCGGGCGCGCAAGCCCCGGGGCCGTGGGGCCGCCGGAGCGGGTAATATGGTACGAAGCGTCCCCTCCAGGGGGGCGTTTCCGCAGGTCAGGGGCCTGTCGGGAGCGCCCGGTGAGGGGGTCGGACCACACATCCTTGGACACCCTTGAAACCCCAGCCGGGCTGGGGTTTTTCCGTGTGCCCTGAACTATCAGAGATCCACGAGGCATGAACCCTTCCACCACCGAGCGCGCCGGGCGCGCCACCGGTGACCGGTCCGCCGATGTGACGGGCCGCCGTCCCGTCCGGGTGGGCGTGCTGGTCGCCGCGCTGCTCACGGCCTGCGTCGCCTTCCAGCTCAACGCCAGCATGCTCAGCCCCGCGCTGAAGAGCATCGAGGACAGCCTCGGCGCCAGCTCCGCCGAGATCGGCCTCACCCAGACCGCGTTCTTCACGTCGGCCGCCCTGTTCTCGCTCTTCCTGCCGCGCCTGGGCGACGTCGTCGGACGCCGCAAGGTCCTGGCGGGCATGCTGGCCCTGATGGCCGTCGGGTGCGTGGTCGCGGCGCTGGCGGAGAGCGTGCCGATGCTGTTCGCCGGGCGGATCCTGCAGGGCGCGTCCGGGCCCACCGTGCCCCTGTGCCTGATCATGCTGCGGGTCGAGGTGACCGAGCCCAAGCGCTACGGCACCCTGCTCGGCGTGATCACGGCCGTCAACGGCGGCGTCGCCGGTGTGGACTCCCTCGCGGGCGGCTTCCTCGCGGACAACCACGGCTTCCAGGCCGTCTTCTGGGCGATGGCCGTCGTGGCCGTCGTCGCCACCGTCCTGGTCGCCACCCTGACGCCCGAGAGCAAGGTCGCGGCCGCCGACCGGATGGACTGGCCGGGCGTGGCCCTGCTCGTGGTCTCCGTCGGCTCGCTGCTCATCGCGCTGAACGAGGCCGGCAAGCTGGGCGATGCCCGCTGGCCGATGGTCGCCGGGCTGGCGGCCGTCTCCGCGGTCGCCTTCGCCCTGTTCTGGCGCACCGAGGACCGCAGCGGCCACCCGCTGGTCGCCACCCGGCACCTCAAGCAGCGCGGCACCTGGGCCACCCTGCTGACCACCACGCTCACCATGACCGGCGTCTTCGCCGTCATGAACGGCCTCATCCCCTCCCTCGCCCAGGACGCCGAGGCGGGCCTGGGGATGTCGGCCGAGGCCTCCGCGTGGTGGACGCTCACCCCGTACGCCCTCGCGGGCCTCGCCATGGGCCCGGTCGCGGGCCGTCTCGCGGCCACCTTCGGCTACGGGCGCGTCCTGCGCCTGGGGCTCGTGGGGTCGGCGGCGTCCGTCGTCCTGATGATCCTCACCATCCCGGCGCACTCGCGCGTCCTGCTGCTGGTGGCCTCGCTGCTGGTCGGCATCACCTACGCGGGTGTGGCGAACATCGTGCTCAACGGCCTGGGCATCGTGCTGTCGCCCAAGGAGAACCCGGGCTTCCTGCCCGGTCTCAACGCGGGCGCGTTCAACCTCGGCGCGGGCCTGAGCTTCGCCCTGCTGTACGCGGTGAAGACCGCCGTGCAGCCGTCCGACCCGGCCTCGTCCACCGGCTACACCGCCGGCATGATCGCGGGCGTTGTGATCATGGCCGCGGCCCTCGCGACGTCCTTCCTCATCCCGAAGCCGGTCACGGCGGAGGCGCACGGCTGACGTCCACGGTCGGCGCACGGCTGACGCCGGTCGCGCCACGGCAGCAGAACCCCGGTTCCCGAGCCGGGGTTCTGCTGCGTTTCCGGGCGGTACAGGACGGGGGCCGCCCGGAATCGCGCCGGTTCAGCGCGCCCGGCTCGCCGGTACCGTCGCCGCCGTGCCGCTTCCGTTCCCGCTTCCGCTTCCGTTCCCGCCCCCGCTTCCGTTGCCGTTCGCGGCGGCCCCGGCCGCCTTGCGGCCGTTCGCCGGCGCCGGGCGCCCGGCGGGGGGCCCGGCTGCCTCCGCGGTCTCCCCGGCCGGCGGAGCCTTCGCCGCCGCCTCCTGGATCAGCCGCGAGCGGATCGCCAGGTACTTGGCGTTCAGCTCGTCGACGGGGATGAACTTGCTGACGCCGCCCTCGCTGATCTTCGGCTCCTGGCGCTCCATGATGCGGACGTCCTGGACGTCCTGGATCCACTTCTCCATGTAGAGGGAGGCCCAGGGCAGGACGCGCCGCAGCTTCTCCGCGCGGAGGAGCGGCTTGAACGCCGGGTACTCGTACCAGCGCAGGATGTGCTCGGTGTGCCCGTCGTCGACGGGCACCAGCCACGACGTCGCCTCGAACTGCTCGGTCTGGACGTGGACCTGGCAGGGGAAGGTGAACGTGATGACGTAGTGCGTGGTGTTCCTCGGGTCCGCCTCCTCCTGGTGGTCGAAGGAGTAGCGCAGCGTCTGGCCCTCGGTCTCCAGCTTGTGGTTGACGATCTTCGTCGCCGCGAGGTAGCGCTCCTTGCCGTCCAGGCCCAGCTTGCGCGCGGTCCCGTAGAGGAACAGGTAGTCGATGTAGTTGAACCAGTGATCACGGTGGACGTACGTGATGTGGTAGAACTCGAGCAGGCTTTCGATGTAGCGGGTGTAGTGGACCGGACGGGTCCAGTGCGTCGTCGCGTGGGCCTTGGGGTTGTCCGCGACGACCGGCGCGATCTGAAGGTCCGGCAGGTCGGCCTCCGCCCGCTCCTCGCCCCACCACAGCCACACCAGCCCGTGCGCTTCCCGCACCGGGTGCGTGGGCACCCGCAGCGAGCCGGGGATGCGCGCCCCCGAGCCCAGCGCGGGGACGGCCTTGCACGCGCCGTCGGGGCCGTAGCGGAAGCCGTGGTAGGGGCACTCGACGGTGTTGCCCTTCATCCGGCCGTCGGCGAGGTTCGCGCCCTTGTGCGGGCAGCGCGCGCCCTGGCAGACCAGGTTGCCGTCGAGGTCGCGCCACAGCACCAGCTCCTCGCCCATGCGGCGGACGCCGGTGGGTTTGCCGTTGCCGACCTCCTTGGCCTCGAGTATCGGATACCACTGGTTGGGGATCATCTCGTTCTCTCCTCGGGCAGTTGCTCGAACGCGGCGTGGGGCGCTCAGCCTTCGACGACCTCGACCGTCCCGGTGTCGCCGTCGACCATGACCATGTCCCCGGTGTTGATGCGCTGCGTCGCGTACTTGGTGTTCACGACCGACGGCACGTGGAACTCGCGGGAGACGATCGAGCTGTGCGACAGCATCGAGCCGACGTCGGTGACGACACCGCCGGCGATGGCGAACAGCGGCGTCCACGACGCGTCGGTGTAGCGGGTCACGAGGATCTCGCCGGCCTCGAACTCGTCGGCCTGCCAGGCGAGGTCCTCCACGATGCGGGCGCGCCCGACGACCCGCCCGGGGCTCGCCCCCAGCCCGCTCAGCCGGGCCCCGTCGGGGGCGGGCCGCACGGCCTGGGTGATGTCGTGCTCGCCGATGAAGGTCAGCGGCGGCTCCGGCAGCCGCTTGCGGTACTCGTGGACGCGCCGCGCCTCGTCGATCCGCTCCCGGGAGAAGGCCTCCGGCTCGCCGGCCTCCCCGGCCAGATAGGCCCGCACGTCCTCGAAGTCGAGGTGGGCGACCTCGTCGAGGGAGTGCAGGACGCCCTTGTCCACCAGGCGCCGGCCCACCTCGTACACCACGTTGCGCACCAGCCAGATCGAGGTGATCATCGACATCCGGGTGGTCTCGCGCAGCTCGCTGCACAGCGCGTACAGCGAGATGACCGTCTCGATCACCTTGCGCTGCGGCAGCGAGAGCTTCTTGAGGATCTCCCGCGAGCCGTCCCGGTAGCCGCTGCTGCGCCTGAGGATGTCGTCGGCGGAGAAGCCGTCGGAGGCGTAGCGCCGGATCATCTGGAAGATGTACGACGGGTCGTCGATCCACCGCGGGTGGGTGATCTCCATCTCCTGGTGGCCGCGGGTGCCGTTGGCGCGCAGGAACGGCTCCATGTGCCGCTCCCAGAAGACGGCGCCCTCGTCGTCCGCGCGCAGCGTCTCCTCCACGGACCCCAGCGGCTGCTCGTTGATGATGCGCAGCACCCGGGGCCGGTCCTTGGCGGCCTGGGCGACGGCCCAGATCTCCTTCGCGGACTCCACCGTCCGCAGGCTCGACATGTCCGTCTTGATGCGGTTCTGCAGGTTCTCGCCCTCCTCGCCGAGCCACATCCGGCACAGCTCGGTGAGGATCCCGTAGAACCCGAAGGCGTTGATGTAGTACGGCATGTAGCCGATGTGCATGTCGTGGAAGTAGCCGAGGTCGCGGGTGAGTTCGGCGTGCAGCTCGCGGCGGCTCATGCGCGAGAGGTCCAGCCGCCGGGCCCGGTCGAACTCGTAGAGCCGCGACGCGACCATCTCGCCCGACCGGGACTTCATCCGCACCGCCTCGGCGGCGGTGAAGCGCAGCCAGTGCGCGGTGGAGCGCAGGCCCTCCGTGCCGCCCGGGAACGTCCCGAAGGGGTTCTCGTAGTCGGCGAGCGCCCCTCCTTCGACCTCCTCGCCGACGAACCGCTTGGTGAAGTGGCGCTGGTTGCGCGTCGGCAGGGCCTGGCCGAGCAGGTAGGCGCTGTAGGAGATGTTGAGGTAGACGTGCCCCTGGTAGTAGCCCATGTGCAGGTCGGCCTCGCCGGTGTCGCGGACGCCGAGGGCCGCGGCGCAGTCCAGGTGGACGTTCTTCTGGTAGTAGCGCGCGAAGCTCAGGCCCAGCGGCGTCATCAGGCCGACGAAGATCTCGCCGATGTCCATGCGGGACCACAGGGTGCCGCGTTGGACGGCCTCCGGCTGCTCCGTGACGTACGGGCTGAGCGTCCCGGCGCGCGACGCGGCGTCGCCGGGGGCGGGCCGGGTGGTGATCGGGCGGGTCTGGAAGAGGTGGAACACGCCGTCGCGCAGGCCCCATTCGACGTCCTGCTCGCTGCCGTAGTGCTCGCGCACCCGCAGCCCGAGCCGCGCGAGCTCGGCGAGCTGCGCGTGGTCCAGGCAGGGGACGTTGCGGTCGGCGGCGTCGACCTTCGTCATCCCGATCTTCCCCGGTGCCAGCGGCGCCCACTTGGCCACCTTGTAGCGCACCCGCTCCTCGACGACCTCCAGGCTGCCGTCGTCGACGACGAACAGGTCGCTGGAGACCCGCCCGGACACCAGCCCCTCGCCCAGCCCCTGGCAGGCCTCGACCACCACGCGGTGCGGCCGGGCGCTGACGGGGTCGACCGTGAACAGCACGCCGCTGACGTCGCAGTGGATCATCTCCTGGACGACGACGGCCATCGCCCCGGCCGTGGCGCCGTCGCGGTAGGCGGTGGCCCGGGCGGACCACAGCGACGCCCAGCACTGCCGCACGGCGTCCAGCAGCGCCGCGTCCCCCGCGACGTCCAGCACCGTGTCGTGCTGGCCGGCGAAGGAGCGCGCCGCCGAGTCCTCCTTGAGCGCCGAGGAGCGCACGGCCACGCGCGGCCGGCCGAGCTTCTCGTAGGCGGCGAGGACCTCGTCGGCGATCGGGGCGGGGATGCGGGTCGCGAGGATCAGCTCGCGGACCGTCCCGCCCTCGGTGCCCTCGATCTTGCCGGCCAGGCCGGTGTCGGCGAGGTAGCGGGTGAAGAGAGCGGTGGTCAGGCAGAAGGCGGGCGGGACCGGCAGCCCCGCCGCGATCATGTCGGCGAGCCGGGCCGCCTTGCCGCCGAGGACGGCGGGGTCGGCCCGCCCGGGACCGCCGAGGTCGACGACGTCGCCGGTCGGCGCTGCGAGGGTGGCGGTGTCTTGGGGACGGGTTGCCATGTCGGGCTCTCCTGGACGCTCGGGCCTGCGCGGGGGACTACTTGCTGGTGGCCGTGAAGGCGCGGAACTGCTCGCCCGGGACGATCCGGGCCGCCTCGACGCCGGTGAACCCGGCGCGCTCCAGCTGCGCGACGAGCTCCTCCTCGCGGGGCAGGGGGCCGCCGAAGTCGGCGTAGGCGAACCAGAGACTGAGCACGTCCAGGCCGATGCTGCCGCCCCGGCAGGACGTGGTGAGCAGGATCCGCCCGCCGGGCGCCAGCAGCGAGCGCACCCGCTCCAGCGCCGCCACGCGCTCGTCCTCGGCGAAGTAGTAGATGTTGTTGTGCATCGTCACGAGGTCGAACTGCGGCTGCAGGTCGAGGGTGCGCAGGTCGCCCTGCCGGGTCTCGACGCGGTCGGAGAGCCCCCACTCGGCCATGTTCTTGGCGGCGCTCTCCGCGACCTCCTGCTGCATGTCGACGGCGAGGGCCGACAGCCGCGGGTTGAGCCGCGCCGCGTGCCGCACGTGGACGCCGCTGCCGCAGCCGACCTCCAGCAGCCGCACGGGGCCCTCCCGGTCGAGGGTGCGCGCGATCGCCGCCTCCACGAACGGCTCGATCACCCGCGTAGAGCGGGCGATGACGAGCCCGTCCTGATCGCCCAGGGAGAAGCGCTCGCCGGTCGCCGCCATGCGCGGTCCTCCCAGCAGCACCGGTACGTGGAAGCGCAGCACCTCCTCCAGGGCGGCGGCCAGGGCGTCGTTGCCGGCCCGCGCGAGCGTGCGGGCGGCCAGGCTCCTGAGCCGGTAGCAGCCCTCGCGCTTGTCCAGTTCGCCGAGGCGCACCCCGATCTCCAGCCAGGCGCGCAGCCGTTCCTTGTCCTGCGTCGCGCCCAGCGTGTCGGCCAGCGACTCCAGGTCGCAGGGGCGCACGGCCAGGCGGCCGAGTACGCCGGAGCCCGCCGCGGAGGCGAGGAAGGCGGCCCGGTAGACCGGTGTGATGACCCCCTTGGACACCGCGAGCAGCAGGGGCATCCGCCAGTTGCCGGCGATCCGCACCGCGGCCAGGGCGTCGCCGAGCGGCACCCCGACGCGGTTCCCGACGCTCTTGACCAGGCTCAGTACGTCCATGAGGGTTCCTTCTGCTCGGAGGGGGGCGTGGCGGCCCCGTCGGTGGTCGTGCGGGCCGCGGCGCGGGGCAGCCGGGCGAGCTCGCCGCGCAGCTCCCGCAGCAGCCGCTCCCGCGACGGGCCGCCGGCGGTCAGGAAGAAGTGGTCGCCGGGCACGTGGTGGCGCAGGAACGAGCTCGTCGTGTACGCGCGCCACGCCTCCACCTCCGCGGCCCCCGCGACGGGGTCGTCGCTCGCGGAGAACGCCGTCATCGGGCAGTCCAGCGGACGGCGCGGCCGCCAGCGGTAGTCGTTGCAGACCCGCAGGTCCGCCCGGAGGACCGGCAGCCTCCGCGCGAGATAGGCGTCGTTGACCGGCGCCCGGTCGCCGTCGCCGAGCGCGCCGATGCCGGCCGCGAACCGGTGCAGCCCGGCGTCGGGCAGCAAGTGTTCGGTGCGGTCCCCGTACAAGTGCGGCGCCCTGCTGCCGGAGACGAACAGGTGCCGCGGCCCGGGCTCGCCGCGCTCCCGCAGCGCGCAGCCGGTCTCGTAGGCCAGCAGCGCGCCCATGCTGTGCCCGAAGAACGCGTAGTCGCCGGTCAGGCCCCGGCGCACCAGCTCGTCGGCCACGTCGGCCACGAGCGGCCCCGCGGACGTGTACGGCTCCTCGCGCATCCGCAGGCCGCGGCCCGGCAGCTGCAGGCCCATGACCTCGGCGCCGAGGCGCTCGCGCCAGTCGCGGTAGACGGAGGCCGTGCCGCCCGCGTACGGGAAGCAGATCAGCACGGTCCCCGCGCCGGCGGCGGGTGGCGGCGCCCCGAAGCGCGGGAACCACAGGGCGTCCCGGGGGAGGGCGGCGACGAGCGGCTCAGCGGGCGACATGCCGGCGCCCCTCCGCCGAGTCCAGCCATGCGATCGTCCGCCGCATGCCCTCCTCGAAGCCCACCGGGCTCTTGAAGCCGAACTCCTCCTGCGCGCGCTCGGTTCCGTAGGACTGGTCGCGGTCGAAGAGGTGCACCGCGTGGCGGGTGAGGACCGGCCGCGCCTTGATACCGAAGGCGCCGTAGAGCTTCTCCGAGACGGTCGCCACGAGCGTGGCCACCGGTGTGGGCAGGCTGAGCCGCGGCGGCGGCGCGCCCAGGCCGCGGGCGAGCGCCTCGATGTACTCGCGCCACGTCGTCAGCCCGGGGTCGCGCAGGTTGTACGCGCGTCCCGCCGTCGCGTCGGACGCACACGCGTCGATCATGGCGTCGACGGCGTTGCCCACGTACAGCAGCCCGGCCGGGACGCGGCCCTGGCGGATGTAGACCATCTGCTTGCGCAGCAGCAGACCGGCGATCTCGATGACGAAGTCCTTGCTGCCCGGCCCGTAGACCGAGACCGGGCGGACCACCGTCACCGGCACCCCCGTGCGCTCGGAGGCCTCGCGCACCGCCCGCTCGCCGAGCAGCTTGCTGCGGTTGTAGGGCAGGCCGGTGTCCCGCGGCTCGGCGCGCTCGTCGCAGGGCCGCACGGGGTAGCCGTAGACGTCGGTGGTGCTGACGTGCAGCACCCGCCGCACCGTGCCCGCGTGGGCCGCGGCCTCGACGACGTTGGCCGCGCCGGTGACGTTGATGCGCCGGAAGTCCTCCCAGGCGCCCCAGTCCGCCGACATGCCCGCGCAGTTGTACACCTGCCGCACCCCGGCCGCGGCCCGGTGCAGGCTCGCGAGGTCGTTCAGGTCGCCGGTGACGGCGCCGGCCTCGGACCCGGCGAAACCCGACCGGTCGCTGCCCTCCCGCACGAGCACGCGCACCCGGTGGCCGCGCTCGGCCAGGCGGCGGACGAGGTGGCCGCCGATGAACCCGCTCGCCCCGGTGACCAGGACGTCCGGCTGTTCGCCGGGGCCGGGGGCGGGGGAGCCGGAGGTGTCCTTGTTCAGCGTCGACATGGGATCACACCAGAAGGTCGAGGGAGGTTTCGAGGTCGACCTCGGTGTGGTCGACGTTGACGAAGAAGCGCAGCCGGCACTTGTCGCGCTCGACGGCCGGATAGCCGATCGGCATGACGTTGACGCCCCGCTCCAGCAGGGAGTTGGACAGGGCCATCGTCTTCTCCCAGTCGCCGGTGATGACCGGGATGACGGCGGACGCCCGGGAGACCCCGATGTCCAGGCCGCGCTCCCGGGCCCCCGCGCGGAAGAAGTCCGACAGCTCGCGCAGCCGGGTCACGCGCTGCGGCTCCTTGCGGACGACCCGGATCGCCTCCAGGGCCGCCGCCGCGTTCGCCGGCGAGATGCCGGTGCTGAAGATGTGCAGGGGAGCGGTGAAGCGGAGGTACTCCACGATCGGCTCGCGGGCCGCGATGTAGCCGCCGAGGCTGCCGATCGCCTTGCTGAGGGTGCCCATCCACAGGTCCACATCGGCCCGGTCGACGGCGAAGTGCTCGCCGATGCCGCGCCCGGTCTCCCCGAGCACGCCCACCGAGTGCGCCTCGTCGATCATCAGCATGGCGCCGTGGCGCTGCTTGACCTCGATGAACCGGGGCAGGTCCGGGATGTCGCCGTCCTGGCTGTAGGCGCCCTCGATCACCACGAGCGCCCGCCGGTGCCGGCCGCGCAGCGCGGTCAGGATCCGGTCCAGGGCCTCCCAGTCGTTGTGCGGGAAGGGCCGCCGCCGCGCGCCGGACAGGACGCAGCCGCGCACGGTGCTGTCGTGGCTCCACTCGTCGTGGACGATGAGGTCCTCCGGCCCGAAGAGGTGCCCCACCGTGGCCACGTTGGTGGCGTGGCCGCCCGCGAAGACGATCGCCGCCTCGGTGCCCAGGAACGAGGCGATCTCGGCGTCGAGCTCGTGGTGCAGCGGCGTCTCGCCGAAGAGCAGCGGGGTCGCCGAAGCCGACGTGCCGTACTGGTCGATGGCCTCCTTCGCGGCCTGGCGCACCTGCGGATGGCCCGACAGCGCCAGGTAGTTGAAGGCGGCGAAGTTGACGACCTTGCGGCCGCCGATCGTGGCCTCGGCGGAGTTGAAGCCCTCGTGCGAGCGGCCGTACGGGTTCGAGCCGCCGGACCGGGCCTGCCGCAGCCGCCCCTGCAGCTCCGCGTACTCGGCCCACTCCTCGAACGCGTACTCCTGCTTCACCGCCGGCCGCGCGGGCCGCGGAACCAGGGGCGGAACGGCCTGCGCCGGGGCGGGGGCGGGGGCGGGGGCGGCAGGCGCCTGCGGAACGGGTCCGCCGCCGTCGCCCAGCCGGTCCACCAGGTCCCGTACCGTCGGATCCTCGGGAAGGTCACGGTGCAATGCGTCCATCCGATCGGGGAATTGGGCGGCGATGCTGCGCTGCAGATCGGTCCGCATCAGCGAGTCGAACCCCAGGTCCACGCCGAGGCGGGCGTACGGGGGGATCTGCTCGGCGGGGAAGCCGCAGATCCGCGCGATGTGGCCGAGGACGCTGCCCTCGGCGACCGCGCCGCCGGCTGCCGGGGCGTACGGCTCCTGCCGTACGGGGCGGGGAGCGGAGGAGGGTTCGGGGCCGGTCACGGCGGACCGCCGGGCGCGCTCCGCGGGGGCCGTGAACCAGTACGACTCCCGTTCGAGGACGGCGTGCGGCACGGGGACGTGCCGCGGCGGGTCCTGGCCGTCGAGCGCGGCCCAGTCCACGGCGCCGCCCGCGCAGTGCAGCCGGCCCAGCGACTGCAGCAGCGACTCCCACGCGTCGCCGCCGCGCCGCAGCGTCGGCAGCCACAGCGGCGCCGGGACGTCCGCCGCCCCGGGCTCGGCCGCGGTCATCGACCGGCCCAGGTTGAGGAGCGTCGGATGCGGGCCGACCTCCACGAACGCGTCGCAGCCGAGCCGGCGCAGCGTCGCGAAGCCGTCGGCGAAGCGCACCGTGCCGAGCATGTGCGCCCGCCAGTAGCCCGCGTCGGGGCGGCCGGTGAGTTCGCCGGTGGCGTCGGAGACCCAGGGGACGGCCGGTTCCGCGAAGGCGATCCGCCCGGCCGCCTCCCGCAGCGGCTCCGCCGCGCCCGCCATCAGCGGGGAGTGGAAGGCGTGTGAGACGACCAGCGGCCGTACGGTCACGCCGCGCCCGCGCAGGGCCTCGCCCGCCGCCGCGATCTCCGCGGCCCCGCCCGACAGCACCAGGTGGTCCCCGGTGTTGACCGCCGCGACCGCGACCGAGGCGAAGTCCCCGGCCACCGCGCGGACCGCGCCGGGGTCGCCGACGCACGCGATCATCGCGCCGTCGCCCGGCTGCGCGTCCATCAGCCGCCCGCGCTCCGCCGCCAGGGCCAGCGCGTCCTCCAGGGACACCGCCCCGGCGACGGCCGCCGCGGCGATCGCGCCCGCGCTGTGCCCGAGCACGGCCGCCGGGCGCACGCCCAGCGACGTCCACACCCCGGCCAGCGCGGCCTCCAGGGCGACCAGGGCCGCCTGGCAGTACCGCGTGCTGCGCAGCTGCGCGGCGCCGTCCTCGTCGAAGAGCAGCCGGGTCAGCGGGGTGCCGAGCAGCGGCCGCAGCACGGCGTCGGCGCGGTCGAGCGTGCGCGTGAACCCCTCGTGCGTGCCGTACAGCTCCTTCGCCATGCCCGGGTACTGGGTGCCCTGCCCGCTGAAGAGGAACGCCACCTTCGGCTCCGGCCGGCCCGGCACGTGGCCGCGGACCGCCGCCGTCGAGGGCCGCTCGCGCACCAGGTCCTCCAGCGCGGCGTCCAGGTCGGCGGCCGACGCGCCGGTGAGCACCGCGCGGTGCGCCAGGTGCGCGCGCCCGGTGTTCGCCGAGCGGCACACCGCCCGCAGGTCCGCGTCGGGGTGCGCCGCGAGGTGCGTGCGGTAGTGGCGCGCCAGCGCGGCCAGGGCGGTGGACGTGTGCCCGGACAGGCACAGCGCGTGCCGCGGGCGCACGGGCCCCGCGGCCGGGGCGGCGGCCGTCACCTCGGGCGCCGCTTCGAGGACGACGTGCGCGTTGGCGCCGCCGAACCCGAACGAGCTCACCCCGGCCCGCGCCGCGTCCCGCACCGGCAGCGCACGCCGGTCCGTGGCCACCTCCAGACCCGCGCCCTCCCGCTCCAGGCCCCGGTTGGGCCTGGTCAGGTGCAGCGACGGAGGCACCTGGCGGTACTTGGTCACCAGGGCCGCCTTGATCAGCCCGGCGATCCCCGCGGCCGCCTCCAGGTGGCCGATGTTCGTCTTCACCGAGCCGACCAGGCACGGCTCCTCCGCGGCCCGCCCCTGCCCGTACACGCCCGCCAGCGCCCCCCACTCGACGGGGTCGCCGAGCGCCGTGCCCGTGCCGTGCGCCTCGACGTAGCCGACCGCGGAGGCCTCCAGGCCGGCCCGGGCCAGGGCCCGTGCCATCACCGTGCGCTGCGCCGAACCCTTCGGCGCCGTCAGGCCGTTGCTGCGCCCGCCGTGGCCCAGGGCGGAGCCCCGGATCACCGCGTGGACGCGGTCGCCGTCGGCCAGGGCCGCGGACAGCGGCTTGAGGAGGACGAGGCCGACGCCCTCGCCGCGCACGTAGCCGTCGGCCGCGTCGTCGAAGGTCCGGCAGCGCCCGTCCGCGGAGAGCATCCCGCCCTGCGCGAACGCCACCGACAGGCCCGGCGTGATCAGGAGGTTCACCCCGCCGGCGAGCGCGGTGCGGCACTCGCCCGCCCGCAGGCTCTGGCACGCCATGTGGACGGCGGCCAGCGACGACGAGCACGCGGTGTCCACGGCCAGGCTTGGGCCCGCGAGGTCGAAGTGGTACGAGAGCCGGTTCGCCGCCACCGACTGGGCGTTGCCCGTCGCGGAGTAGACGTCGACCGACTCCAGGTGCGGCATCTGCAGCTCGGCGTAGTCGTGGCTGCTGATGCCGACGAAGACGCCTGTCTCGCTGCCCGCCAGGTGCGCGGGCGTGACGTGCGCGTCCTCGAAGGCCTGCCAGGCCACCTCCAGCAGCAGCCGCTGCTGCGGGTCCATGCGCTCGGCCTCGCGCGCCGAGATCCCGAAGAAGCGGGCGTCGAAGGCGTCGACGCGGTCCAGGAACCCGCCGTGGCGGGGGGCGTCGACGAGACCGGGGTCCCAGCGGTCGCGCGGCACCTCGCCGACGGCGTCGCGGCCGTCCAGCAGGAGCCGCCAGTAGCTGTCCACGTCGGGGGCGCCCGGGAAGCGGCAGCCCATGCCGACGATCGCGACCGGCTCGCCGGGGGCCGGTGCGGCGGGAGCGGCGGGGACGGCCGTGGGCCGGGGCCGCTCCTGCGCGCCGAGGCGGGCCGCCAGCGCGCGGACGGACGGGTGCTCGAAGACCAGGCCCGCGGGCAGCTCGCGGCCCAGCCAGGCGCCCAGTTCACCGGTGACGGCCACGGCCTGCCGGGAGTCCAGCCCGAGGGAGGTGAAGGGCAGGTCCCGGTCGATCGCGGAGGCCCGCAGCCCGAGCCGGCCCGCGATCCGCGCGGCCAGCCACGCCTCGACGGCGGCGGCGCGGGGCGCGCTTGCGGGCGCGCCCGCGTGGGGCCCTTCGCCGCCGGGCGCGCCCGCGCGGAGCCCTTCGCCCGTCGTGACCGCGCCGGGTGCTTTTGCGAAGGCGCCCTCGCCGGCCTCGTCCGCGGTCGGGGTCACGCCGTTCGGATCCGCGCCCTCGCCGGCCCCGTCCGTGACAAGCAGCTCGACGAGCGTCGCTGCGTGCGGGCGCACCAGCAGCTCGCCCACCGGGACCGTTACGCCGAACTCCCGTTCCAGCGCGCCCACGGCGTCCAGGAGGCCCGCATAGTCCAGGCCCAGTTCGGCGAAGCCGCGGTCGGCGGCGGCGTCGTCATCGCCGCCGTCCGGGCCGGCCGCCCGGCCCAGCACGCGCGCGACCGCCTCCACCGCCTGCTCGCGGCCCGGGCGGGCCGCGGGGGACGGCGGCCCCGCGTCGTCGCGGAGCACGCTCGCCGCCACCACGGACAGCTCCAGGCCCGTCAGGGCCGCCCGGCACGCCTGCCGCTGGATCTTGCCGCTGGTCGTCTTGGGCACCGTCGACCGCTTGAGCAGGACGACGGTGTGCGGGGCGACCTGGTGCTCCTCGGCGACGGCGGTGCGCAGCGCGGCGAGGGCCGCCGCGGGGTCGCCGCCGCCGAACTCGTAGGCCAGGGCGAGTTGTTCGCCCTGCTCGGTGGGGATGCCGAAGGCGGCGCCGCAGCCGGGGCGGACGGCGTCCGTGGCCTTCTCGGCGGTCAGTTCGACGTCGTGCGGGTAGTGGTTGCGGCCCTGCACGATGACGACGTCCTTGGTGCGGCCCACCACGTAGAGCTGGCCGTCGCGCAGGAAGCCCAGGTCGCCGGTGCGCAGATGGGCCGGGGCCGTCTCCTCCTCACCGGCTATGCGGGCGCCGAACGACTCCTCCGTGGCTTCCGGCCGGCCCCAGTAGCCCTCGGCGACGTTCGGCCCGGCCACCCAGATCTCGCCGACGCGGCCGTCGGGCGCCCGGCGGCGGGTGTCCGGGTCGACCACGGCGACCTCGACGTCCGGGACGGGCGTGCCGCAGCCGACGACCCGGGTCGTCCGCTCCGCGCCCTGCGCTGCGGGCTCCGCCGCGCCGCGGGCCAGGGCGCCGGTGTCGAACGCGCCGAGGACGGGCGGCTGCGCGGCGCCGATCCCGGTGACCATCAGGGTGCCCTCGGCCAGCCCGTAGCAGGGCAGCAGGGCCCGGCGGTCGAAGCCGCAGGGGGCGAAGCGGTCGGCGAAGCGCTCCAGGGTTTCGGCCCGTACGGGCTCGGCGCCGTTGAGGGCGAGCCGCCAGGTGCTCAGGTCGAGGGCGTCGCGCTGCTCGTCGGTGATCCGGCGCAGGCACTGCTCGAAGCCGAAGTTGGGCGCGACGCTGGTCGACGCCCCCGTCCGGGAGAGGGTCTCCAGCCACAGCAGCGGCCGCCGGACGAAGGTGGCCGGCGCCATCAGGTGGGCGGGGAAGCCTCCGTAGAGCGGGGTGAGGATGCCGCCGATGAGCCCCATGTCGTGGTACGGCGGCAGCCAGGAGACCATGCCGGAGTCCTCGTCGTGCTCCAGGCGCAGATGGATGGAGCGCAGGTTGCGGACGAGGTTGGTGTGGGTGACCATGACGCCCTTGGGGTCGGACGTCGACCCCGAGGTGTACTGCAGGAAGGCGAGGGAGCCGCCGCCCGTGCCCGGCTCGTGCCAGGCCTCGGCGTCCGCGGGCCCGAGGTCGTCGGCCGTCAGCCACGTCAGCCCCGTCAGGCCGAGCGCGGAGATCTCCTCCGGCCTGGCGCGCGCGGCCTCGCGGACGTCGGCGGTGGTGTAGGCGTGCGTGGCCCCGGAGTCCCGGGCGATGGCCGCGAGCCGGGGCATGGTCTGGCCGAAGCGCGCGCTGTCCGGCGGATAGGCGGGGACGGCGATCGCCCCGGCGTAGAGGCAGCCGAAGAAGGCCGCGATGTAGTCCAGGCCCGGCGGGTGGAGCAGCAGGACGGGCCGGCCGGCGAGGTTCTCGCGCAGCAGCCGCCCCGCCACGGTGCGGGCGCGCAGGTCCAGTTCCCCGTAGCTCCACGACTCGCTCGCGTCGTCGGCACCGGGGAGAAAGCGGTAGGCGAGCGCGTCCGGCGTCCGGTCCGCGCGGTGCCGGAGCAGCGCCGCCACGGTCTCCGGTTCGCCGCCGGGCCAGGGCTTCCCGATCGGTCCTCGACTCAAGATGGTCTCCGTCATTTGCTGGCAGTGCCGGCAGGCTCTGCGGTGGGCTGGGCCGCCTCGTGGTCAAGGCGCCGGTAGTCGGTCTTGCCGTTGGCGTTGTGCGGGAGCCGGTCGAGGCAGGTCGCCGCCTGCGGCAGCATGTAGCGGGGCAGGACGCGGGCGCAGTGCTGCTTGAGCTGCACCAGACCGGGCCGCGCGGCGCCGGGGCGCAGCGTGTAGTAGAGGGCGATGCGGGGCTGGGCGTCCTCCCCCTGCCCGGTGCGCAGCACGACCGCGGCCTCGGCGACGGCGGGGTGGGAGAGCGCCGCGGCCTCGATCTCGCCGAGTTCGACGCGGTAGCCGTGCAGCTTGACCATGCGGTCCTTGCGGCCGCGGTAGACCAGTTGCCCGTCCTCGTAGCTGACGAGGTCGCCGGTGGGATGGCGGCCCTGGCAGTGGAGGGCTGCGGCGGGCTCGTCGGGGCGGCGCCAGTAGCCGGGGGTCACGCAGTCGCCCTCGACGACGAGTTCGCCGATCGCGCCGGGCACGTCGACGGGCCGGCCGTCGGCGACGACGCTCACGCGCGCGCCGGTGATCGGCCCCCCGATGGGCACGGGCGTGTCACGCAGGAGGTCCTCGGGCCGCACCCGGTGATAGGTGCAGACGTTGGTCTCGGTGGGCCCGTAGAGGTTGTACAGGGCGGTGCCGGCGGGCAGCCGGTCCGCGAGGGCGCGCAGCTGCGGGATCGGGAAGACCTCGCCCGCGAAGAGCACGTAGCGCAGGCTCCGGGTGACGTCGGGGGTGAGCACGCCCGACGCGGTGAGCAGGTGCAGGACGGAGGGGACCGAGTACCAGACGGTGACGCCGTGCTGGCGGACGCCCGCGGCCAGCGCCGGGACGTCCCGGGCGGCCGCGTCGGCCACGATCCACACCGCGGCGCCGACGGACAGCGCGACGAACAGGTCGAAGGTGCTCAGGTCGAAGTTGAACGAGGCGTGGTTGGCGAACACGTCGTCCGGCCCCACGTCGAGTTCGGCGCGCGCCCAGCCGGTGAAGTTGGCCAGGTTCCGGTGGGAGATCCGCACGCCCTTGGGCACCCCGGTCGATCCCGAGGTGTAGAGGATCGCCGCCAGGTCGGAGGGCTGGAGCGCGGGCAGGATCGTCACCCGCCCGGCCCTGACCCGCGCGAAGTCCTCCCACGCGTGGACGGGCACACCGCAGACGTGGCCTTCCGCGGGAGGCTCGCCGGTGGTGACCACGGCCTCCAGGGAGGGCGGCAGCTCCTGGTCCGCGAGCAGGGCGAGGTGGCGGCGGTCGGTGAAGAGCACGACCGGCTCCGCGTCCATCAGGATGGTCCCGGCCCGGCCCGCCGGCTGCCCGCCGTCCAGGGGGACGTACGCGCAGCCCGCCTGCACCGTGGCCAGGATCGCCTCGGCGTAGTGCGGGTGCTTGTCCATCCAGACGGCCGCCCGGTCGCCGGTGCGGACCCCGAGGTCGAGCAGCCGGCAGGTGAGCGCGTCGACGGCGGAGGTGAGCTCGCCGTAGGTCAGGGGGTGTTCGCCGACGAAGGCCGGACGACCGGCCTGCCCGGCGGGGAAGTCCCGCCGTAGCCGGATCACGCTGGTGTTGAAGGCGCCCATGGTCGTGTGCACTTCCTCGCTCACTCGGATCGCGGCAGGACGCCGGTCTCCGTCGCGGACTCGATGAAGATCTCCGTCGCGAGCTCCAGGTCCTGCGGCGTGTGCTCGCAGGTGACGCTGACCCGCAGGCGGGCGTCGCCGAGCGGTACGCCCGGGTAGACCACGGTCTGGCAGAACAGGCCGCGCGCCCGCACGGCGCGTCCCATCTCCATGGCCTTGCGCTCGTCCCCGATGACGATGGGGAGGATGGCGCTCCCGGTCCGCTCCAGGTCGAAGCCGGCCTTGCGCAGCCGGTCGCGGAGCGCGTGGATGTTGGCCCAGAGCCGTTTGACGCGCCCGGGCTCGGCCTCGATGACGTCCAGCGAGGCGATCAGCCCGGCCGCGACGCCGGCGGGGATGTTGGCGGCGAACACGTAGGAGTTGGAGTAGTAGCGCAGGTACTCGACGACCTCCTCCTCGCCGACGACGAAGCCGCCCATGCCGGCGAGGGCCTTGCTCATGGTGCCCAGTTCGAGGTCGACCTCGCCCTTGAGCCCGAAGTGCTCGGCCGTGCCCGAGCCGCGCGCGCCCAGCACACCGGTCGCGTGCGCGTCGTCGATCATCACGCGGGCGCCGTAGGTCTTCGCCAGCCGGACGATCTCGGGCAGGTCGCAGACGTCGCCGTGCATGCTGAAGACGCCGTCGGCGACGATCAGCGTGCCGCCGCCCGTGGCCTGCCCGGCCCCGCGGCGCAGCACCTGCTCCAGGTCCTGCATGTCGTTGTGCCGGTAGATCCTGCGCACGCCGCCCGACAGCCTGCTGCCGTCGACGATGCTCATGTGGTTGAGCTTGTCGACGACGAGCGTGTCGTAGCTCTTGACCAGGCCCGAGATGGCGCCGAGGTTCGCCGCGTAGCCGCCGGGGTAGACGATGGCGGCCGGGCGCTGCTTGAAGGCGGCCAGGCGCCGCTCCAGCTCCTTGTGCAGCATGTTGGTGCCGCCGATGAAGCGGGAGCCGGTGTGGGTGGCGCCGTAGGCGCGGGTGGCCTCGCACACCGCCTCGACGACCTTGGGGTGATTGGCCAGCCCCAGGTAGTTGTTGGAGGCGAACATGAGGAACTCGCGCTCGCGGCCCTCCAGTTCGTCGTAGATGACGGCCCGGTTCTCGCAGCGCGAGAGCAGCGGCATGCCGTACCAGTACAGCCGCTCCTCCTCGCGCCGGCGCCGGTAGGCGCCGAAGCCGCGGGCCTTGGCGAAGAGGTCGGGGTCGCGCTGCTCGACGAAGTCCTTCATCGAGCGGCCGTCCCAGGAGCCGTCCCCGGCGCGCCCGGCCGCTGCGGCCTGCGTCGTCAGGGCGGCGAGCTCGGCGGCCAGGCCGCGCAGGGTCTGCGCGGTGACCGCGCCCACCGCGCTCTCCGGCAGGCCCAGCTCCTGCGCGGCCTCGGCGACCAGCGAGGTGAGGATGACCGAGTCGATGCCGAGCTCGCTCTCGAAGTCGGCGTCGAGGGCCAGCTGGCTGCGCTGGTACTGCGTCTGCCGCACGGCGGCGGCCAGCACCGCCTCCAGGACGGCGTCCGCGCCCTCCGCCTGCGCCGGGGCCCCGGCCTCCGCCGTCCCGGGGGGCGCGCCCAGCGCGCCCTCCACCCGGGCGACGAGCTCGCGGATGGTGGTGATGTCGCCGGGCAGCCGCTTCTCGATGCCGAACTGCTCGCCGACCGACACCAGGATCGACTCCAGGATGACGGAGTCGATGCCCAGGTCGCCCTCGAAGTGGCTGTCGGGCAGCAGCTGGGACTCGTCGTAGAGCGTCCGCTCGGCGACGATCCCCACGACCTTGCGGTGGATGCGCACGGTCTCCTGCGGGCCGTCCATGAGGTGTGTCATGCGGTGGTCGCTCCTTCCCCTGCCTGCAGCCGGCCGACCAGGGCCGAGATCGCGTTGACGGAGCGGAAGTTCGCCGGCGATATCTGCCGCAGCGGAACGCTGACGCGGAACTCCTGCTGCAGGTAATGCACCAGGTCGAAGACGCCCGCCGAGTCGATGATGTTCAGCTCGTCGATGGGCGTGTCCGGCTCCAGCCCGCCGGCGTCGCCGTCCATCCAGACCTCGACGATGTAATCGGTGATCAGTTTCTGAGGGGTCATCGCTTTCCTTGCCGTCAGTCGCGGTCGAGGGCGGGCCAGGTGAGCACCGTCGCCCCCCAGGTGAGGCCGCCGCCGAAGGCGGTGAGCAGCACCCGGGCCCCGGGCCGGAGCGTCCCTCCGGCGTGGGCGTGGTCGAGGGCCAGGGGGATGGAGGCCGCGGCCGTGTTGCCGACCTCGGCGATGTTCCCGGCGCAGCGCTCCTGCGGGATGCCCAGCTCGTCGGCCAGGCGGGCGGTGATTCTGTGGTTGGCCTGGTGGCTGACGAGGTGGTCGACGTCGCTCACCCGCCACCCGGCGCGGTCCAGGACGGCGCGCGCCGAGTGCCCCATGCGCTGCACGGCGAGCCGGAAGACCTGCTTGCCCTGCATCGTGAAGTAGTGGTCCTCCTCGCGCGGCGCGTGCGGGCGCCGCTCGGAGCCGCCCGCCGGCACCGTGATCAGCTCCAGGCCCTCGCCGTCGCTGCCGAGGTCGAAGGGGCCCAGCGCGCCGGTCTCGCCCTCCGCGCCGGGCCGCAGGACCAGGGCCCCGGCCCCGTCCCCGAAGATCACCGCGGTGGAGCGGTCGGCCGGGTTGAGGATCCGGGAGAACGTCTCCGCGCCGATGACCAGCACCCCGTCGGAGGCGCCGCACGCGATGAGGCCCGCCGCGGTCGCCAGGGCGTAGACGAAGCCGGAGCACACCGCGGCGACGTCGTAGGCCGCGATGTGGCCGAGGCCCAGCTTGCCCGCCACGGTGGGCGCGGTCGCCGGGCACGGCCGGTCCGGCGTGGTGGTCGCCACGACCACGGTGTCGACCGGCCGGCCGCCCGCGGACTTCAGCGCCTTGGCGCCGGCCCCCGCGGCCAGGTCGGAGGTCGTCATGGAGTCCGGGGCGAAGTAGCGCTGCCGGATGCCGGTCCGGGAGCGGATCCACTCGTCGGAGGTGTCGAGCGCCGCCACCAGCTCGTCGTTGGTGACGGGCACCGGTGGCAGCGCGCTGCCCACTCCGGCCACGACGGCCGCCCGCGTCACCGGGCACCGCCGCGGCGCCGGGGCCCGGGCTCGGCCCTGCGGAAAGATGTGCGGCTGGGACGGAAGCAAACCACGCGAGCGCTCCTCCGGTGCGGACAGCCGGACGGCTCCGGCGTGCCGAGTCTGCTCACCCGGGCTGACCGGACGCTGACGGATGGCTGACCCGGTCCGGGGTCAGCCATCCGTCAGCCCCCCGTCAGCGCGGCCGTCCAGACTTGCCGCACACCGGGCCGGACGGCGTGCCGCAAAAGACGCCGGTGACGCACCCGGCCCCACGGGAAAGGCGGACCGCACCATGAGCCCTGTCTACGACAAGCTGGTGGATGTGCTTGTCGACCGCTTCGCGGTGGACCGCGCGGCCATCGGCCCGGACGTGACCTTCGAGGAACTGGAGATGGACTCGCTGTTCCTCGTCGAGCTGCTGCTCGTCATCGAGTCCGAGTTCCAGGTGAAGATCGGCGAGGAGGCCGCCGCGCCGACCGACACCATCGCCACGGTGGTGAAGGTGATCGCGAACGAGATCGCGGCCACGGCGCCGTGAGCGCCGCGGCACCGGTCGCCGTCACCGGCCTCGGCCTGGTCACCGCGGCCGGCATCGGCACCGAGGCGACCTGGGACGGCGTGTGCGCGGGCGTCTCCGCGGCCGCCCGCAACCCCGCCCTGGAAGGGCTGCCGGTGGACATCTCGTGCACCGTCCCCGGGCTGGACCCCGCCCGGCACGTCGGCCGCCGCAGCGCCCTGATGCACGACCGCTTCACACAGCTGGCGATCGTCGCCGCGCGCGAGGCGGTGGCCGACGCCGGGCTCGACCCCGCGCAGTGGGACGGCGCGCGCGTCGGCGTGGTCGTGGGCTGCGGGCTCGGGGGCGTGAGCACCTGGGAGGAACAGCACCGCCGGATGCTGGAGCACGGCCCGGCGAAGGTCTCCGCGCTCCTCGTCCCCATGCTGGTCCCCAACATGGCCGCCGGGAACCTCGCCATCGACCTCGGCGCCACCGGCCCCAACTTCGTGACCGCCACGGCCTGTTCGTCCGGGGCCACCGCCATCGGCGCCGCGGCCCGGCTGCTGCGCGAGGGCGCCTGCGACGTCGTCGTCACCGGCGGCGCGGAAGCCGGCGTCAGCCCGCTGATGGTCACCGGCTTCGCGCAGATGGGCGCGCTCTCGCGCAGGCTGGACGAACCGGCCGCCGCCTCGCGGCCCTTCGACGCCGGCCGCGACGGCTTCGTCATCGGCGAGGGCAGCGGCATCCTCGTACTGGAGCGGGAGGCCGACGCGCGCGCCCGCGGCGCCCGGATCCGCTCGCTCCTCGCGGGCTACGGGGCCTCCGCCGACGCCCACCACCTCACCGCGCCCGAACCGGAGGGCCGGGCCGTCCTCGCGGCCGTCCGCACGGCCCTGGAACAGGCCGGCACCGCCCCCGGCGACATCGGCCACGTCAACGCCCACGGCACCTCGACCCGCCTCAACGACGCCGTCGAGGCCGCCACCTTGCGCACGGCGCTCGGCGACGGCGCCGCGGTCACCTCCACCAAGGGCGTGCTCGGGCACACCCTCGGCGCCGCGGGCGCCATCGAGGCCGCGCTCACCGTCCTCGCCGTCGAACGCTCGCTCGTCCCGCCGACCGCCAACCTCGAACAGCTGGACCCGGCCGTCGACCTGGACGTCGTCGCGGGCGGCCCCCGCAAGACCACCGTCGACGCTGCGCTGTCCACTTCGTTCGGATTCGGGGGGCAGAACGCGGCGCTCGTCTTCGTCGCGGCGTGATGCCCTTCCGGCGGATGCCGGACACGCGGCGGTGGCGGCCGGTGCGCATTCCGCCGGACCCTCGCCGTCGTGGCAGGCCGCCGTCGCGGCGGGAGAGAAGTCCGCAGCCTCGGAGGAGGAGAAGCGCCCGCCGCCACGGCGGGAAGCCCCGCGGCGAGGGCCCGGCGGAATCCGCAGCCACCGCAACCGACACACCCCGAAACGGAAGGCAGGCGCGTCCATGACGTTCACCGTCCCGGAGGACGACCTCCGGGAACTCGAACAGCAGGTCCGGCACGCGCTCGCCGCAGGCGACCCCCGCGGGCTGACCGTCCTCGGCTACGGCGAGGTCACCCTCGTCCTCGCCCTGGAGACCGAACGCGGCGCCTTCGCCTGCAAGCGGCTGCCCGTCTTCGACGGCCGCAAGCGCTTCGAGGCCTACGGGCGCACCCTCGACCGGTACCTCGACCGCCTGCGCGCGGCCGGGATCCACGTCGCCGAGACCCGGCTGTGGCACACCGAGCTGCCCTCGGGCCGGATCGCCGGCTACTGCGTCCAGCAGACCCTGCCCGTCAAACGGCTCGTACCCGGCCTCCTGCACAGCGAGGGCGACGCCTGGGCCGAGGACTTCTTCGCCCGCTTCCTCGACCGCGTGCACGGCTGCGTCTCCCCGATCCTCGGCCTGGACGCCCAGGCGTCCAACTGGATCGACCTCGACGGCGAACTCGTCTACCTCGACGTCACCTCGCCCCTCATGCGCGACGCCCGCGGCCGCGAACTCCTCGACGTCCGGCTCTTCTTCACCTCACTGCCCCGGATCCTGCGCGACCCCGTCCGCCTCGCGATGTCCAAGTCCATCTTCGACAAGTTCTACACACCGCGCGGCGTCGTCCTCGACTTCCTCGGCAACCTCCACAAGGAGAAGCTCGCCGGCCTGATCCCGGGCTTCCTCGAACAGGCCAACGCCCGCATCACGCCCGCCCTCACCGCCGAGGAGGTCGCCAAGTACTACAAGGGCGACGCCTCGATGTGGGAGCTCATCCAGCGGCTGCGCAAGGCCGACCGCGCCTGGCACCTGAAGGTGCGCCACCGCCCCTACCCCTTCCTGCTGCCGCCCGATGTCGACCGCTGACACCCTCGCCGCGCCCCCGCGGCCCCGCCCGGGCCGTCTCGCCGGGGAGACGCTGGCCCTCGACCCCGCGCGGCCGCTGCACCTGGCCCGGCCCGCCGAGCACCTCACCGCCGCCGTCGTGTCCATCGCCTGGCTGCGCGCCCAGGGCGACGCCGTGCGCGCCGCGCTGGAGGCCCGCCACCTGACCGACGACGAGGCCGCCCACGCGGCGGGCCTGCGCCTGCCCGAGCGGCGCTACGAGTGGCTCGCCGGCCGCCTCGCCGTCAAGCACGGCGTCCTCGCCCACGGCAGGCGGCACTGGGGCCGCACCGGACGCACCCGCGACATCCGGGTCGGCGCCGTCGCCCACGGGCTGCGGGCCGGCAAACCCGTCGTCAACGCCCCCGTCGACGTGGGCCTGTCGCACTCCGGCGACTTCGCCATCGCCGTGTGCGGGCCGCGCCCCGTCGGCGTCGACCTGGAGCACGAGCGCGCTATGCCGCCGATGCTCACCTCGCTCCTGACCGCCGGCGACGACCGGGCCGCGGCCTGCGCCGACCCCGACCGCCGCCGCCTCGCCGGCATGCCCCTGCCGCTGCGCTGGGCCTGCAAGGAGGCCGTCCTCAAGCACTTCGGCTTCGGCCTGCGCATCGACCCCCGCGAGGTCGCCCTGCACGCCTGGCGCGACGACCACACCTTCACGTGGCGGCCCGGGCCCGACCTCCTGCGCCACGCACCCTCGGCGGGCGACGGCCGCCCGCACGGCTGGGCCCGGCGGATCGACGGCTACTTCCTCGCCCTGGTATGGACGTGATGAACGAACCCATGACACCGGCCACTTCCTTCGCCCCCGGCCTCGGCGCACCCTTCCCCGAGGCCCTGCGGCACGCCACCGGCATCGCCGCCCTCAGCCCCTCCTCGCACAACTGCCAGCCCTGGGCGCTCGCCCGCCTGGAGAGCAGGCCGGCGCGCCGCGCCGCGGCCGACCTGCTCGGCTGCCCGGACGACGGCACCCACGTCTACCTCGCCCTGGCCGTCGACCGCCGGCGCAGCCTCACGGCCCTGCCCGCCCACCTGCTGGAGATGCGGCTGAGCTGCGCCGCCTACTGGCGGATGCTCTCCCGGGCGCTGGCCGCCCAGGGCTGGGCGCTGGTGCGGGAGCGGGCCCACGACGGCGGGGGCGACGGGGCGGGCGGGCCGGCCGCCGACTCCCGGCTGCCCGGCGGCCCGTGGCCCCGGGACTGGTCGCTGCTGTGGACGGCGGCGCTGCGCCGGACCGGGGAGGCCGCCGAGAGCCTCGCCGCCCTGTCGGACGCGGCCCGCGCCCGGCACACCAACCGCGGTCCGTACGACGAGCGGCCCCTGGCCCCGGAGCTCCTCGGCGACCTCGCGCGCCACGCCCCCACCGGGGGCCCCGCGACGGAACTCCGCCACCTGACGGAGTGTCATGATCGCGAGGTCTTCGCGGCCTTCCTCGCCCGCCACGGAGGAATCGATTTCAGCCACCCGGCGGCGTGGCGGGAAACCCACTCGTACATCCGCTGGACCCCGGCGGCGGTGCGCGCCCACGGCGACGGCTTCCCCGTGACCCAGCTTTTCGGGCCAATGTCGGCCCGGCAGCGGCTCGCGAAGCGGATCGCCCTGTCCCCGCCGGTGATGAAGTTCCTGTGTCGCTTCGGCTACGACCGGTCGCTCGCCGGAGGGCTGGCCGCCGGGATCCGCCGTACCCCCGCCGTCGTGCTGATGAGCTTCGCGGAGGAAGCCCCCGGAGTGGCCGACGCCTTCAGGGGCGGCGCGCGCATCGCCGACTACTGGCTGCACGCGGCCACCGCGGGGCTGGCCCTGCACCCCCTGAGCGTCGTCATGCAGCACGACCCCTTGCGGGCGATGCTCCAGGAGCAACTGGGCCTTTCCGGCAGGCTCTTCTTCGTCAGCCGTGTCGGCCGGCCCCGTACGGCCTTCCCTCCGGCGCCCCGGAGCGCCGGAGCGGCGGATCACCGCACGGTCTGAAAGGGCCCGCCACACACTCCGGACCACGCGGCGCAGGAGGGGGCAATCCGGGCCGGCCGGCCCGTCCGCGGGCCTGCCGGAAAAACAGCGGAACATTCCGGCCAGGCCGGGAACCCGTACGTCGCGCGGTCGGGGATACTGCTCCTTCCCGCCGCCTTTACCGTGACATATTTCCCGCCAAAACCTGGCGGGACGCCCGGCCGTCAGTTGCCGCTGGCGTACAGTCGGGTGAGACGTTCAGGGGGATGCCGTGGCCACGGAGATGACGTCATTGAGCCATCGGACCGCCGGCGGGGGGACTTGGGTGGTCTTCACCCCCACTACCCCGTCGGCCACAATAGCGCCTGCTCCCCGAAGCGACTCCGTTCGGAACCGTTCCGTTAACTGGAAGCAGGCTCGATGAGTATGCGCATACTGCTGTGCTGCGACAAGCTCATCCTGGGCGCGGGTATGCAGGCACTACTGGGCCAGCACGGCCTGGAAGCACACACGAAAACGTCCGTGCGGAGCACGGTGGCGGCGGCCAAGGAGATGGCTCCGGATGCCATTGTCGTGGTGGCCCCGGCACTCAGCATCGACGACACCAGCGAACTCGCCGAACTCTCCCGGATGGCCAAGGTCATCCTTCTCGCCCGGCCGGACACGACCCCCAGGGCCTTCGAGGCCCTGCGCATCGGCGTGCGGGCCGTGCTCTCCCTGGAGGATCCGCCCGAGGAGCTGATCCGCATGATAAAGACGGTCATCGAGGTCGACGCCATGGTCGCCCCGCTGACCGCCCGCAAGGCCCTCGACCAGCTCCGCACCGAGCAGCCCCCGGCCCCCGCACCGCCGCCGGCCGGCTCCCTGACCCCGCGCGAGGCCGAGGTGATGCTGCTGCTCGCGCAGGGCCGGTCGAATGCGGAGATCGCCGAGAAGCTCTCCATCTCCAACACGACGGTCCGCTCCCACGTCCACCACGTCCTGCGCAAGCTGGACGCGGGGACGCGTGCCCGCGCGGTGGCCATCGCCTACGAGACGGGGCTGATCGACGCCATGGAACGGCAGGCGCAGGGCCGCCTCTGAAGGCCCGCCGCGCGGGGCCCGTCAGCCCGCCGCGACCCGGTATCCGGGCTCCAGACGAACTCCGCACATTTCGTCCACGACCTCGGCCATTCCCTCGAAATCGGCGACCAGCCGGCCGAAGGCATCGCTTGTCGTGTCCCGTTCGAAATCGGCCCGGCTGCTCACCCCGATGACTTCGAAGAAGTGAACGGGAGCCGCCGGGTCCGCGGATACCCGCTGCACGCTGAATGACAACACGCTCGGGAGTTCCGGGCAGGTGGCGTAGTCGGTCTCCTTGACCCATGTTTCGAAACGGGCGGGAGTGACGTTCGGGCGGAGCCGAATTCGGTGCACAATCATGTCCACGACGCCGGAAATCCCCTCTGGATTCTCTTGCGGTTCAGTACGGGAGGCCGGTCCGGTATCGGCGGCCGGTGCGGCATCAGCGGCGCTTCCGGAATCGGCGACCGCCCAGGCCCAGCGCCCGGGCCGCATTGTTCTTCTGGATCTCGTTCGTGCCGGAGAAGATCCGGGAGGGCAGAGCGTCCCGCAGAAACGTCTCGGCCTCGCCGCCGAGGATCCCCAGGGCGCCGCGCAACTGCACGGCGTCCAGCCCGAGCCGCACCGCCGCCTCGCTCACCGCGACCTTGGCCAGGGCGGGCGCGACCTCGTCGTCGCTGCCCGCGGCCAGCCCGCACGCGGCCTTGTACAGCAGCAGCCGGGCCGACTCCAGGCGGATCGTCATATCGACGAGGCGGTGGCTGACGGCCTGGAAGCCGCCGATGGCCGAGCCGAACTGCTCCCGCTCCCGGGCGTAGTCCACCGTCGACTCCAGCACGCGCTGCATCGCCCCGACGTAGGTGGCGAACAGGCAGGTGCGCTCCCACTTCATCGAGGACGAGAAGATGCTCGCCCCGGCGCCCTCCTCGCCGAGCACGTTCGCCGCCGGCACCACGCAGTCCGCGAGGTGCACGTCGGCCATCGGCGAGCCCCGCAGGCCGACCTTGTCGTAGCGCGGGCCCACGGTCAGGCCGGGCGTGCCGGCCTCCACGAGGAAGGTGGTGAGGCCGAAGAAGCCGCCGCCGGGCGACGTCGCCGCCTGCAGGACGAACACGTCGGCGACGGGGGAGTTGGTGGTGAAGCACTTGCTGCCGTTGATCACGTACGCGTCGCCCTGCCGCACGGCGCGCGTCTGCAGGTTCAGGGCGTCGGACCCGGCGTGCGGCTCGGTGATGGCGTGCGCCGCGATCGCCTCGCCCGAGGCGAGCGGCGGCAGCCAGCGCTGCTTCTGCTCCTCGGTGCCGAACTCGGTGACCGGCATGACGGCGGCGAACAGGTGCGCGGCCACGGAGAAGGCGAAGCCCTGGTCGGCGCAGCCGTAGCCGAGGGCCTCCATCAGGGCCGCGGTGGTGACGGCGTCGAGGCCGCTGCCGCCGTACGCGGCGGGCACGCTCGCGCCCACGATGCCCTGCTTCCCCGCGAGCTGCCAGCGGCGCCGGAACTCCTCCGGGTCGTGCGCCGCCGTGCCGTCGCCGAGGTCGCGCCTGGCGAAGCGCACGACCATGTCGCGCATCTCCGCGGTCTCGGTGTCGAAGTCGAAGTTCATCGTGGCCCGTCCAGGTGTTCCTCGATCAGCACGTGATAGTTGATGCCGCCGGTGCCGAAGGAGCTCACGCCCGCCCGGCGCGGCCGGCCGGGGGCGGACTCCCAGGGCGTCGTCGCGGTGGAGACGCGCGCGGGGATGCGCTCCAGGTCCAGCTCCGGGCTGACGGCGGTCAGGCCCGCGTTGGCCGGCAGCACCCCGGTCCGCAGGGCGTAGAGCGCCCGCAGCAGCCCGGCGCCGCCCGCCGCCGCGAAGGTGTGGCCGAAGAACGACTTGGCGGAGCCGATCTCCAGCGGGCGCCGCCGGTGCGGGCTCGCGTACACCCGCGCCGCCGCGGCGATCTCGACCCGGTCGCCGACGCGGGTGCCGGTGCCGTGCGCCTCCAGGTAGCCGACGTCCGCCGGGTCGAAGCCCGCCTGCCCGAAGGCCTGGCGCATGGCCCGCACCTGCCCGTCCACGTCCGGCGCGATCAGGGACTTCGCGTCGTTCGACGCCCCGATCCCGCGCAGCAGCCCGTGGATCGCGTCCCCGTCGCGCCGCGCGTCCGCGTACCGCTTGAGCAGGAAGAGCGCGCAGCCGTCCCCCGGGGTGAAGCCGTCGGCCGCGGTGTCGAAGGGGGTGATGCGCTCGTGCGAGAGCAGCCCCAGGGCCGAGCACAACACCATGTCGCGGGCGTTGCAGGGCAGCTCGACCCCGCCCGCCAGCGCGTAGTCCACGCTGCCGGAGCGCAGCCGGCCCACGGCCACGTCCAGCGCCGCGAGCGAGGACGCGCACGCCGCCTCGATCCCCAGCGGCACGGCGTCCAGGCCGTACTCGTTGGCGATCACCGCGGCGACGCCCCCGGCGAGGGAGCCGTCGAGGTCCTCCGGCCCGCCGGGGGGCGGGTCCGCGGCGTACCGCTCGCGGACCAGGTCGAGCAGGGTGGCCACCCCGGTCGCGTCCAGGTGCCCCAGCGCCGCGAGCCCGGCGACGGCCGCCTCGACCTCGCCCAGGGCCAGGCCGGCCGCCGTGCGGCGCTCCCGCGACAGGCTCAGGTTGGTGCCCATCGCGACCAGGCCCCGGCCGGCCGGCCGCACGGCCGCGTACCCGGACCCGGCCCGCCCGCGGCGGGCCAGGAGCTCGCCGGCCACGCCCAGGGCCACCCGCTGCGCCGCGTCCATGACCGCGTAGCGGTGCGGCGGGATGCGCAGTCCCCCGGGCGGCGCCGCCGGCACCTCCACCGGGGAGCCCAGGTCGGTGTAGCTGTGGGTCAGGCTCAGCTTGCCCGGCCGGTGGTAGAGCTCCCGGTCGAGCAGGGACTCCGGCAGCGGCCCGATCCGGTCCTGCCCGGCGAGCATGGCGGCCCAGAAGGCGTCGGCGTCGGGAGCGTCGCCGAACCGGCCCCCGAAGCCCACGATCGCGACGGGCTCCGGCGCGGCGGAGGCGCGGGCGGTGCGCGGCCGGGCCGGGGCGGGCGCCGCGCCCGCCGTCTCGTGCTCCTCCAGGACGAGGTGGCAGAGCGTGCCCGTCAGCGAGGCGCCGCTGACACAGGCGCGGCGCGGTTCCCCGCCCGGCGGCGGGGCCCACTTCTGCGGCTCCGCCGGTGTGCGGAAGGGCGCGGCGGACAGGTCCTGCGCCGCCCCGGGCGGCTGCGGCGGCCGGGCCGGGAGGCGCTGGTGGTGCAGTGCCAGCGCCGCCTTGGTGACGCCGGCCAGGCCGGCGTTGGCGAAGGTGTGCCCGAGCCGGTCGCGCACGCTGCCCACCACCACGGAGCCGGGCTCCGCGTCCGCGAACACCGAGGTCAGCGCGGCGAGTTCGGCGGCCGTCTCGCGCGCCACGCCGGAGGCGCCGCACTCCACGTAGCCGATCGTGTCCGGGGAGGCGCCGCACTCCCGCAGGGCGGCCCGGGCCGTCTCCGCGCGCCGCTCCACGGACGTGGAGTAGCGGAAGACGCCCGGGCGCCCCTCGTGGTGCACCGCGCACCCGCGGACCGTCGCGTAGATGCGGTCCCCGTCGCCGACCGCGGACGACAGCCGTTTGAGCAGCAGCGCGCCCACGCCCTCGCCGAGCGCGAAGCCGTCGCCGTCCGCGGCGAAGGGCCGGGTGCGCGGCGCGACGAGGCCCTTGGCCGCGAGCGCCGCCCGCAGGTACGGGCCCTCCTCGCGCTGGCCGGTCACCACCAGCACGGCCTCCGACAGCCCGCCGCGCAGGCTGTCGAGGGCGTGCGCGATCGCCAGGAACGACGTCGCGTCGGCCGACTCCAGGGCCAGGGTGCGGCCCCGGAGCTTGAACGCGCTCGCGATCCGGGCGGGGATGGTGCTCGCCATCTCCCCGACCCGGTCGTGCGGCGAGGCGCCCAGGCGCCGCACCAGGGCCGAGCGCAGCTCGTCGGCGGCCTGCGCGGCGGTACGGGCCGAGCCGCCGAACTCCGGTGCGGACACGGCCCGTTCCAGCTCCCGGGCGTACCGGCCGCCCTCGACGCGCAGCGCGTTGGCGTACTGCCGGTCCAGGCCGGAACACACCCCCGCCACCACGTCCGTGCGCTCGGTCCGCAGCGTCCGGTCGCCGCCCTTGGCGTCCTCCAGGCACTCGCGGGCCGCCTCCAGCATCAGCAGCTGCATGCGCGTGAGCGCCCCGGCCTGCGCGGGCGGTATGCCGAACCGCGCGACATCGACCTCGATGCCGGCGAGCGACGGCGCCGGGCCGGACCCGGGATCCGGAGGGGGCTCGGTCAGGGCCCTCCAGTACGCGTCGGCTCCCCGGATGCCGGGGTAGAGCGCCGCGATGCCGACGATCGCGACGGGTTCGTTCTGCGGGGTGCGCGCGGTGCCGGTGGCACCGCGCGCGTCGGACTCGGAGTGCATGCGGGATGGCTCCAGTTGTCTCGGTGCTGCCGGGTCCGGCAACCTCTCTCCGCCACCGCGGCGCGGGGCCGGCACCGGCTGCCGGCGGTGCCGAAGCGGGCCGCGGCACCCTGAGGTGCGGTCGGGCCCCGCCCGCAGGGCGCTACGCGCTGGTCGCGAGCGGCTCGCGCCGCCCGTTCCACAGCGCGCCCGGCTGTGCCAGCGCCGGGTCCTGGGCGAGGATCTCGGCGTGGCGGCGCTGCAGCCCGGCACCCGGCTGGATGCCCAGCTGCTCGTCCAGCCGCTTGCGGGTCAGGCGGAAGCGCTCCAGTGCCTCGCTCTGCCGCCCGGACCGGTACAGCGCCAGCATCAGCAGCTCGCAGAACCGCTCGTGCAGCGGGTGCTGCGCGACGAGCTGCTGCAGTTCGGCGATCACCTGGGTGTTGTGGCCGAGCACCAGACGGGCGCTCACCAGGTCCTCCCACGCGGTCAGCCGGCGTTCCTCGAAGAGGGTCGCGGCGCTCGCGCACCGCAGCCCCTCCCCGGCGTCGAACAGGGCCGGGCCGCGCCACAGCCGCAGACCGGACTCCAGCATCCTCGCCGCCCGCTCGGGGTCGGTGGTCAGCGCGGCTCCGCCGCGGGAGGCGAGATCGAGGAATCTGTTGGCGTCGACGCACTCCGCGGGCACGTCCAGCAGGTAGCCGTTCGGGACGGCGCGCAGGACGGTCGTGCGGTGCATCGGGGTGTGTGCCTCGAGTACTTTGCGCACCCTGGTGGCCTGGGCCTGCAGGGCGTTGCGGGGATTGCCGAGGGTGGAACCGCACCACAGCTCGTCGACGAGCTCCATGTGCGACACCGCCCGACCCGCCCGGAGGGCGAGGGTGGCGAGCATGGAACGGACCTTGCTGGCCCGAATGTCGCTGCTCCTCTCCGCAACGCTGACGCGCACCGGACCGAGTATTTCAATTTGCACGAATTTCCCCCCACAGCGATTTCCGCCGGAGATCAGAACAGGAGCTTGGACAGCTTTTTCCCCCTTTCGGCGCCCAATCCTTGCAACGTGGAACAACCGGCGTCATCCATCCCCCGGCCCCTTTCCGCCCTCAACGGATGGCGGAGCCGGGCGGGCGCCTCGAACGTTCATTGAGGCGCGTGCGCGCCCGGCTCAACGCGGCGTCAACGCACGGAGGACACGGGACGCCCCCGTCGTTCCGCCCCGTGGCGTAGGGGAGGCGCCCGTTCTCTTCAGGGGGTCTTCAGGAAGAGCAGGCGCCGCCCCCGCAGCCCCCGGAGGGCGGTGCGCCCGGCACGGCGCCCGGCGTCACCAGCCCCGCCTCGTACGCGGCGATGACCAGCTGGACCCGGTCGCGGGCGCACAACTTGCCCATGATCCGGCTGACATGGGTCTTGGCGGTGAGCGGGCTGAGCCCCAGCACATCGCCCACCTCGGCGTTGTTCAGGCCCCTGGCCACCAGGGTCAGCACCTGGCGCTCGCGGACCGAGAGCACCGCCAGGCCGTTGGTCACGAAGCCGGCCGGGATGTCCGCCCTCGGCGCCCGCAGCACCCGGGCGATCAGGCGCGAGGTCGGGCCGGGCGACAGCAGCGCCTCCCCGGCGGCGATGGTCCGGATCGCCTCCAGCAGCGCCGCCGGGCGCGTGTCCTTCACCAGGAAGCCCGAGGCGCCGGCGCGCAACGCGTCGATGACGTACTCGTCGGTGTCGTACGTCGTCAGGACGAGCACCTTCACGCCGGCCATGTCCTCGTCGGCCGCGATCCGCTGGGTCGCCTCGATGCCGTCCAGGTCCGGCATCCGGATGTCCATCACCACCAGGTCCGCCCGGGAGCTGCGGGCCAGCTCGACGGCCTGCCGGCCCGTGCCCGCCTCGCCCACGACCTCCATGTCGGGTGCGGTGTCCACCAGCATCGCGAACGCGGAGCGGACGAGCCGCTGGTCGTCGGCGAGCAGGACCCGGATCGGCTGCTGCGCGTTCATCGGCCGTCCCTCCCCCCGGGGGAGGGCGGTGCTGCCGGAGTCGGTGCTGAGGTCATCGGAGTCATCCTTCGGGTGGGGACCCGCACCGCGCCCCGCGGCGCAGGTCGTTCACTGAGGCGGGTACTGCATGCACGGGCGCACGCGCTCGCCGGCGTCTCACGGCGCGCTCACCGGAGGGCGGTCCCGTCCGCGGGGGCCGACGGCAGGACCGCGGTGACCGCGAACCCGGGGCCACCGGCGCGCGGCCCGGCCTGCAGCCCTCCGCCGACGCTGCGGGCCCGCTCGCGCATCCCGACGATGCCGTAACCGCCGGTGCCGTTCGCCTCGTTCCCCGGCACGGGGTCGCGCGCAGGCGCTCCCGAACCGCCGTCGTCGAGCACGGTGACCCGCAGGGCGCCGTCGTCCCCGCCGCGCGCCACCGTCACCCAGACGCGGACCGAGGGCCCGCCGTGGCGGACCGCGTTGGTGAGCGCTTCCTGCACGATACGGTACGCAGCGGCCCCGACCGCCGGGGCCGGAACGGCCGTTGCCGCGGGATCCGCCGCGGCGTCCGCGGCGGTGCCGGGGCACGCCCCGCCGCCCCCCGCCGTCCCGCCCCGCGGGTCCGGCCCCATGTGCACCTGCAGGCTCACCCGTGCCCCGGCCGCCTCCGCCGCCCGCACCAGATCGGGCAGCCCGTCGAGGCCCGGCAGGGGCCCGTAGCCCGCGGAATCGTTCCCGCGGAGCACCTCCAGCGTCGCGCGCAGCTCCGCCCGGGCGTCCCGGCACGTGTCGGCGATCCCGTCCAGCGCCTTGGCGAGCGCCGCCCGGTCGAGCCGCTCGGGGTCGGCGACCAGGACGTGGGCCGCGACCGCCGTCTGCACCCCGATCAGGGTGATGCTGTGGGCCAGCAGGTCATGGAGGTCGCGCGCGATGTGCACGCGCTCCTCCGCGACCCTGCGCGCCGCCTCGCGCTCGCGCGTCGCCTCGGCGCGCTCCGCGCGCTCCATGATGGCCCCGACGTAATTGCGGTGCAGGCGCACCGCCTCGCCGATCAGGACGACGTCGGCGATCCAGCCGGCGCTCACCAGCGTCGGCACGATCTCGTGCCCCTTGCCGAACGCCAGCAGGACGACCGTGGCCACGCCGAAGATGCCGCCGAGGGTGAGGAAGCTGCGCTTGGGCGGGCCGACCACGGCGAGCGTGCACAGGGCCACCAGGCCCGCCGGCAGCACCGCCGTGCGGGGGTAACCCAGCGCGTAGAACGGGCCGTTCATGCAGGCGACGGCCAGCACCGTGAGCCACGGTGCTTGGCGCCGCGCCGTCAGGACGAGCGCGGCGCCGGTGAGGAGCGCCCATCCCGGGAGGTCCGGCGACCGCCGCGTGGTGACCACGAAGAGCACGCTCTGCACGGCGAGGACCGCCAGCGCGATGCCGAAGTCCTGCAGCAGGACGCTGCGTCGTACGGCCGCGTGCCGCGGCAGCAGCAGACGCGCGATCATGGGGGCAACCGGTTCCCGGGACGGCATCACGCTTCCATCGAACCCCGCGAGAGCTTCCCGGGCCACCACATCCACCTCTTCAGCAACAGGCTTGCAGAGGTGACCAGGTAGGTACGGACCAGGAAGGTGTCCAGCAGCACGCCGACCGCGATGATGAAGCCCATCTCGACCAGCGCCACCAGCGGCAGCGTCGCCAGCACGGCGAAGGTGGCCGCCAGCACGATGCCCGCGGAGGTGATGACCCCGCCGGTGGTGCGCAGCGCGGTGAGCGCCGCCTCGGACGAGTCCGCGCCCTTCAAGCGCTCCTCACGGGCGCGGTGCATCAGGAAGATGCCGTAGTCGACGCCGAGCGCGACGAGAAAGACGAACGTCAGCAGCGGCAGGCTCGGATCGAGGCCCTTGTAGCCGAGGACCGGGCCGAAGACCAGGCCGCTGAGGCCCATCGCCGCCCCCCAGGAGGCGATCACGGCGAGGACGAGCACCAGGGGCGCCACGAGGCTGCGCAGCAGGGCGATCAGCACGATCAGCACGGCGACCAGCACCAGCGGGATCACCTTGACCCGGTCGTCGGCGTTGGTGGTCGCGAGGTCCATCTGCTGGGCGGTGGGACCGCCGACGATCGCCTGTGCGCCCGGCACGCCGTGCACCGCGGCGCGCAGCGCGGTGATGGTCTTCTTCTCGCCGTCCGACTCGGGCTTGGCCACGGAGAACACCTGCAGCTCGGTGCGGTCCCCGCCGCTGCGGCCCGGCTGCACCGCGGCGACGCCCTTCGTCGCCTTGACGCGCTTCTCCACCTCGCCCGCCTGCCCGGTACGCGTCACCACGGTGATCGGCAGGCTGCTGGAGTCGGGGAAGGCCTCGGCGACCGTGCGCATCGCGGCGACCGAGTCCGGCTTCTTGAGGAAGGCGTCCTCCTGCTTCAGTGTGCCCGGCAGCTTCACCGCGCCGACCGACAGGGCCACCAGCGCCGCGACGCCGCACAGCAGCACCAGGCCCGGGCGCCGGCCCGCCGAGTTGCCCATGGCCGAGAACAGCGAACGCCGGTGCGCGGCCTCCGAACCGTAGGCCGGCACGATCGGCCAGAAGACGCGGCGGCCCAGCAGGACCAGCACCGCGGGCAGCAGCGTCAGCATGGCCGCCAGCGCGCAGAAGACGCCCACCGCCCCGACCGGCCCGAGGCCGCTGCTGCTGTTGAGGTCCGCCGCCATCAGGCACATCAGGCCCGCGACGACCGTTCCCGACGAGGCGAGCACCGCCGGACCGCAGCCGCGGATCGCGGAGACCATCGCGTCGTACGGCTGCTCGGTGCGGCGCAGCTCCTCGCGGTAGCGGGCCACCAGCAGCAGCGCGTAGTCCGTGCCCGCGCCGAAGATGAGCACCGTCATCACCGACGTGCTCATCGTCGTCACCGTCAGGTCGAAGGCTTTGATCAGCCCGTACACGCCCGCCATGGCCGCCGAGGCCGCCACGCCGACCACGCCCAGCGGCACCAGCCACAGGAAGGGGCTGCGGTAGATCAGGATGAGCAGGACGGCGACGACGCCCGCGGTGCCGATCAGCAGGGTGCCGTCGATGGACTGGAAGACCTCGTTCTGGTCGGAGGCGAGGGCCACCTGCCCGCCGAGCTCGGCCTTCAGGCCCGCGGGTTTGTCCTCCTTGACGATGTCCCGGATGCCGTCGACCGCCTTGCCCTGCGCGGCGGCGTCCGCCAGCCCGGACACCGACAACGCCGTCATCGACGTGGCACCGTCCTTGGAGACCACCGTGGGCGGCTCGCCCCCGCCCCGCAGCTCGTAGCGCCCCGCGATCCGCTTGATCTGCTCCTGCGCCGCCTTGCGGTCGCCGTCGGAGAGGCCGCCGTCGCGGTGGTACACGAGGATCGCGTCCGAGGTGTTGCCGCCCGGCAGCTTCTGCAGCAGGTGCTCGACCCTGGTGGACTCGGCGCTGGCCGGCAGGTAGTCCACCGGCCGGTCCCGCGCCGCGCCGCTGAGCTTCTCGGCGAAGGGCGCCGTGACCGCGAGCACCACGATCCACAGGGCGATCACCGCCCACGGAAGGGCGCGGCGCCTCGACCTTCCTTCGCGTGCCGGCCGCAGCCGGCCTTCCTTCCGCTGCGTTTCCGCCGCCGGAGCCATGTGTCCCGCCGCCTCCTCCGAGCCGAAATCCAATGACCCCTCCAGGATTCCGGCGCGAAGGGCCCGGCACGTCGGCCCGGAGAGCGAAGCGGAAGCTAATCCGCCGGGTGCAACTAGGGGGTTGCTACTCCCGGGGGAGTAAGGCCGGGCGGACGGCGGCCGCCGCCGGACGGATACGCAGCGTGCGCGTTCGGGGTCATCCCGTACTCCCCCGGTATGAGGGCCGGATCCATCCCCTGGGGCGACGACGGACGCGGCGGGCGCGAGGCATGGTGGAGACATGAAGGGCATGACAGGCGTGACAGGCATCAAGGGCCACGGGCCCCGGCGGTGGCGGAGAGCGGTGTGAGCCCACTCCTGCTGCCGGTGCTGCTCTGCCTGGTGTCGGCCGTGGCGTACGCGGCCGCGGCCGTCGTGCAGGAGCGCGTCGCGGCCACGACGCCGGGCGGGCCCTGCGGGCCGCTGCGCCGGCCCGGCTGGTGGGGCGCGGTCGCCCTGACCGGGCTCGGCGCGGGGCTGCACGTCCTGGCGCTCGCCTACGGGCCGCTGAGCCTGGTGCAGCCCCTGGGGGCGCTCACGATCGTCTTCGCACTGCCCCTGGCGGCGGTCTCCGCCCGCAGACCCGTCGGCGCGGCGGGGTGGCGCGGCGCCCTCCTGGCCACCGCCGGGCTCGCCGGGCTCCTCAGCCTGACCGGCCCGCCGCACGCCGAGACCCTCGACGCCGCCCAGCGGCCCGGCCTCGCCGCCGTGGCGATCGCCGGGGCGGCGGTCCTCGCACTCGGTGCGCACTGGGCGCGGCGGGCCGTCGTCCGCGGGGTGGTGCTGGCCGCGGCCGCGGGCGTCGCCTTCGGCATGGCCTCCGTCTTCACCAAGGCCGCCGCGCAGGACTGGACCTCCGGCAGGACGGAGTTCTTCGCCTTCACGGCGCTGGTCACCGCCGTCCTCGCCGCGGGCGGCATGCTCCTGTCCCAGGCCTCCTACCGCGGCGCGGGCCTGGCGGCGCCGCTGGCGACGGTGACCACCGTGAACCCCGTGGTGGCGGCGGCCGTGGGGACGGCGGTGCTGGGAGAAACGTTCCGGTACGGGGTGACGGGCGGGCTCCTGGCCGCTGCGGCCGGCACGGTCGCCATAACGGGCGTGATCACCCTCAGCCGCCTCACCCCCGCCCTCTCCACCACCACCCCCACCCCGGCGGTCCCCCACGCCCGCCGAAGACTCACCCACGCGACGGCGAAACAGGAATAGCCGACCACCGAACGGCGGACGGGGACCGGCCGACGCCGACTGGGGCTGCAGGGGCGGGGGTTACGGGGCACGCCCCCGAAATCCCTTCCGCGGCAGCGGCGATCAGCAGGGATGGTGCGGCGCGCCTGTCCATGCCGGCGTCCGGGGCACCGCAAACCCCTTCCGCCGCAACGGCGATCAGCCGCGGCAGCGCATTCCGGCGGTGCCGTGCCGGACGGGAGCCGGGGAAGACGGCCGGGCCCACCCGGCAGGTCGGCCGGGTCGGCCGCGAGCGCGACGGCCCCGCCGTTGTCCGTGAGCGCCCTCCGCGAGGAGGTATGGTCCTGGCGCGGGAAGCACGACACGATGGGCCCGTCCGTCCGGCCCACCCCCTCCGGAGGAGCCCCGTGGACTTCGACGTCGTCGTGGAGATCCCGCAAGGCAGCCGCAACAAGTACGAGATGGACCACGAGCGCGGCCGCATCCGCCTGGACCGGCTGCTGTTCACTTCGACCCGCTACCCCGCCGACTACGGCTACATCGAGCGGACCCTCGGTGCCGACGGCGAACCGCTCGACGCCCTCGTCCTGGCGGGCGAGCCGACGTTCCCGGGGATCGTCATCAGATGCCGTGCGATCGGGATGTTCCGCATGCGCGACGAGAAGGGCGAGGACGACAAGGTGCTGTGCGTGCCCTCGTCCGATCCGCGGCACGAGCACATGAGGGACCTGCGCCACCTCCCCGAGTTCGACCGGCTGGAGATCCAGCACTTCTTCGAGGTGTACAAGGAGCTCGAACCCGGCAAGTCCGTCGACGACGGCGCCCGCTGGGCGGACCGCGCCGCCGCCGAGGCGGAGATCTCCGCCTCCTACGCACGGGCCGCGGCGGCCGGCGCCGGGCAGGAGCGGGAGCGCCCGGCGCACTAGCCGCCCGTCGGGCTCAGGCCTCCCGCAAGAGCGCCGCGAGGTCCCCGTCCACGTCCAGCCGGCCGCCTTCGCTGCCGGCCGGCACCAGCGCGTAGGAGCGTGCGAGGAAGCGCCGCAGCTCGGCGGTGTCGATCTGCACCATGGCCACGCCCTCGACGGCGTGGAACTCCAGCACCGTGCGGTCCGGCCCGCACGGCCACACGTGGACGTCGCCGCCCCCGGTGGGCGCGATCAGGCCGCAGGCGAGCGTCTCGCGGGCGAAGACCCATTCCACGTCCGCCCCGTCGAGGGAGGCCACGGGCGGGAAGGCGATGTGGACGGCGAAGGGATCGGAGGGTACGTAGCGCAGCTGCGCGGGGACGGCGCGGTCCTGCGGGGCCGACGCAATGAGCCGTGCCTGGACAGCCTGGTCGATGACAGTGGACAACGCGTGCTCCCTCGCGATCGCTGTGATGTGGTGCGGGTCCTTGCGGTGGTACGGGGTGCTGGTGCGGCGGTGGTCGTGCGGGACGTGCGGGCCGTGCGGTTCGTGCTGCTCCTGCCGGCGTCCGGCCGCCGGCCGGATCCGGGAGGGATCCGCCGACTGGAGAGACGCCGTCAGAAGAGACGGCGGTTCGATCGCTGCAGTGCACATGATTCAAGCGTGACCTGCATCACGATCCTTTGATTGGAAAAGACATAAGCCGTCTCAGCCATGAAATCGCTGCCCGTGCACCACTCTGTTCACTACCGTTCACTACCGCTGCACCGGCAGTACCGCCCGCACCTCCCACCCCCCGCCGGGGACCGGCCCCGCCGTCAGGGACCCGCCGATCGCGTCCGCCCGCTCGGTGAGCCCGACCAGCCCCAGCCCCCCGGTGTCCTCGGGCGCGTGGGGCGCCGGCTGCCCCGCGGGGCCGTCGTCGCGCACGGAGACGAACAGGCGCCGCTCCTCCTCGCGCAGCGTCACGCGCACGGCCGACGCCCCGGGGCTGTGCTTGGCCACGTTGGCCAGCCCCTCGGCGACGATCCGGTGGACGGAGGCGGCCAGCTCGGGGGCCGCCGCCCCGGAGCCGAAGCGGGGGTCGACGTCCAGCTCGACCCGCACGGCGCCCGGCCCCGTCCGGCGGAACTCGTCGACCAGCGCGCTCACCGCGTCCGGGCCGGGCAGCGGCGCGCGGTGGGCCTGGTCCTGCTGCAGGACGCGCAGCAGCCGCCGGGACGAGGTCAGCGCCTCGTCGCCGGCCGCCTCGATGTCCCGCAACGAGGCGGCGACCTGCTGGTCCTTGGTGACGGTGCCGGTGGCCTTGGCCAGCAGCGTCATCGCGGCGACGTGGTGGGAGACGAAGTCGTGCAGCTCGCCCGCCAGCTCCAGGCGCTCGGCGTCGCGCGCGGCGGCCACGGCCCGGGCGCGCTCGCCGTCCCGGTGGCGCAGGCACAGGCCCGCCGAGGTGACGCCGGCGACGACCAGGGCGTAGACGACGACGGCCGCCCCGGGCGCGTCCGTGTCGCGCACGGGCGCCACCAGCACCCCGGCGGCCAGCGCGACGCCCGTCGGCACGGCGGCCCGCACCGGCGCCCGCCACGCGACGAGGGCGAGCAGCACCAGCAGGGCCGCGCTCTCGGTCAGCCCCCGGACGGGCAGGTGCTCGCCCGCGGCCATCAGGTACCCGGTCGCCGACCAGGACACCGCGATCGCCGCCGCGGCGCGCGCGGCCGGCGGGCCCCAGGGCGGCACGCACAGGGCCGCCAGCAGTCCGGCGGCCCACACCACGAGGTGGGCGTGGTGGCCGTCGGTCTGCCCGGGGTGGACGGCTCCCCGCGACAGCAGGCGGCCCTCCAGCAGCCACAGGCAGCACAGGCCGGCCAGCAGCCAGCCGGTGCGGCGGCGCCGGGCAGTCCCGGGGGCGGTCCGGGCAGGGACGAACGGCACGGATGTCGGCGTCATGCGCTTCACGCTAGGCGCGGGCCGCCGGGCGGCGGATCGCCCGTACAGCCACTCGGCACCGGCCAAAAGGATGAACGTTGGACGACCTGAAATCTGCCGCAGTCCGGTGAGCCTCCGCCGGACAGCTGCTAGCTTGCCCCGTCATGAGACGGACGCTGAGGACGTTACGCACCATCGGCGCGGCCTTGTGCGGCGCCGCACTCGCCTGCGCGGGCACCGCGCCCGCCCAAGCGGACGGCGGGCCCGCGGCCCGGGCCTGGGAGAGCCGGCACAGCGGCAGCGACGCCCGCTTCCGGGGTCTTGCGGCCGTCAGCCGCTCCACGGCGTGGGCCGCCGGCACGAAGGGGACGGTCCTGCTCACCCGCGACGGCGGGCGCAGCTGGCGAAACGTCTCGCCGCCCGGGGCGGGCGCGCTCGAATTCCGCGACGTGGAGGCGTTCGACGGCCGCCGCGCCGTCGTGCTGGCCATCGGCGAGGGCGAGGCGTCCAGGGTCTTCCGCACGGACGACGGCGGCAGCACCTGGACGGAGACCTTCCGCAACACCGATCCGAAGGCGTTCTACGACTGCCTGACCTTCTTCGACCCGCGCCACGGCATCGCCCTCGGCGACCCCGTGGACGGCCGGTTCCGCATCCTCGCCACCGGCGACGGCGGCCGCAGCTGGCGCGTTCTGCCCGGCCGGGGCATGCCGGCCGCACTCCCCGGCGAGGCCGCGTTCGCGGCGAGCGGCCAGTGCGTGGTGAGCTCCGGCAGGCACGACGCCTGGATCGCGACCGGTGGCGCCGCGTCCTCCCGCGTCCTGCACTCCGCCGACCGCGGCCGCACCTGGACCGTCGCCGGCACGCCCGTCCCCGCCGGCGACTCCGCCCGCGGCGTCTTCGGCCTCGCCTTCCGCGACCGGACGCACGGCCTGGCCGTCGGCGGCGACTACCGCACCGGGCAGCCCTCGGAGCGGGCCGCGGCCGTCAGCGGCGACGGCGGCACGACCTGGACGGCCGCCTCCCGCCCGCCCGGCTCCTACCGCTCCGGCGTCGCCTGGCTGCCGCACAGCCGCACCACGGCGCTCGCGGTCGGCCCGGCGGGCAGCGACCTCACCACGGACGGCGGCCGCACCTGGCGCGCCTTCGACACCGGCTCCTACGACACGGTGGACTGCGCGGCGGACGGCGGCTGCTGGGCGGCGGGGGAGAAGGGACGCATCGCCCGGCTCACCTCCCGGTAGCCGCGCCCGGGACGGCGGGTGCCGCGGTCAGGAGGGCAGTTCCTGCCGGTAGGACTCCAGGGCGGGGGCCGTCTTCGTCGGGATGAACTCGGTGACGGAGTACTCGCACACCCCCGCCACGGTGAACGGGTCGCTCCGCGTGATCTCCTCGATCTTCGCCCGGTCCTCCCCGACGGCGAGGATGACGCCGCCGTCCCGGGGCACCTTCCGGCCGGAGGCGATGAAGACGCCGGACGCGTAGTGCGCGTCCAGCCAGGCGACGTGCTCGGCGAGGGCGGCGTCGATGCGCTCGATCGGCGCGATGTAGGTCAGCTCCAGTACGAACATGATCGCCAGGCTAGCCGCCGGGTAGCGTGACCCGCACTATGCGCATGGCAGAGGTAACCGACGTACCGCCCGGGTGGCCCACGACCGAGGCGGAAGCGACCGCCCTCCAGGACGAGTTGCGGGGCCGCACCGTCCTGGACGAACCCGGGCCCCCGCCCGGCGAGCCGCTCGTGGCCGTCGGCGTCGACGTGGCCTACGACGACGAGCGGGACGTCGTCGTGGCCGCCGCCGTGGCCCTGGACACCGCCACCCTGAGAGTGGTGGAGGAGGCGACGGCGGTCGGCCGGGTCGCCTTCCCGTACGTGCCCGGGCTGCTCGCCTTCCGCGAGATCCCCACGGTCCTCGCCGCCCTGGAACGGCTCGGCGTCACCCCTGGCCTGGTCGTCTGCGACGGCTACGGCCTCGCCCACCCGCGCCGCTTCGGCCTCGCCAGCCACCTGGGCGTCGTGACCGGCCTGCCGACGATCGGCGTCGCCAAGAACCCCTTCACCTTCCGCCACGACGCCCCCGGGCCGCACCGCGGCGACACCTCGCCCCTCCTCGACGGCGACGAGGAAGTGGGCCGCGCTCTGCGCACCCAGCCCGGCGTCAAACCGGTCTTCGTCTCCGTCGGCCACCGCACCGGCCTCGACAACGCCACCGCCCACACCCTCGCCCTGGCCCCCGCCTTCCGCCTCCCGGAGACGACGAGAGCGGCGGACGGCCTGTGCCGGCGGGCGCTGAAGGGGCTGGTGGAAGGGAAAGGTGACGGCGTGACGGGGTGACGGGGTGACGGGGTGACGGCCGGTCACCTACCGCCCGGTGGCGGAGCCGCCCCACGGAGGCGCGCGGCGCCGACATACTGACCCCGCCCCCTCCCGAAGGCTCGGCGCGGCCCGCATCGCGCCGGAAAGGCGGTCGCCGTGGGTCTGCCCGTTCCCCTGTCCGGGGTCGTTCCACCGCTCTGCACGCCGCTGACCCCGTCCGGCGAGGTCGACACCCGTTCGCTCGGCTCGCTCGTGGAGCACGTGCTCGCCGCCGGTGCCCACGCCGTCTTCGTGCTCGGGTCCAGCGGGGAGACGGCCTACCTGGACGACGCTCGCCGCCGCACGGCGCTGAGGGCCGCCGTCGACGCCGTCGCCGGGCGGGTGCCGGTGCTCGCCGGGGTGGTCGACATGACCACCGCGCGCGTCCTGGACCACGCCCGGGCCGCCGCCGCGCTCGGCGCGGACGCGCTCGTCGCCACCGCGCCCTTCTACACCGCCACCCACCCGGTGGAGGTCCGCGACCACTTCCGCCGCATCCGGGCCGGCGCCGGGCTGCCGCTCATCGCGTACGACATCCCCTCGTCCGTCCCCACCAGGCTGGACGCCGGGATCCTCCTGCCCCTCGCCGAGGACGGGACGCTGGCCGGGCTCAAGGACAGCAGCGGCGACCTCGGCGGGCTGCGCCGGCTCCTCGTCGCGCTGCGGCGGCGCGGTCTCGACGCTTCGTTCGCCGTGCTGACGGGGTCCGAACTGGCGGTCGACGGGGCCCTGCTGGCGGGTGCGCACGGCGTCGTCCCCGGGCTGGGCAACGTGGACCCGGCCGGGTACGTACGGCTGTACGAGCACGCCCGTGCGGGCCGCTGGGCCGAGGCGGCCGCCGAACAGGACCGGCTCGCGGCGCTGTTCGCCCTCACCGGGACGGGGGACCTCGCCGGGATGAGCTGGAGCGCGTCCGCGCTCGGCGGCTTCAAGGCGGCCCTGCACCTCCTGGGGGTCATCGACTGCCCGGCGACGGCCGCCCCGCAGCACCCCCTGCCCGGCGCGGCCGTGGACGCCGTGCGGCACCACCTGGCGGAGGCCGGGCTGCTGTGATCCCCGGCGGTGCCGCAGATCCCCGGTGATGTCACACCGGCGGGCTAGCGTGTACGGGCAAGAGGCAGAGGCGCATGCGCACACCCCGGAGGCACCCCATGACCTTGTCCGCCCCTCTCAAGGCCCGCGCGAACGTGCGGCGATTCGCACTCTCGCTGCCCGGCGCCGTCGAGGAGTTCCCCTGGGAGGAGGACGCCGTCGTCAAGGTCAACAAGAAGATCTTCGTCTTCCTCGGCTCCGAGGGGAACACCGAGTCGCCGGGCATCTCGGTCAAGCTCAAGGACGAGGAGGTGCACGGCCACGCCATGGCCGTCCCCGGGGCGGCGCCCACGGCCTACGGCCTCGGCAGACACGGCTGGGTGTCGATCCCGCTCACCGGGGAGAGCGCTCCGGCGGAGGTGCTGTGCGACTGGGTGGAGGAGAGCTACCGGACCATCGCCCCCAAGCGCCTGGTCGCCGAGCTCGACGCGGGCTGAGCGGGGCCGAAGTGCGCTGCCGGGGGCGCGATGTGACGCCGCGGCCGGGGGCGAGGTCTTGTGAAAACTGGAACCTGTTCTTAGCATCGCGAGTGTGACAGCGGTTGTGTCACAGACGCCTTCTCGCACGGGCCGTCTCACCAGGGCCGTCTCTCCGAGGCCGTCTCACCGAAGTCGGGTCACACAAAGCCACAGGGGGTCCGGATGACCGGCACAGCCGGCGGTCCGCTCGACGGCGTGCGCGTCGTCGAGCTCGCGGGAATCGGGCCCGGCCCGTTCGCCGCCATGCTCCTGGCCGACCTCGGGGCCGACGTCGTCCGCGTCGACCGGCCCGGCGGCCCCGGCCTGCACATCGCCCCCTCCCGCGACGTCACCAACCGCAACAAGCGCTCGGTGACGGCCGACCTCAAGACCTCCGCAGGCCGCCGCGCGGTCCTCGACCTCGCCGCCCGGGCCGACGTGCTGATCGAGGGCTACCGGCCCGGCGTCGCCGAGCGGCTCGGCGTCGGCCCCGACGCCTGCCTCGCCCGCAACCCCCGCCTCGTCTACGGGCGGATGACCGGCTGGGGCCAGCAGGGCCCCCTCGCCGACACCGCCGGCCACGACATCGCGTACATCGCCGTCACCGGCGCCCTCGGCCTGTCCGGCCCGGCCGACGGGCCGCCCGCCTTCCCCGCCAACCTCCTCGGCGACTTCGGCGGCGGCGCGCTCTACCTGGTCGTCGGCGTCCTCGCCGCCCTCCACCACGCCCGCGCCGGCGGCACCGGCCAGGTCGTCGACGCGGCCATCGTCGACGGCACCGCCCACCTCACCGCGCTCCTCCACGGCATGCTGGCCGCCGGAGCCTGGCAGGACCGGCGCGAGGCCAACTTCTTCGACGGCGGATCGCCCTTCTACGGCACGTACGAGGCGGCCGACGGCGGCCACATGGCGGTCGGCGCCCTCGAACAGCGCTTCTACGCGGAGTTCATGGACCTCCTCGGCCTCGCCGAGCTCGCGCCCGCCCGCGACGACCCGTCCCGCTGGGACGAGCTGCGCGCCGCCGTCGCCGCCCGCTTCCGCACGCGCACCCGCGCCGAGTGGACGGCCGTCTTCGACGGCTCGGACGCCTGCGTCGCCCCCGTGCTCTCCCTGCGCGAGGCCCCCGCCCACCCGCACCTCGCCGCCCGCGGCACCTTCGTCGAGCACGCCGGCCTCACCCAGCCCGCCCCCGCCCCCCGCTTCTCCGCCACCCCCGGCTCCGTCCGCCGCCCGCCCGCGCGGCCCGGCGCGGACACCGCCGAGGTGGCGCGGGACTGGGACGTCCCCAGCCTCGAGTCGCTCCAGAAGGGCCCGCAGTCATGAAGCGCCAGATCTTCACCGCCGAGCACGAAGCCTTCCGCGAGACCGTACGGACCTTCCTCACCAAGGAGGTCGCCCCGCACTACGAGCAGTGGGAGCGCGACGGCATCGTCTCGCGCGAGGCCTGGCGGGCGGCCGGGCGCCAGGGCCTGCTCGGCCTCGCCGTGCCCGAGGAGTACGGCGGCGGGGGCACCGGCGACTTCCGCTACAGCGCCGTGCTCACCGAGGAGTTCACCCGCGCGGGGGCGGCCGGCCTCGCGATCGGGCTGCACAACGACATCGTCGGGCCGTATCTGACGGGCCTCGCCACCGACGAGCAGAAGCGGCGCTGGCTGCCCGGCTTCTGCACGGGCGAGATCATCACCGCCGTCGCGATGACGGAGCCGGGAGCCGGCTCCGACCTGCAGGGCATCCGCACCGCCGCCGAGGACCGCGGCGACCACTGGCTGCTCAACGGCTCCAAGACCTTCATCTCCAACGGCATCCTCGCCGACCTCGTGGTCGTCGTGGCGCGCACGACGCCCGAGGGCGGGGCCAAGGGCCTGAGCCTGCTCGTCGTCGAGCGCGGCATGGCCGGCTTCGAGCGCGGCCGCAACCTCGACAAGATCGGGCAGAAGGCGCAGGACACGGCCGAGCTGTTCTTCCACGACGTGCGCGTGCCCAAGGAGAACCTGCTGGGCGAGCTCAACGGCGGCTTCGTCCACCTGATGACCAACCTCGCCCAGGAGCGGATGAACATCGCCGTCGCCGGGATCGCCGCCGCCGAGCACCTGCTGGAGCTCACCACCGGCTACGTCAAGGAGCGCGAGGCCTTCGGCCGTCCGCTCGCCAAGCTGCAGCACATCCGCTTCGAGATCGCCGAGATGGCCACCGAGTGCGCCGTCACCCGCACCTTCCTGGACCGCTGCATCGCCGAGCACACCGCGGGCACGCTCGACGCCGTGCACGCCTCCATGGCCAAGTGGTGGGCGACCGAGCTGCAGAAGCGCGTCGCCGACCGCTGCCTGCAACTGCACGGCGGGTACGGATACATGGCGGAGTACCGGGTCGCCAAGGCGTTCACCGACGGCCGGATTCAGACGATCTACGGCGGCACCACCGAGATCATGAAGGAGATCATCGGCCGTTCCCTGCTCTCCTGACCCGCCCCCCCGACCAGCGTCCCCCGCCCCGAAAGGCCCACGACCTTGAGCAGCACCGAAGCGTACGTATACGACGCGATCCGCACCCCGCGCGGCCGCGGCAAGGCCAACGGCGCCCTGCACGGCACCAAGCCCGTCGACCTCGTCGTCGGCCTCATCCACGAGCTGCGCCGCCGCCTGCCCGGCCTGGACCCGGCCGCGATCGACGACATCGTGCTCGGCGTCGTGAGCCCCCTGGGCGACCAGGGCTCCGACATCGCCCGGATCGCGGCGATCGCCGCCGGCCTGCCCGACACCGTCGCCGGCGTGCAGGAGAACCGCTTCTGTGCCTCGGGCCTGGAAGCCGTCAACCTCGCCGCGGCCAAGGTCCGCTCCGGCTGGGAGGACCTCGTCCTCGCCGGCGGCGTGGAGTCGATGTCGCGGGTGCCGATGGGCTCCGACGGCGGCGCCTGGTTCAACGACCCCATGACCAGCCTCGACGTCAACTTCGTGCCCCAGGGCATCGGCGCCGACCTGATCGCCACCCTCGGCGGCTTCACCCGGCGGGACGTGGACGCCTTCGCCGCCCGCTCGCAGGAGAACGCCGTCGCCGCGTGGAAGGACGGCCGCTTCGAGCGCTCCGTGATCCCCGTGCGCGACCGCAACGGCCTGGTCGTCCTCGACCGGGACGAGCACCCCCGCCCCGGCACCACCGTCGAGACCCTGGCCGGGCTCAAGCCCTCATTCGCCGCGATCGGCGAGGCCGGCGGCTTCGACGCCGTGGCCCTGCAGCAGTACCACTGGGTCGAGAAGATCGACCACGTCCACCACGCCGGCAACTCCTCCGGCATCGTCGACGGCGCCTCCCTCGTCGCCATCGGCAACCGCGAGACCGGCGAGCGCCACGGGCTGACGCCGCGGGCCCGCATCGTCTCCGCCGCCGTCTCGGGCTCCGACCCCACCATCATGCTCACCGGCCCCGCCCCCGCCTCCCGCAAGGCGCTCGCCAAGGCCGGCCTGACCATCGGCGACATCGACCTGATCGAGGTCAACGAGGCCTTCTCGGCCGTGGTCCTGCACTTCGCCCGCGAGATGGGCATCGGCCTCGACAAGATCAACGTCAATGGCGGCGCCATCGCCCTCGGCCACCCGCTCGGCGCCACCGGCGCCATGCTGCTGGGCACCGTCATCGACGAACTCGAACGCCAGGACAAGCAGTACGGCCTGGTCACCCTCTGCGTGGGCGGCGGCATGGGCATCGCCACCGTCGTCGAGCGCGTCTAGCCTCCCGCGGGCCCCGGGCCGGCCCCCTTCCTTCTGTCCGGCGATTGAGGACAATCCCCCATGGAGAGCACCGACATGAGCGAGCGCAACACCATCCGCTGGGAGCGGAGCGACGACGGCATCGTCACCCTCGTCCTGGACGACCCCGACCAGTCCGCCAACACCATGAACAACGCCTTCAAGGCGTCCCTCACGGCGGTCGCCGACCGGCTGGAAGCCGAGAAGAATTCGGTGCGGGGCGTCGTCTTCACCTCCGCGAAGAAGACCTTCTTCGCCGGCGGCGACCTGCGCGAGCTGATCGCCGCGACCCCCGCCGACGCCGGGAGCGTCCTGGAGGGAAGCATGACGATCAAGCGCGACCTGCGCCGGATCGAGACCCTCGGCGTGCCCGTCGTCGCCGCCGTCAACGGCGCGGCCCTCGGCGGCGGCTACGAGATCGCGCTCGCCTGCCACCACCGCATCGCCCTCGACGCCCCCGGCTCGAAGATCGGCCTCCCCGAGGTCACCCTCGGCCTGCTGCCCGGAGGCGGCGGCGTCACCCGCACCGTACGGCTCCTCGGCATCACCGACGCCCTGCTGAAGGTGCTGCTGCAGGGCACGCAGTACGACCCGCGCCGCGCCCTGGAGGCCGGGCTCGTCCACGAGCTGGCGGCCGACCGCGACGAGCTCCTGGCCAAGGCGCGGGCGTTCATCGACGCGCACCCCGAGTCGCAGCAGCCCTGGGACGTCAAGGGCTACAGGATCCCCGGCGGCACCCCGGCCAGCCCGCGCTTCGCCGCGAACCTCCCGGCCTGCCCCGCCAACCTCAGGAAGCAGCTCGGCGGCGCCCCCTACCCGGCCCCGCGCAACATCCTGGCGGCCGCCGTCGAGGGCTCCCAGGTGGACTTCGAGACCGCGCAGCTCATCGAGGCCCGCTACTTCACCGAGCTGGTCACCGGCCAGACCGCGAAGAACATGATCCAGGCGTTCTTCTTCGACCTCCAGGCCGTCAACTCCGGCGCCAGCCGCCCGCGTGACGTCTCCCCCCGCCAGGTCGGCAAGGTCGCCGTCCTCGGCGCCGGCATGATGGGCGCGGGCATCGCCTACGCCTGCGCCAAGGCCGGCATCGAGGTCGTCCTGAAGGACGTCTCCGAGGAGGCGGCCCGCAAGGGCAAGGCCTACTCCGAGGGCCTGCTGGCCAAGGCCCTCGCCCGGGGCCGCACCACGGAGGCCAAGCGGGACGAGCTGCTCGCCCGGATCACCCCGACCGCCGACGTGGCCGACCTGGCGGGCTGCGACGCCGTCATCGAGGCGGTCTTCGAGGACCCGGCCCTCAAGCACAAGGTCTTCCAGGAGATCCAGCACGTCGTCGCGCCCGACGCCCTGCTGTGCTCCAACACCTCCACCCTGCCCATCACCCTCCTCGCCGAGGGCGTCGAGCGGCCCGTGGACTTCGTCGGCCTGCACTTCTTCTCGCCCGTCGACAAGATGCCGCTCGTGGAGATCATCAAGGGGGAGCGCACCGGCGACGAGGCGCTGGCCCGCGCCTTCGACCTGGTCCGGCAGATCCGCAAGACGCCCATCGTGGTCAACGACTCGCGCGGCTTCTTCACCTCGCGCGTCATCGGCCGCTTCATCAACGAGGGCGTGGCGATGATCGGCGAGGGCGCCGACCCGGCCTCGGTCGAACAGGCCGCCGCGCAGGCCGGCTACCCCGCCAAGGTGCTCTCCCTGATGGACGAGCTGACCCTCACCCTGCCCCGGAAGATCCGCGAGGAGACCCGGCGGGCCGCCGAGGCGGCCGGCGAGACCTGGATGCCGCACCCGGCGGACGCGGTCATCGACCGCATGGTCGAGGAGTTCGGACGCCCGGGGCGCAGCGGCGGCGCCGGCTTCTACGAGTACGCGGACGGCAAGCGCGCCGGGCTGTGGCCGGGGCTGCGCGAGCACTTCACGAAGAAGGACGTGGAGATCCCCTTCGAGGACATGAAGGAGCGCATGCTGTTCTCCGAGGCGCTGGACACCGTCCGCTGCCTGGAGGAGGGCGTCCTGACCTCCGTCGCGGACGCCAACATCGGCTCGATCCTCGGCATCGGCTTTCCCGGCTGGACGGGCGGCGCGGTGCAGTACATCAACGGCTACGAGGGCGGCCTGCCGGGCTTCGTGACCCGCGCCCGGGAGCTCGCGGCGACGTACGGCGACCGGTTCGAGCCGTCGGCCCTGCTGGTGGAGAAGGCGGAGAAGGGGGAACGCTTCTAGGAGGGAGTGCACCCGGGTACCCGCGGGTGCGGGTACCCGGCTGCGCGGGTCAGGAGGCGGGGCCGGCCGCCTCCTCGTAGGCCGCGCGCAGCTCCTCGTTCAGCGAGCGCTGGAACGCCGTTACCAGCGCCTGGACGACGAGCGGCTGCATGTGGGCCGACAGCGACTTCATCGCCGCGACGTCGGGCGTCCGCACCTCGTCGCGGAAGAGGCGCGTCAGCTCCCGGGCGGTGGCGCGGGCGTGCTCCAGCAGGACGGTGCGGGCGGCCAGGATCGCCTCCGGCGAGACCGGTACGTCCAGCAGCCGGACGCCCAGGTGGAGCAGGGCCGGGTCGACGAGGTAGGAGCCGGCGGCCTCGCCCCGCTGCAGGGCGTTGAGCGCGGCCAGCCGGTCGACGTCCTCCTCGGTGAGGGCGCGGCCGGCCCGCCTCTCCAGCTCCTCCCGGGTGGTCTCCTCGGCCCCGTCGGGCGTCCAGGAGGCCACGAGGGCGCGGTGGATGGCCAGGTCCTGGGGGGTGAGGCCTTCGGGGAGCCGGTTCAGGTAGCGCTCGATGGCGGCGAGCGTGAGCCCCTGGTGCTGCAGTTCTTCGATCAGCGCGAGCCGGGAGAGGTGGCCGGGCCCGTAGCGCCCGACCCGGCGCGGGCCGATCTCGGGCGGGGGCAGCAGCCCCCGGGTGCTGTAGAAGCGCACGGTGCGGACGGTCACCCCGGCCCGGGCGGCCAACTCGTCCACCGTCAGGGTCGCTTCCCCGGTCTCCGTCTCCGCGGCCATGGGCGGCACCTCGCTCTCTGTTCCGCACCTGTCGGTGTCGAACAGTATTGCTGTGCCACCGGCGCTGTGAAACCGGCGGCGGCCCGCCGTACCGCATGCGCGCGCGGGGCGGCGGCGGTACGACGGGCCTGTGTGCAGGGCCGGTCAGGATCCGTCGGGGCCGGTCAGTGCCGGTGGGCGCGCTCCGCGTCCTGGATCTTCTTCCAGGACTTGGGCGCGGTGACGCCGGCCTTGAGCGACTTCGCCGCCTTGGCGGGGGCGGTGCCGGCCGGAGCGGGCAGCGTGCTCGGCTTCGACGGCTGGAACAGCCAGGTGTCGAAGAGCGGCGCGAGCTTCTTGCCGGAGGCCTTCTCGGCGAACTTCACGAAGTCCTGCACGGAGGCGTTGCCGTAGCGGTTCTCCGTCGTCCACTGCTTCAGGATGGCGAAGAACGTCTTGTCGCCGACGGTGTTGCGCAGCGCCTGCAGGGCGACGGCGCCGCGGTTGTAGACGGCGCGGTCGAACTGGCGGTTCGCGCCCGGGTCGCCCGGCTTGACCTTCCAGAAGTCGTTGTCGGCCGGGACGCTGTTGTACACGTACTCGGCGAGCTCCTGGGCGGTGCCCTCGCCCTCCTTCTCCGACCACAGCCACTGGGCGTAGGTCGCGAAGCCCTCGTTCACCCAGATGTCGCGCCAGTCCTTGACGGAGACGCTGTCACCGAACCACTGGTGCGCGAGCTCGTGCACGACGATCTGCTGGTTGCCGCCGCTGGTGAAGGACGCCGGGCTGTAGAACGGCCGGGTCTGGGTCTCCAGCGCGTAGGACGACTTGACGTTCGGCACGTACCCGCCGACGGCGTTGAAGGGGTACGGGCCGAAGACCGTGCTGGCCCAGTCGGTGATCTCGGCGGTGCGCTCGATGCTGGCCTTGGCCGAGGGGAGGTTCTCGCCCAGGTCCTTGCTGTAGGCGTTGACGACCGGCAGGCCGCTCTCCGTCGTGCCGGTCGTGATGTCGAACTTGCCGACGGCCAGGGTCGTCAGGTAGCTCGCCTGGGGCTTGGTGGAGCGCCAGTTGTAGCGCGTCCAGCCGAGCTTGGAGGACTGGGAGGCGAGCACGCCGTTGCTGATGGCCTGGACGTCGTCCGGCACGGAGACCGACACGTCGTAGGTGGCCTTGTCGGTGGGGTGGTCGTTGCTCGGGAACCACCAGGCCGCCGACTGCGGCTCCTGGGCCACGACCGCGCCGTCCGGGGTGCGCTTCCAGGCCGTGAAGCCGTCGATCTTCACGGTGGAGGGGGTGCCGCTGTAGCGCACGACCACGCTGACGGGCTTGCCCTGCTCCAGCGGGCCGGCCGGGGTGACCTCCAGCTCGTGGGCCCCCGAGTGCTTGAACGCGGCCTTCCTGCCGCCCACCAGGACCTCGCTCACGTCGAGGGTGAAGTCGAGGTTGAAGCGGGACAGGGCCTGGGTGGGGGTGGCGAGCAGGGTCGCCGTGCCCTCCAGCCGGTCCGTCTTCGGCTGGTACTTCAGCCGCAGGTCGTAGTGCGAGACGTCGTACCCGCCGTTGCCGTCTTCCGGGTAGTACGAGTCTCCGGCGCCCGGGGCACCGGGCGTGGCGTCCGCCGCCGACGCCGGGACCGCGAGCAGCAGGAAGGCGGCAGCGGCCGTGCTCGGAACGATGAGTCTGTGACGACGCACGAGGCACTCCAACTCGTAGAGGAGAACGATCACTCGGAAGCCTATGTACTCACCGGGGAGGGGGCCATGTCCATGGGGCCTTCCGACATGTGATCGACATGCGCGCGTCATGAGGCGGTGCGGCCGTCAACTCCTGAAGCTGCCGTGACCCCTTCTGTTCCGGGCCCCGCCGGCGTTACCGTCCGCCCGTGATCAGACGACAGCGGGACGCCCGCATACCCTGGACTCCACTCGTACTGGCGGCAGTTGCCGCCCTCGTGGCGGTGCTCGTGTCGCCGCCCGGCGCCGCGCAGGCCGCCCCTCCGCGCGGCAAGGAGAGCACCCCGGTCTATTCGTACGACCGCGCCATCCGCGAATCCGTCTGGGTCGACACCCGGGTGGACGCCGACGGGGACGGCAGGTCCGACCGGGTGGCCGTCGACGTCATCCGGCCCCGGGAGGCCGCCGAAGCGGGCAGGCGGGTGCCCGTCATCATGGACGCGAGCCCGTACTACTCGTGCTGCGGCCGCGGCAACGAGAGCCAGAAGAAGACCTACGACGCGCAGGGGAAGCCGGCCGGGTTCCCGCTGTACTACGACAACTACTTCGTACCGCGCGGCTACGCCGTCGTCCTCGTCGACCTCGCCGGGACCAACCGCTCCGACGGGTGCGTCGACATCGGCGGCCGGTCCGACGTGCAGTCGGCCAAGGCCGTCGTCGACTGGCTCAACGGCCGGGCCCGCGGCTACGCCACCCGCGCGGGGAGCGAGCCCGCCACGGCCGGCTGGACCACCGGGGCCGTCGGCATGATCGGCAAGAGCTACGACGGGACCGTCGCCAACGCCGTCGCCGCGACCGGCGTCGAAGGCCTGAAGACCATCGTCCCCATCGGCGCCATCAGCTCCTGGTACGACTACTACTTCGCCCGGGGCGCGGCCCTCTACGACGGCGGCCCCGACGGCCTCTCCGACCGGATCGAGAGCCCCGAGGCCCGCGGCCGCTGCCAGGCCGTACAGCGCGAGCTCGTCGAGGGCGCCCCGCGCAACGGCGACCGGACGGCCCTGTGGGAAGCCCGCGACTACGTCAAGGACGCCGGGAACGTGCGCGCCAGCGTCTTCGCGGTCCACGGCCTGCAGGACCTCAATGTACGAACCAAGCACTTCGGCCAGTGGTGGGACGCCCTCGCGGAGAACGGCGTCGAGCGCAAGGTCTGGCTCTCCCGGGCCGGCCACGTCGACCCCTTCGACTTCCGCCGCGAGGCGTGGGTGACCACCCTGCACCGCTGGTTCGACCACTACCTCCTCGGCTACGACAACGGCGTCGAGCGCGAGCCCATGGCCGACGTCGAGCGCGCCCCCGACCAGTGGTCCACCGACCGCGTCTGGCCGCCGCGCGACACCCGCACCACCACCCTGCGACCCGCTGCCGGCCCCGTCGCGGGCGTCGGCACGCTCGGCCTGAAGCCCGCGCCGCGGGGCGCCACCGCCGAGTTCACCGACGACCCCGGGCTCAACGAGAGCGACTGGTCCGCGAGCATCGACCGCTCCACCCCAGGCAAGGCCGGCTTCGTCACCCCGCCCCTCAGCCGCGACCTGCGCCTCGCCGGCTCCTCGGCCGTGCGCCTGACGGTCACCCCGTCCACGGCCTCCGCCCACCTGTCCGCCGTCCTCGTCGACCTGGGCCCCGCCGAGATCCGCGACTACACCTCCCGCGGCGAAGGCATCCGCACCCTCGACGACCGCACCTGCTGGGGCAGCGGCAACGCCGCCGACAGCGCCTGCTACAAGCGCACCGAGGCCACGAAGGCAAAGGTCGGCCACACCGTCTTCAGCCGCGGCTGGGCCGACCTCGGCCACTGGGACGGCTCCGGCAAGGGCGGCCCCCTGACCCCCGGCAAGCCGTACACGATCACCCTCGACCTCGCCGCCGCCGACCACGTCGTCCCGGCGGGCCACCGCCTGGCCCTGATCATCGCCGGCACCGACGCCGGCCTCATCGAGCCGGCCTCCACCACCCCGCACGTGACGGTGGACCTCCGCCGCACGTCGGCAACCCTGCCCCTGGCAGGCGGCTACGCGGCCTTCACCCGCGCCACCACGGGCGGCACCCGCACGAAGCCCGCGTCACCGCGCGGCCTGGACGTGCCGTCGCTGCTCCACGTGCCGTGACCGCCGCTCCGGGCCGGGACGCGCGAGACGCCCCGGCCCGGGGCCGGAGCGAAATCCGGTACGGCCCCCTCCTCCGCTGCGGTTAAAGTCGACCCGTTATGAGTGCCACTCTCGTCGCCAAAAGCCTTGCCGCCGGACACGGCGACCGCACCCTCTTCTCCGGGCTCGACCTCGTCGTCGCGCCCGGGGACGTCATCGGTCTGGTCGGTGCCAACGGGGCCGGTAAATCCACCTTGCTGCGGCTGCTCGCCGGGCTGGACGTGCCGGAGGAGGGCGGGCTCTCACTGAGTCCGCCGACGGCCACCGTGGGGCACCTGCCGCAGGAGCCCGAGCGGCGGCCGGGGGAGACCGTGCGGGAGTTCCTCGCCCGCCGGACCGGGGTGGCCCGGGCCCAGGCCGAGCTGGACGCCGCCACGCAGGCGCTCGTCGACGGCGCACCGGGCGCCGACGACGCCTACGCCACGGGCCTCGACCGCTGGCTCGGCCTCGGCGGTGCCGACCTGGACGAGCGCGCCGAGGAGGTCGCCGCCTCGCTGGGGCTGTCCGTCGGGCTCGACCGGCCCATGACCAGCCTCTCCGGCGGCCAGGCCGCCCGCGCCGGGCTCGCCTCCCTGCTGCTGAGCCGCTACGACGTCTTCCTGCTGGACGAGCCCACCAACGACCTCGACCTCGACGGGCTCGCCCGCCTGGAGTCCTTCGTCACGGGGCTGCGCGCCGGCACGGTCGTGGTCAGCCACGACCGCGAGTTCCTGACCCGCACGGTGACCAAGGTCCTGGAGCTCGACCTCGCCCAGCAGCAGGTCCGCCTCTACGGCGGCGGCTACGCGGCCTACCTGGAGGAGCGCGAGACCGCCCGCCGGCACGCCCGCGAGGCCTACGAGGAGTACGCCGACACGCGCGCCGGCCTGGAGGACCGCGCCCGCACCCAGCGGAACTGGATGGAGAAGGGCGTCAAGAACGCCCGCCGCAAGGCCAGTGACAACGACAAGATCGGCCGCAAGTTCCGCACCGAGTCCACCGAGAAGCAGGCCGCCAAGGCCCGGCAGACCGAGCGGCTCATCGAGCGGCTGGAGGTCGTCGAGGAGCCCCGCAAGGAGTGGGAGCTGCGCATGGAGATCGCGGCGGCGCCGCGCTCCGGTGCGGTCGTGGCCACGCTGCGCGGCGCCGAGGTGCGCCGGGGGTCCTTCTCCTTCGGCCCCGCCGACCTGCAGATCGACTGGGCCGACCGGATCGCGGTGACCGGCGCCAACGGCTCCGGCAAGTCCACGCTCCTCGCGGCCCTGCTCGGCCGGCTGCCGCTGGACGCGGGGCACGCGGCGCTGGGCCCGGGCGTCGTCGTGGGCGAGGTGGACCAGGCGCGGGCCCTGTTCTTCGGCACGGAGACGCTGCTGGAGGCCTTCGGCGCGGCCGTCCCCGACCTCGCGCCCGCCGACGTCCGGACGCTGCTGGCCAAGTTCGGCCTGAAGGCCGATCACGTGCTGCGCCCGGCGGTGACCCTCTCGCCGGGCGAGCGGACGCGCTCGGCGCTGGCCCTGCTGCAGGCGCGCGGGGTCAACCTGCTGGTCCTGGACGAGCCGACCAACCACCTCGACCTGCCGGCGATCGAGCAGCTGGAGTCCGCGCTGGACTCGTACACGGGCACGCTGCTGCTGGTCACGCACGACCGCCGGATGCTGGACGCGGTCCGTACGACCCGCCGCATCGAGGTCTCGGAGGGGCGCCTCACGGAGCGCTGACGGGCGCCGCCCTCCCGTGCGGGACGGCGGCCTCCTGTACGAGCTGACGGGCGCCCTCCCATGCGCGAGGGCGCCCTCCCCGTAGGAGAGGGCGCCCTTCGGCTCGCGGCCGTCCTAGCGCAGGCCCGCCCTGCGCAGGGCTTCCGCCATCGCGTCGTTCACCGGCGGGGCGGCTTCGCGCTCGCGGGGGTTGCCGCGGCGCTGTGCGGGCGCCCCCGCACCACGACGCCCGGAGCCCCGCTCGGGCCGCGGACGCCCGCCGCCACCGGAGGCGGCACCCCCGCCGGACGCGCCGGAGGGCGCCCCCGCCTCGTCGTCCAGCCGCAGCGTCAGCGAGATCCGCTTGCGCGGGATGTCGACGTCCATGACCTTGACCCGCACGATGTCGCCGGGCTTGACCACGTCCCGCGGGTCCTTCACGAACGTCCGCGACATGGCCGACACGTGCACCAGGCCGTCCTGGTGGACGCCCACGTCCACGAACGCCCCGAACGCGGCCACGTTGGTGACGACGCCCTCCAGGATCATGCCCGGCTCCAGGTCGCCGATCTTCTCGACGCCGTCCTTGAAGCTGGCCGTCCTGAAGGCGGGCCGCGGGTCGCGGCCGGGCTTCTCCAGCTCGCGCAGGATGTCGGTGACCGTCGGCAGGCCGAAGGTGTCGTCGACGAACTCCTCCGGGCGCAGGGAGCGCAGCACGGAGGTGTTGCCGACGAGGGCGGCGACCTCGCCGCCCGTGCTCTTGACCATCTTCCGGACCACCGGATACGCCTCGGGGTGGACGCTGGAGGCGTCCAGCGGGTCGTCCCCGCCGCGGATGCGCAGGAAGCCCGCGCACTGCTCGTAGGCCTTCGGGCCGAGCCGGGCCACGTCCTTCAGCGCCCGCCGGGACCGGAAGGGGCCGTTGGAGTCGCGGTGGGCGACGATGTTCTCGGCGAGGCCGGAGCTGATGCCGGAGACGCGCGCGAGCAGCGGCGCGGACGCGGTGTTCACGTCGACGCCGACGCCGTTGACGCAGTCCTCCACGACGGCGTCGAGCGAGCGGGAGAGCTTCACCTCGGACAGGTCGTGCTGGTACTGGCCGACGCCGATCGACTTGGGGTCGATCTTGACGAGCTCGGCGAGCGGGTCCTGCAGGCGCCGGGCGATCGAGACCGCGCCGCGCAGCGAGACGTCCAGCCCGGGCAGCTCCTGCGAGGCGAACGCGGAGGCGGAGTAGACCGAGGCGCCGGCCTCGGAGACCATCACCTTGGTGAGCTTCAGCTCCGGGTGACGGGAGATCAGGTCGGCCGCCAGCCGGTCCGTCTCACGGGAGGCGGTGCCGTTGCCGATGGCGACGAGCTCCACGCCGTGCTCCCGGGCGAGCCGGGCCAGCGCGGCGAGCGAGGCGTCCCACTTGTTCTGCGGGACGTGCGGGTAGATGGTCTCGGTGGCCGCGACCTTGCCCGTGGCGTCCACGACGGCGACCTTCACGCCCGTGCGGAAGCCGGGGTCGAGGCCCATCGTGGCGCGCGTGCCGGCCGGGGCGGCGAGCAGTAGGTCGCGCAGGTTCGCCGCGAAGACGCGGACGGCCTCGTCCTCGGCGGCCTGGCGCAGCCGCAGCCGCAGGTCGATCCCGAGGTGGACGAGGACGCGCGTGCGCCAGGCCCACCGCACCGTGTCGCCCAGCCACTTGTCCGCCGGCCGGCCGCGGTCCGCGACGCCGAAGCGCTGCGCGATCATCTGCTCGTACGAGCTCGGGCCCGCGGCCGCCCGGTCCGCCTCGTCCGCCGGCTCGGGGTCCAGCGTGAGGTCGAGGACCTCCTCCTTCTCGCCGCGCAGCATCGCCAGCACGCGGTGCGAGGGCAGCTCGGTGAAGGGCTCGGCGAAGTCGAAGTAGTCGGCGAACTTCGCGCCCGCCTCCTCCTTGCCCTCGCGCACCTTCGCGGCCACGCGCCCGCGCGTCCACATGCGCTCGCGGAGCTCGCCGATGAGGTCGGCGTCCTCGCCGAAGCGCTCGGTGAGGATCGCCCGCGCGCCCTCCAGAGCCGCCGCGGGGTCCGCGACGCCCTTGTCCGCGTCGACGAAGGCGGCGGCCGCGGCGAGCGGCTCGGTGCCCGGGTCCCCGAGCAGCCCCTCCGCCAGCGGCTCCAGCCCGGCCTCGCGGGCGATCTGCGCCTTCGTGCGGCGCTTGGGCTTGAAGGGCAGGTAGATGTCCTCCAGCCGGGCCTTGGAGTCGGCGGCGCGGATGCGCGCCTCCAGGGCCTCGTCCAGCTTGCCCTGGGAGCGCACGGACTCCAGGACCGCCGTGCGGCGCTCCTCCAGCTCCCGCAGGTACCGCAGCCGCTCCTCGACGGTGCGCAGCTGCGCATCGTCGAGCATCTCGGTGGCCTCCTTGCGGTAACGGGCGATGAACGGCACGGTCGAGCCGCCGTCGAGCAAGTCGACCGCGGCCTTCACCTGCCGCTCCCGCACGCCGAGCTCCTCGGCGATCCTGCCTTCGACCGACGCCCCGGGCGACGCACCAATTGCCGTCACGATCACGCTCCGCTTTCTCTTCGGGCTGCGGTCTGCATTGTGGCAGGTGCCGCCGGCACCGCGGTGCGTGAGCCTCGCGGCGGCGCCGCCGGCGGCTGCCCGGGCACGCCCGGGGGCCCTGCCGGCGGCGCGGCCCGGGGCGCCGCGTCAGGCGTTGCCGAGCAGGTCGGCGGGGAAGGCGCCCGCGAGCATGGCCGCCTTCGCGTACTCCTTGCCCAGGGCGGTCAGGCGCTCGACGCCCGCCGCTCCCAGGTGCTCGTACGGCGCGGCGTCGAGGCGGTCCGTCTCCGCCTCCAGCTCGTCGCGCAGCGCGCCTCCCGCCTCGGTCAGCTCGCCCTCCGCGTCCAGCAGCCCGCGGGCCCGCAGCCGGTCCCGTCCGGCGGCGAGCTCGTCCTCGGTCCAGCCGCGCGTGGCGACGAGCCACTTGGTGGTCATGCCGCCGCCGGTGGCGGTGTGGCTGACGAGCGCCTCGACCGGGTCCAGACCGGCCCGTACGAGCGCCATGATGTGGCCGTCCCCGCGGTGCTCGCGCAGGAGCGTGGCGGCGTGCCAGAGCGCGAGGTGCGGCGCGCCGGGCACGGGCAGGTCGGCGTGGGCGGAGTACAGCGGGCGGCCGCCGCGGCTGCAGCCCTCGGCGGCGCGCAGGGCGAGCTCGGCGGCCTCGGCCATCTCGGGGGCGGCCACGGCGTCCTCGCCGAGCAGCCTGCGGAGCGTCGCGTCGGCCGCGCGCAGACGTGCGGCGAGGGCCTCCTGCGGGGAGACGACGTCCCAGACGCCCGGGACATGACGGGCTATCAGTTCGTGCTTGGAGTTGTAGTACGCCGCGGTGACCGTCCCGGCGCCGACGCGGCCGAGCGGGGCCGTGCGCCCGGCGATGTTCGCCGCGTTGTCGTCCTCGACGCCCAGGCCCGCCATCTCCCGCAGGTAGTCGGGGGAGAAGTACACCGTCGCGTGGAGGGCGTTGAGCCACTGGTGACAGCGGCGTCCGGCGAGCTCGGGCAGGGTCCCGTTGAGTGAGGTCATGCCCGCACGCTACCGACTGGTCGGTACGGCGGGAAGTGGTCGCCGGGCACCCGCCCCGGGGTGGCAGGAAAGGTGGGGTATTCGTCATTGCGGACAAATCCGGGGGCGATCAGCATGGAGGACATGACGCACCACCGCCCGCCCGGCCGCACCGTGCTGATCGTCCTGTTCGACGACGTCCAGAGCCTCGATGTCACCGGCCCCGCCGAGGTGTTCGCCGGCGCGGCCTGCTGGAGCGGCGACCCCGCGACGTACCGCGTGCGCACCGCGACCCTCGACGGCGGCCCCGTACGGACCAGCAGCGGCCTGCGCGTCTCGCCCGACCACGCACTCCACGACGCCCCCGCCCCGCACACCCTCCTGGTGCCCGGCGGCGAGGGCACCCGCGCCCCCGACCCCCGCCTGATCGGCTGGCTGCGCGAGCACGCGCCGCGCGCCGAGCGCGTGGTGTCGGTGTGCACCGGGGCGTTCCTGCTCGCCGCGGCCGGCCTGCTGGAGGGCCGCCGCGCCACGACCCACTGGGCGTTCTGCGCCGCCCTCGCCGCGCGCTTCCCGTCCGTGCGGGTGGAGCCGGACCCCATCTACGTACGCGACGGCAACGTCGTCACCTCGGCGGGCGTCACCGCCGGCATCGACCTCGCGCTCGCCCTCGTCGAGGACGACCTGGGGCGCGAGCCGGCGCTCGCCGTCGCCCGCAACCTCGTCGTCTTCCTGCGCCGCCCCGGCAACCAGACCCAGTTCAGCGCCCCGCTCGCCGCGCAGACCGCGCGCCGCCCGCGGCTGCGCGACGTCCAGCACTGGATCGTCGAGAACCCCGGGGCCGACCTGTCCGTCGAGGCGCTCGCGGCCCGCGCCCGGCTCTCCCCGCGGCACTTCGCCCGCGCCTTCCAGAGCGAGACCGGCATGACGCCGGGCCGCTACGTCGACCGGGTGCGCCTGGAGGCCGCCCGCCGGCAGCTGGAGGACGCCCCCGACGGTGTCGAGGAGGTCTCGCGCGCCTGCGGCTACGGCACCCCCGAGGCGATGCGGCGCGCCTTCGTCCGCGCCCTCGGCACCTCGCCCGCCGAGTACCGGCGCCGCTTCCGCCCCCTGACCCCCGCCTGACCAGCCTCCGACCTATCCGACCCATCCGACCCATCCGGCACATCCGACCTGTCTGGCACATCCGACCCATCCGATCCACCGGAACGAGGACCCACCGTGCAGATCGCCTTCCTGCTCTACCCGGGCTTCACCGCCCTCGACGCCGTCGGCCCGTTCGACACCCTCGGCCCGCTCCCCGGCGCCGAGGCCGTGCTCGTCGCCGAGCGCCGGGGTCCCGTGCGCAACGACAGCGGCAGCCTGTCCCTGGTCGCCGAGGCATCCCTCGCCGAGGTCACGGCCCCCGACATCGTCGTGGTGCCCGGCGGGCCCGACCCGAGCGGCCCGATGGCGCCCGGCCCCGTCCGGGAGTGGCTGCAGGAGGTGGACCGCACCACGACGTGGACGACGTCCGTGTGCACCGGCTCCCTGGTCCTGGCCGCCGCCGGGCTGCTGACGGGCCGTCGCGCCACCTGCCACTGGCTGAACCTGGACAGGCTCGCGGCCTTCGGGGTGGAGGCGACCGGCGAACGCGTCGTCACCGACGGCAAGTACGTCACGGCCGCCGGCGTCTCCTCAGGCATCGACATGGGGCTCACGCTCGCGGGCCGGATCGCCGGCGACCGCGTCGCGCAGTCCATCCAGCTGCTCATCGAGTACGACCCCCAGCCGCCCTACGACGCGGGCTCGCCGGAGAAGGCCCCGGCCGACCTCGTCGCCGAGTGGCGGGCCGTGGACCTGGCGCAGATGCTGACGCCCCAGGGCGATTGAGAGAGCCGCGCCCCTTCAGGGGCGCGGGGAACTGCGCGACCGGCCACAGGCGGCCTGCAGCCGCGGGAAAGCTCAGCAACCGGGAACGGGAAGGCCGGTACGGGGGTCCGGCCCCCCGTCCGCGGCCCAAGCGAACCGCGGCCGCCTGCGCTCCAGGAAAGCGGCGACGCCCTCCGCGGTGTCGCCGCTGCCGCGCTCCTGCTCCGCCCAGTGCGCGATGCGGTCCGGGGCCGCGGGGCCCGCGGCGAACTCCTTCGCCGCGGCCTGCGTCAGCAGCGAGCGCGAGGCCAGCACCTGTGCGAACTCCGCCACCCGCTTCTCCAGCGCCTCCGGCGGCCACACCTCGTCCACCAGGCCCGTCCGCAGCGCTCGCGCGGCGTCGATCAACTCGCCGGAGAAGAGCAGGTACTTGGCCGCCGAGGGGCCGGTCAGCTCCACGAGCCGCCGCGTGGAGGAGGCCCCGTAGACGATCCCCAGCTTGGCCGGGGTCACCCCGAAGGAGGCGTCCTCGGCGGCGAACCGCAGGTCGCAGGCGGCCGCCAGCTGGCAGCCGCCGCCCACGCAGTGGCCGCGCACGGCCGCGAGCGTGGGCTTGGGGAAGACCGCCAGCGCCTCTTCGGCCGCGATCGCGAGCTCCCGCGAGCGCTCGGCGCCCTCGGTGAGGGCGGAGATGTCGGCGCCCGCGCAGAACGTGCCGCCCTCGCCGGTGAGCACCAGCACCCGTACGCCCGGTTCGCCGGCGCACCGCGCCAGCAGCTCGGGCAGGGCCCGCCACATGTCCGTGGTCATGGCGTTGCGCTTGGCGGGGTTGGCGATGCGGACCGTTGCGACGCCGTCGGCGACGTCCAGGTGAAGTGCGGGCTCCATGCGCCGGATGCTATCCGGGCCCGCCGGGCGCGCCGGTGGCGTCCCCCGGCGCCGGGGTGGAACGAAGAGCTCCGGATCGTTCATGGAGCGTGGAACAGGGCGGCCAGGATCAGTCGCGTCAGTGACCGTGGCATACGCACACGATCAAACTCCGTCGATAGCCGCTGATTTGTGGTCACCCCGCCGGTACGGTCCCTCACCTTCCCAACACTCGTGGTTGCGGTCGACCATGGTGAGGGGTTGGTATCGGACATGGAAATCCTCGGGAGCGTCCCGCCCGACCCGGGGCAGGCCCCGCCCCGGCGCCCGGTCGAGTTCGACGGAGCCTGGCGCTTCACCGCTCCCGCGCTGCACTCCTCCGTCCCCCGAGCGCGGCACGCCGTGCGCGACCTCCTGCGGCACCAGCGCGTGCCGCTCTGCGAGGATCTGCTGCAGGGACTGCTGCTGATCGTCTCGGAGCTGGTCACCAACGCCGTCCAGCACGCCGCACTGCTCTCGCCCGAGGTGGCCGTGGAGGTCTCCATCGGACGGCACTGGATCCGGGTGGCCGTCGAGGACGACCACCCCTACCGGCCCAAGCCCCTGGAGGCGGACGACGAGCGCATCGGCGGCCGCGGACTGCTGCTGGTCAAGACCATCTCCGACGAGGCCGGCGGCATGTGCGACGTCGAGCACACCGCGAGCGGCGGCAAGGTGGTCTGGGCCGCCCTGCCGCTCCCCGCGCCTACCAGCCCGCCGCGTCCCCGGTGACCTCGCGCACCACGGGGCGCGCCGCATCCAGCACCGTCATGAACCACGCCGAGAAGGGAAGGCGCGCCCGCAGCGCGTCCAGCTCGGCCGGGGTCACGAACGCGGTCTCCGCGATCTCCTCCGGGGCCGGGCGCGGCTCGGCCCGCACGATTCCCACGAAGAGGTGGTTGTACTCCTGCTCGACCAGGCCCGAGTCCGGGTCGGGGTGGTTGTAGCGCACGGTTCCGGCCTCGCGCATCAGCGCGGGCGCGATCCCCAGCTCCTCGCCCGTACGGCGGGCCGCCGCCACGAACGGGGGCTCACCGGGATACGGGTGACCGCAGCACGTGTTCGACCACACGCCGGGGGAGTGGTACTTCTCCAGCGCCCGCCGCTGCAGCAGCAGCCGGCCCTCGTCGTCGAAGAGGAAGACCGAGAAGGCCCGGTGCAGTCTGCCGGGGGCGATGTGGGCGGAGAGCTTCTCCGCCGTGCCGATGGTTCTGCCGTCCTCGTCGACCAGCTCCAGCATGATCGGTTCGGCTGACTCCTCCTGGGAGGGGGCAGCGGCGGTGTCGGCGGAGAGGCCATTGGCTGGTGTGATCGGCATTGACCATCCTCGTTGTCGGTCTTCGACCCTCAAGTCTGCCGTACCCGGCCGGGGCGTCAATGACAGAGCTTCGCCTCGTGCTCCGCATGGCCGCTGGGCTCCAGCTGGAAGGTGCAGTGCTCCACGTCGAAGTGCTCGCCGAGGCAGCCCTGCAGGTCGTGGAGCATTTTCTCGTGCCCGGTGGAGTCCAGGGCCAGGTGGTCGACCACGACATGGGCGGAGAGCACCGGCATTCCGGATGTGATCGTCCACACATGGAGGTCGTGCAGGTCCTGCACCCCGGGCAGCGCCATGATGTGTGACCGGATCTCGTCCATGTCGACGTTCCGGGGCGCCGCCTCCAGCAGGACGTCGAGCGCCTCCCGCAGCAGCTTGACCGTGCGCGGCACGATCATCACCGCGATCAGCAGCGAGGCGATCGGGTCCGCCTGCGTCCAGCCCGTGGCCATGATCACCAGGGCGGAGAGCACCACCGCGAGCGACCCCAGCGCGTCCGAGAGCACCTCCAGGAACGCACCGCGCACATTGAGGCTCTCCTTCTGCCCCCGCATCAGCAGCGCCAGCGAGATCCCGTTGGCGACCACGCCCACGAGACCGAAGACGACCGTCTGCCCGCCCGGCACCTCCGTCGGGTTCGCCAGCCGCTCGATCGCCTCGAAGAGGATGAAGCCGCCCACGCCGAGCAGCAGCAGGCAGTTCAGCAGCGCCGCGAGGATCTCGGCCCGGGCGTAGCCGTAGGTGCGCCGGCTCGACGCCGGGCGGTTGGCGAAGTGGATCGCCAGCAGCGCCATCGAGACGCCCACCGCGTCCGTCGCCATGTGACCCGCCTCGGCGAACAGCGCCAGCGAACCGGTCAGCGCGCTGCCGACGACGTAGGCCAGCAGCACGGTGAGCGTGATGCCCAGGGCGATCCTGAGCCGCCCCTTGTAGGCCGCGGCCGCCGTGCCGGTCGTGCCCGGCGGGGGTCCTCCGTGCGAGTGACCGTGATCGTGCCCTGCGCCCATGAAATGCCGCCTTAAGGAAACGGGTGCCCGCCCGGCCGGCTCCTGCCGTCCGGGCACCCAGTGAACTACGGGCGGGGGGTATCGGGCAACGCGGCACTGAACACCGTTGTCATGTGCTCTGACCTGCGACGATGCCCACCGCGCCGACCTGCGGCGATCACTGCCGGGCGGCCCGCGTCAGCCGCGCGGAAGAGCCTGCCGGGCCTCCGGGTGGTGCAGGCACCAGCCCTCCCACGCGGAAGCGACCATGCTGCGCACGTCGTGCGCGGGGCTCCAGCCGAGCTCCTTCGCGATCAGCTCGTTCGATGCCACGACACGCGCCGGATCACCCGGACGGCGCGGCTCCACCAGGGGCGCCGGCTCTGTGCGGCCGGTCACCTCGGCGATCAGGCCGGCCATCTCCCGCACCGAGACGCCCTCGCCCGTGCCCACGTTCAGCGTCAGGTCGCCGGGCTCGGTCCGCTCGGCCAGCCGGCGGGCCGCCGCCAGGTGCGCGGTGGCCAGGTCCTCGATGTGGATGTAGTCACGCACGCAGGTGCCGTCCGGCGTGGCGTAGTCGTCGCCGAAGATGCGCGGGGCCTCGCCCCGGGTGAGCCGGTCGAACATCATCGGGATGATGTTGAAGATCCCCGTGTCCGCGAGCTCCGGCACCGCGGCGCCCGCCACGTTGAAGTAGCGCAGGCACGCCGTGGACAGGCCGTGCGCCTTGCCGGTGGCCCGCACCAGCCACTCGCCGGCCAGCTTGGTCTCGCCGTACGGGTTGATCGGCGCGCACGGCGTGTCCTCCGTGACGAGGTCCACATCCGGCATGCCGTAGACGGCCGCGGAGGAGGAGTACACGAAGCTGCGCACCCCGGCGGCGACCGCCGCCTCCAGCAGCACGGTCAGCCCGTGCAGGTTCTCCCGGTAGTAGAGGAGCGGCTTCTCCACCGACTCCCCGACCTGCTTCTTCGCCGCCAGGTGCACCACGCCCGTCACGCCCAGCTCCGCGAACGTACGGTCGAGCAGCTCGCGGTCCAGCACCGAGCCCCGCACCAGCACGCAGCCCGCGGGCAGCCGCTCGGCCACGCCCGCGGACAGGTCGTCCAGCACGGCGACCCGCTCGCCGGCCTGCGTCATCGCCCGGGCGACGTGCGACCCGATGTATCCGGCACCGCCTGTGATCAGCCATGTCATGACCGGCACCCTAGTGCAGGCCGGGCGGACGTCCGGTTTCGTTCACCCGACCCCCGCACCCGCCGTGCGGTCCCTCACGCTCCGCCGCGGAACCACGCGTGCCGCCCGCTCGTCCTGACTGTGGCGGGGGCCCTGTCGTCGGCAGGGTGCACGTGCGGTGAACGGGGCCTTCCGGTGATCCGATAGCCTCTGCCGACGTGCCGCCCCCGCAGGGGTCGCCGGCACGACTGCCGCCCGCCGCGTCCCGCGGCCCCGGGGCGGCCATGTCAGCCGCAAGGAGTGAGTTCGTCTGTCGACCGCCATCCTCACCGGTACGCCGCCCGCCGGCTCCTCTCTTGAGGAGGACCTGCGGTCCCTCGGCTTCGACGTCCGCGTGACGGAGGACGCCGCAGGGGCGCTGGCCGCCGTCCCGGCCACCGAGCGCGTCGCTCTGGTGGACCCCGGCTTCGTGGGGCACGTGCACGCCCTGCGGCTGGCCCTGACCGACCCCCGCTTCCCGGCCGCCGCGGTCGAGGGCGCCCTGACCGCCCAGCCGGACGCGCGTGCGTCGCTGACGCACGCGCTCAGGGCGGTCACGGACACCGGCCCGGCGGACCGGGAACCTGCGTCCCCCGCCGTGGCGGGGAGCGGGCCGGCCGCCGCGAGCCTTCCCGGCGCCGTCGCCGCCCGGCTGGAAGCCGACGGCGTCGCCGTGCACCGGCCCGAGCTCGGTGTGCTCGTCGCGGCCGTGCCCGAGGGGGACGACGCGCGGGCGAAGACCCTCGCCGAGGTCGGGGCCGTCGACGACGAGGCTGTGCGCCTGCGCAACGCCGTGAAGTCCCGCGACGGGTTCTTCACCACCTTCTGCATCAGCCCGTACTCGCGCTACCTCGCGCGCTGGTGCGCCCGCCGGGGCCTCACCCCGAACCAGGTCACCACCGCGTCCCTGCTGACCGCGCTGATCGCGGCCGGCTGCGCGGCGACCGGCACCCGCGGCGGCTTCGTCGCCGCCGGCGCGCTGCTGCTGTTCTCGTTCGTCCTCGACTGCACCGACGGCCAGCTCGCCCGCTACTCCCTGCAGTACTCCACGCTCGGCGCCTGGCTCGACGCGACCTTCGACCGTGCCAAGGAGTACGCCTTCTACGCGGGCCTGGCCCTCGGAGCGTCCCGCGGCGGCGGCCACGACGACGTGTGGGCGCTCGCGCTCGGCGCGATGGTCCTCATGACCTGCCGGCACGTCGTCGACTTCGCCTTCAACGAGGCCAACCACGACGCCACGGCCAACACGAGCCCGACGGCGGCCCTCTCCGGGCGCCTCGACAGCGTCGGCTGGACCGTCTGGGTCCGCCGCATGATCGTGCTGCCCATCGGCGAGCGCTGGGCGCTGATCGCGGTCCTCACCGCGCTCACCACGCCCCGCACCGTCTTCTACGTGCTGCTGATCGGCTGCGCCTTCGCCGCCTGCTACACCACCGCGGGCCGCGTCCTGCGCTCCCTGACCCGCAAGGCCGAGCGCACGGACCGCGCCGCACAGGCGCTGGCCGACCTCGCCGACTCCGGCCCGATCGCCGAGGTCGCCGCGGGCAGCCTGGGCCGCACGGTGCCCGGCCGCGCCTACAGCGCCCCCTTCTGGGCCGTCCTCGCCGCAGCCAGCTTGCTCCTCGGCCCGCTGGTCGCCGGCAGCGGCGGCACCTGGCGGGCCGTCCTGCAGGCCGCGGTCTACGCGATCCTCGCCGGCGTCGCCGTCGCCCAGCCCCTCAAGGGCCCCCTGGACTGGCTGGTCCCCCCGGTCTTCCGGGGAGCGGAGTACGGCATCGTCCTGGGCCTCGCGGCGCAGTCCGGGGCCCCGGGGGCCCTCCCTGCGGCTTTCGGCCTGGTGGCCGCGGTCGCCTACCATCACTACGACACGGTGTACCGCATCCGCGGTGGCACCGGCGCGCCCCCGCACCGGCTGGTGCGGGCGATCGGCGGACACGAGGGTCGCGTCCTGGCGGTCACCATCGCGGCCGCCCTGTGGCACGGCCGAGGTTTCACCATCGCGCTGACGGTCCTCGCGGCCGCCATCGCCCTCGTGGTGCTCAGCGAGAGCATCCGCTTCTGGGTGTCCTCCGGGGCACCCGCAGTACACGACGAAACAGGAGAACCCGCATGATCGGCCTCGTGCTGGCCGCCGGCGCCGGACGGCGTCTGCGTCCCTACACCGACACTCTGCCCAAGGCCCTGGTGCCGGTGGATGGTGACACGACCATCCTCGACCTCACCCTGGCCAACTTCGCCGAGATCGGTCTGACCGAGGTCGCGATCATCGTGGGCTACCGCAAGGAGGCCGTGTACGCCCGCAAGGAGGCCCTGGAGGCCAAGTACGGCCTGAGCCTCACCCTGATCGACAACGACAAGGCCGAGGAGTGGAACAACGCCTACTCCCTGTGGTGCGGCCGTGACGCCCTCAAGGACGGCGTGATCCTCGCCAACGGCGACACCGTGCACCCGGTCTCCGTGGAGAAGACCCTGCTCGCCGCCCGCGGCAACGGCCAGAAGATCATCCTCGCCCTCGACACGGTGAAGCAGCTCGCCGACGAGGAGATGAAGGTCGTCGTGGACCCCGACAAGGGCGTCCAGAAGATCACCAAACTGATGGACCCGGCCGAGGCCACCGGTGAGTACATCGGTGTCACCCTGATCGAGGGCGAGGCCGCCGCCGACCTGGCCGACGCCCTCAAGGTCACCTTCGAGCGCGACCCCGACCTCTACTACGAGGACGGCTACCAGGAGCTCGTCAACCGCGGCTTCAAGGTCGACGTGGCCCCCATCGGCGACGTCCGCTGGGTCGAGATCGACAACCACGACGACCTCGCCAAGGGCCGGGAGATCGCGTGCCAGTACTGACGAGGCTCATCCCCTCGCCGGTCGTCGTCGACATCCGGGCCGGAGCCCTCAACGATCTGGCGAGCGTCCTCGCCGATCAGCGGATCTCCAGCTCCGGCAAGCTGGCCGTCGCCATCAGCGGCGGCTCCGGGGCGGTGCTGCGCGAGCGGCTCGCCCCGGCGCTGCCCGGCGCCTCGTGGTACGAGGTGGGCGGCGGCACGCTGGACGAGGCCATCAAGCTGGCCGACGCGATGAAGTCCGGCCACTACGACGCCGTGGTGGGCCTCGGCGGCGGCAAGATCATCGACTGTGCGAAGTACGCCGCCGCGCGCATCGGCCTGCCCCTGGTGGCCGTCGCGACCAACCTCTCGCACGACGGCCTGTGCTCGCCGGTCGCGACCCTGGACAACGACGCGGGCCGCGGCTCGTACGGCGTGCCCAACCCCATCGCCGTGGTCATCGACCTCGACGTCATCCGTGAGGCCCCGGTCCGCTTCGTGCGTTCCGGCATCGGCGACGCGATCTCCAACATCTCCGCCGTGGCGGACTGGGAGCTCGCCGCCCGCGAGCGCGGCGAGGACATCGACGGCCTGGCCGCCGCCATGGCCCGGCAGGCCGGCGAGGCCGTGCTGCGCCACCCCGGCGGCGTCGGCGACGACGGCTTCCTGCAGGTGCTCGCCGAGGGCCTGGTGCTCACCGGCATCGCCATGTCGGTGGCCGGCGACAGCCGCCCCGCCTCCGGCGCCTGCCACGAGATCAACCACGCCTTCGACCTGCTCTTCCCCAAGCGGGCGGCCAGCCACGGCGAGCAGTGCGGCCTCGGAGCGGCCTTCGCGATGTACCTGCGCGGTGCCCGCGAGGAGTCCGCGCTGATGGTCGAGGTGCTGCGCCGGCACGGCCTGCCCGTGCTCCCGCAGGAGATCGGCTTCAGCGCCGAGGAGTTCGTCACGGCCGTGGAGTACGCGCCGCAGACCCGCCCCGGCCGCTACACGATCCTGGAGCACCTCGCGCTCTCCACCGACCAGATCAGGGACGCTTACGCCGACTATGCCAAAACCGTCACTAGCTGAACTCCGCCCGGTCGTCCACCCCGGCGGGCTGAAGGACCGGCGCAGCGGCGAGCACTGGGCCGGGCGCCTGTACATGCGCGAGATCTCCCTGCGCTGCACCCGGGTCCTGCTGAACACCAGGCTCACGCCCAACCAGTACACGGGCCTGATGATCCTGGCCGGCATCGCGGCGGGCGCGGCCCTGGTGATCCCGGGCCTCACCGGGGCGATCCTCGGTGCGCTGCTCATCCAGCTGTACCTGCTGCTGGACTGCGTGGACGGCGAGCTCGCGCGCTGGCGCAAGGTCACCTCCACGACCGGCGTCTATCTCGACCGGGTGGGCCACTACCTCTCCGAGGCCGCCCTGCTGGTCGGTTTCGGCATCCGTGCGGCGGACGTCCTGCACAAGGACGGCGCGGCCACGCAGTGGCAGTGGGCGTTCCTGGGCACGCTGGCCGCGCTCGGCGCCATCCTGATCAAGGCGGAGACGGACCTGGTCGACGTGGCCCGCGCCCGCAGCGGCATGGCGGCCGCCGAGGACTCCGCGGCCACGCCGCGCTCCTCGGGCATGGCCCTGGCCCGCAAGGCCGCGGCCGCGCTGAAGTTCCACCGGCTGGTCGGCGGCGTCGAGGCGTCGCTGGTGATCCTGGTGGCCGGCATCGCGGACTTCGTCCACGGCGACCTGCTGTTCACCCGTGTCGCGGTGGTCCTGCTCGCCGCCGTCGCGGTGCTGCAGACTGTGCTGCACCTCGTGTCCATCCTCGCGTCGAGCAGGCTCCGATGAACGCTCCCTCCGCTCCTCCGGTCAAGGTCGGCGCGGTTGTCCTCACCATGGGCAACCGCCCCGCGGAGCTGCGCGCCCTGCTGGAGTCGGTCGCCAAGCAGGACGGCGACCCGATCGAGGTCGTCGTCGTCGGCAACGGCTCCCCGCTGCCGCCGATCGCCGTCCCCGGCCTGACCGTGCGCACCGTCGAGCTGTCGGAGAACGTCGGCATCCCGGCCGGGCGCAACGTGGGCATCGAGGCGTTCGGGCCCGCCGGGCGCGAGGCCGACATCCTGCTGTTCCTGGACGACGACGGCCTGCTGCCCGGCCAGGACACCGCCGAGCTGTGCCGGCAGGCGTTCGCCGCCGACCCGAAGCTCGGCATCATCAGCTTCCGGATCGCCGACCCCGACACCGGCGTCACCCAGCGCCGCCACGTGCCGCGGCTGCGCGCCTCCGACCCGATGCGCTCCTCGCGGGTGACCACCTTCCTCGGCGGTGCCAACGCGGTCCGCACCCGGGTCTTCGCCGAGGTCGGCGGGCTGCCGGACGAGTTCTTCTACGCGCACGAGGAGACCGACCTCGCCTGGCGGGCCCTCGACGCGGGCTGGATGATCGACTACCGCGCGGACATGGTGCTGCACCACCCGACGACGGCGCCGAGCCGCCACGCGGTCTACCACCGCATGGTCGCCCGCAACCGCGTCTGGCTCGCCCGGCGCAACCTCCCCGCCCCGCTGGTCCCGGTCTACCTGGGGGTGTGGCTGCTGCTCACCCTGGCCCGGCGGCCGTCCCTGCCCGCGCTGCGGGCCTGGTTCGGGGGCTTCAAGGAGGGCTGGACGACTCCCTGTGGTCCACGGCGCCCCATGAAGTGGCGTACCGTGTGGCGCCTGACCCGGCTGGGTCGGCCTCCCGTGATCTGACAAGCTCTTGTCTATGAGCATCGGGCGCGGTCCGGGGCGAGCCCCCGGCAGCGCACCTTGAGGACGAAAGTGTCAACTGTGAGCGAGACAACGCACGACAGTGCGGTCGCCATGAGTGCCCCGCCATCGCCCGACGACGGACTGTCCGCCGCCGAGCTGGCCAAGAAGTACGGTCTCGCGGTCAGCGGGGCCCGCCCGAGCCTGCCGGAGTACGCCCGGCAGCTGTGGGCGCGGCGGCATTTCATCGTCGCGTTCTCCCGGGCCAAGATGACGGCCCAGTACAGCCAGGCCAAGCTGGGCCAGGTCTGGCAGGTGGCGACGCCGCTGCTGAACGCCGGCGTGTACCTGCTGATCTTCGGTCTGCTGATGCAGCAGTCCAAGGGCATGGGGATCGCCACCTACATCCCCTTCCTGGTGACCGGCGTCTTCGTCTTCACCTTCACCCAGAGCTCCGCGCTGGCGGGCGTGCGCTCCATCTCGGGCAACCTGGGGCTGGTGCGCGCCCTGCACTTCCCGCGGGCGGCCCTGCCGATCTCCTTCGCGATGCAGCAGCTCCAGCAGCTGCTGCTGTCGATGTGCGTGCTGTTCCTCTTCCTCCTCGGCTTCGGGCACATGCCCGATCCGTCGTGGGCGCTGATCATCCCCGTCCTGGTGCTGCAGTTCTTCTTCAACACCGGCCTGGCGATGGTCATGGCCCGTGCGGGCAGCAAGACGCCCGACCTGGCGCAGCTGCTGCCGTTCATCACGCGGACGTGGATGTACGCGTCCGGCGTGATGTACAACATGGTCGAGGCGCTGGAGAAGACCCACGCCCCGAAGTGGGTCATCGACGTGCTCAGCGCCAACCCGGCGGCCGTCTACATCGACCTGATGCGCTGGTCCCTGATCGACGACCACAGCCACATCCACCTGCCGCCGCATGTGTGGCTGCTGGCGGTCGGCTGGGCGGTCGTGGTCGGCGTCGGCGGCTTCGTGTACTTCTGGAAGGCTGAGGAGCAGTACGGCCGTGGCTGAACAGAACCCCACCCCCAACCCCGCCGGGACGGACGCCCGCGTGCCCACCGTGATCGCGGAGGACGTCCACATCGTCTACCGCGTCTACGGCGGCAACACCGGCCGGGGCAGCGCGACCGCCGCCCTGAACCGCATCGTCAAGCGCAAGCCGGGGGCCGGCGTGCGCGAGGTGCACGCCGTCAAGGGCGTGAGCTTCACCGCCTACCGTGGCGAGGCGATCGGCCTGATCGGCTCCAACGGCTCCGGCAAGTCCACCCTCCTCAAGGCCATCGCGGGGCTGCTGCCCACCGAGCGCGGCAAGGTCTACACCGACGGCCAGCCCTCGCTGCTGGGCGTGAACGCGGCCATGATGAACGACCTCACGGGCGAGAAGAACGTGATGCTCGGCGGTCTGGCCATGGGGATGTCGCGCGAGCAGATCCGCGAGCGCTACCAGGGCATCGTCGACTTCTCCGGGATCAACGAGAAGGGCGACTTCATCACGCTGCCCATGCGGACCTACTCGTCCGGCATGGCGGCCCGGCTGCGGTTCTCCATCGCCGCGGCCAAGGACCACGACGTGCTGATGATCGACGAGGCGCTGGCCACCGGTGACCGCTCGTTCCAGAAGCGCTCCGAGGCCCGCATCCGCGAGCTGCGCAAGCAGGCGGGCACGGTCTTCCTCGTCAGCCACAACAACAGGTCGATCCGGGACACCTGCGACCGCGTGCTGTGGCTCGAGCACGGACAGCTGCTGATGGACGGACCGACCGAGGAAGTGGTCCGGGCGTACGAGAAGGAGACGGCCCGCTAGGCGCCGTACGGGCCGGCGCGGGCCGGTTCCCGCGGGCCCTCGCCGGTGCGCTCCGGTGAGGGCCTTGACCTTTCCGTAACGATCAACTGGCTTATTGGCAGGGTTGATTCGTTGCGCGCGTGGCATTGTATGGATCAAGCACCTACCCGGCCGCACGTCGGACAGGTGTGCGGCGTACGCTGTACCGTGCTGATTTGCGGCGAAGCGTGCGATACCGGTGTATCCGCGGCTCCGGAGACGGCGTCGGATACGGCGGGACAGTGGGTGCCGAAGGGGGAGCAGGGGGCGCCGAAGGGGGTGTCTACCCTGCGGCGTGTCCGAAATAGGATGTTCTGGGTCGGCAGTGTAGAACGGGAGATGTGACGGCAATGGCTACGGAAACTCTCCAGCCCCGAGGCGTGCACGCCGTCCCCGGTCCGGGCAGCCCGCGGTGACGGCGGGGACGGACGCGCACGAGCGCGCCGTGCTCGACAAGGCCGCGCACGAGAACTTCCCCGTGGCACCCTTCTTCCTGCCGCGCGCCTGGCGGGACGACCTCATGGCCGTCTACGGGTACGCCCGCCTCGTCGACGACATCGGCGACGGCGACCTCGCCGCCGGCGGGCGCGACGCGCAGCTGCTGGGGCTCGCGGGGACGCGCGCCGACACCAGCGAGGAGCGGCTCGCGATGCTGGACGCCTTCGAGGCGGACCTGCGGCGCGTCTTCGACCGCTCCGGCACCGGCCCGAGCCACCCGCTGCTGCGCCGCCTGCGGCCCACCGTGCGCCGGTGCGGCCTGACCCCGGAGCCCTTCCTGGGGCTGATCGAGGCCAACCGGCAGGACCAGCGCGTCCGCCGCTACGGTACGTACGACGATCTGCTCGCCTACTGCGAGCTGTCCGCGAACCCCGTCGGCCGCCTCGTCCTGGGCATCACCGGCACCGCGAGCCCCGAGCGGATCCGCCGCTCGGACGCGGTCTGCACCGGGCTGCAGATCGTGGAACACCTGCAGGACGTCACCGAGGACCTCGGGCGCGACCGCGTCTACCTCCCGGCCGAGGACATGAAGCGCTTCCACGTCACCGAGGCCGACCTCGCGCGCCCGACCGGCGGCGCGTCGTTGCGCGCTCTGGTCGCGTACGAAGGGGAACGCGCCGGGGAACTGCTGAATGAAGGCACCCCCCTGGTGGGTAGCGTCCACGGCAGGTTGAAGCTGTTGCTCGCGGGGTTCGTGGGCGGGGGGAGGGCCGCGCTCCGCGCGGTCGCCGCCGCAGGACACGACGTACTGCCCGGACCGCCCAAGCCCACCAAGCTCAGCCTGCTGCGCGAGGTGGGAGCGACACTGCGAAGAGAGGGGTGAGCAGGACCGTGAACGGATCGCAGGAAGCGTCCGCACCGGTGCTCGCCGCGTACAGCTACTGCGAGGCGGTCACCGGGCAGCAGGCGGGCAACTTCAGCTACGGCATCCGGCTCCTGCCGACCGCCAAGCGGCGCGCCATGTCGGCGCTGTACGCCTTCTCGCGGCGTGTCGACGACATCGGGGACGGCCCGCTGGACGCGGGGGACAAGCACCGCCGGCTGGAGGAGACGCGCGAGCTGCTCGCGCGGATCCGGGAGGGCCGGATCGCCGAGGACGACACCGACCCGGTGGCCGTCGCGCTCAGCCATGCCGCGCGCCGCTTCCCCATCCCGCTCGGCGGGCTGGACGAACTCATCGACGGCGTTCAGATGGACGTGCGCGGCGAGTCGTACGAGACCTGGGACGACCTCGCGGTGTACTGCCGGTGTGTCGCGGGTGCCATCGGCCGGCTCTCCCTCGGCGTGTTCGGCACCGTGCCCGGCGCGCGCGATGCCGCGCGCGCCTCGGAGTACGCCGATACGCTCGGCCTGGCGCTGCAGCTCACCAACATCCTGCGCGACGTCCGCGAGGACGCGGCCAACGGCCGCACCTACCTGCCCTCCGACGACCTCGCGAAGTTCGGCTGCGCCGACGGCTTCCACTCCGCCAGGCCCCCGGCCGGCGCCGACTTCACCGGCCTCGTCCACTTCGAGGTCCGGCGCGCCCGCGCGCTCTTCGCCGAGGGCACCCGGCTGCTGCCCATGCTCGACCGGCGCAGCGGCGCCTGCGTCGCCGCCATGGCCGGCATCTACCGCCGGCTGCTCGACCGGATCGCCGAGGACCCCGAGGCGGTCCTGCGCGGCCGGGTCTCCCTGCCCGGCCGGGAGAAGGTCTACGTCGCCGTGCGCGGCCTGTCCGGACTGGACGCCCGCAGCGTCCACCGGCGGACCGCCGGGGGGCGCGCTTGATGCCCCTGGTCCGGGCCGGCAAACGGCGCGCAACCCTCCGCCCTGCGAAAACGTCCCTGAGAGCAGCCGAAGGGGTGGGCACATGACAGCCACGACAACCGGGCCCGGGCACGACCCCACCGACGGGGACGGCGCCCCGGCCGCCCGCGCGGTGGTCGTCGGCGGCGGACTCGCCGGCATCACGGCCGCGCTGGAGCTCGCCGACGCCGGCGTGCGCGTCACCCTCCTGGAGGGGCGGCCCCGGCTCGGCGGCCTCGCCTTCTCCTTCCGCCGCGGCGACCTCACCATCGACAACGGCCAGCACGTCTACCTGCGCTGCTGCACCGCCTACAGCTCGTTCCTCGACCGGATCGACGCGCTGCACCTCGCGCCCCTGCAGGACCGGCTCGACGTGCCCGTCCTCGACGTCGGCCACCCCTCCGGCAGGCCCCGCCTCGGCCGGCTGCGCCGCACCGCCCTGCCCGTCCCCCTGCACCTGGCCGCCAGCCTCGCCACGTATCCCCACCTCTCGCTCGCCGAGCGCGCCCAGGTGGGCCGTGCCGCGCTGGCCCTGCGCGGCCTCGACCCGCAGGACCCCGCCCTCGACGGCACGGACTTCGCGAGCTGGCTGCGCCGCCGCGGCCAGTCCGCCCGCACCGTCGAGGCCCTGTGGGACCTGATCGGCGTGGCCACGCTGAACGCCACCGCCGACGAGTCCTCGCTCGGCCTCGCCGCCATGGTCTTCAAGACCGCGCTGCTCACCGAGCCCGGCGCCGCCGACATCGGCTGGGCGCACGTCCCCCTCGGCGAGCTGCACGACACCCGCGCCCGCGCCGCCCTCGACAAGGCCGGCGTGCGCACCCTGCTGCGCACCCGCGCCACCGGCGTCGGCCGCGCCGCGGACGGCCTCTGGCAGGTCGACGCCGAGACGGGCCCCGGTGCGGCCGAGCGGCTCACGGCCGGCACGGTCGTGCTCGCCCTGCCGCAGCGCGAGACGCACGCCCTGCTGCCCGACGGCGCCCTGGACGAGCCGGGCCGGCTGCTGGAGATCGGCACCGCCCCCATCCTCAACCTCCACGTCGTCTACGACCGCAAGGTCCTGCGGCAGCCGTTCTTCACCGCGCTGGGCTCGCCCGTGCAGTGGGTCTTCGACCGCACGGACTCCTCCGGCCTCGCGGCGCGGGGAGAGGGCGGGCAGTACCTGGCGGTCTCCCAGTCGGCGGCGCAGGACGACATCGACCGGCCCGTGGCCGAGCTGCGGGCCCGCTATCTTCCCGAGCTGGAACGGCTGTTGCCCGCCGCACGCGGCGCCGGCGTCCGGGACTTCTTCGTGACCCGGGAGCGTACAGCGACGTTCGCCCCCACCCCGGGCGTCGGCCGGCTGCGGCCGTCCGCCCGCACGAACACGCCCGGCCTGTACCTGGCCGGCGCGTGGACCGCCACCGGCTGGCCCGCGACCATGGAGGGCGCTGTGCGCAGCGGCGTCCACGCCGCGGGTGCGGCACTCTCCGAGCTCGGCCGACCGCACGAGAGCCCCTTGCGGGAGGCGGTATGACCGAGGCGAGCCATGAAGCGTCGCGTGCCCGGACCGGGCCGCGCACGAGCACGACCACCAGAGGAGAGACCGTGACTTCGGCGATCCCAGCTGTCGACACTGCAGGCGTCAACGCCATGCTGGAGCGGGGACGGACGCTTGCCACGCCGGTGCTGCGTGCCGCCGTGGAACGGCTCGCGCCGCCCATGGACACCGTCGCCGCCTACCACTTCGGCTGGATCGACGCCGAGGGGCGGCCGGCGCACGGCGACAGCGGCAAGGCCGTCCGGCCCGCGCTCGCCCTGCTCTCGGCCGAGGCCGCCGGACGCGCCCCGGAGGTGGGCATCCCCGGCGCGGTCGCCGTGGAGCTCGTGCACAACTTCTCCCTGCTGCACGACGACCTGATGGACGGCGACGAACAGCGCCGCCACCGCGACACCGTCTGGAAGGTGTACGGGCCCGAGCAGGCCATCCTCGTCGGCGACGCCCTCTTCGCGCTTGCCAACGAGATCCTGCTGGAGCTCGGCACCGTCGAGGCCGGCCGCGCCACCCGGCGGCTGACCACCGCCACCCGCAAGCTGATCGACGGCCAGGCGCAGGACATCTCCTACGAGCACCGCGAGCGGGTCACCGTCGAGGAGTGCCTGGAGATGGAGGGCAACAAGACCGGCGCCCTCCTCGCCTGCGCGGTCTCCATCGGCGCCGTCCTGGGCGGCGCCGACGACCACACGGCCGACACCCTGGAGGCCTACGGCTACCACCTCGGCCTCGCCTTCCAGGCGGTGGACGACCTGCTCGGCATCTGGGGCGACCCGGAGGCCACCGGCAAGCAGACCTGGAGCGACCTGCGCCAGCGCAAGAAGTCGCTGCCGGTGGTCGCGGCCCTCGACGCCGGCGGCTCCGCCTCCGAGCGGCTCGCGGAGATCCTCGCGGCCGACGCCAAGCTCAGCGACGCCCAGCTCGCCGACTTCGACGAGGAAGAATTCGCCAGCCGCGCGATGTTGATCGAAGAGGCGGGCGGCCGGGAGTGGACCTCCCAGGAGGCCCGCCGCCAGCACGCGACCGCGATCGCCGCCCTCGACCGAGTTGACATGCCCGCAGAAGTCCGAGCCCAACTGGTGGCGCTCGCCGACTTCGTCGTCGTACGAAAGAGATGATTCCTATTCACCCGATCTAGCAGATCGCGGTCGCCGGCCGGCGCCAGTGTTGCGGCGCCGGCCGACGGAGCCCCCAGGAAGGCAGAGAAGGAAGCTCACTGCAAAAAAGGGGAAACCATGACAGCGACGACCGACGGAAGCACCGGGGCCCTGCCGCCCCGCGCTGCCGCGGCCACCGACAGCACCACAGCGCAACAGCACACGGCACACGGCACGGCACAGCCTCCGGTCCAGGAGGGTGAGGCGCCCGGCGCGCTCGCCGCCGCGGAGCGGGCCACGGCCCGCGCGGTCGATCACCTCCTCTCCCGCCAGGACGAGCAGGGGTGGTGGAAGGGCGACCTGGAGACCAACGTCACCATGGACGCCGAGGATCTGCTGCTCCGTCAGTTCCTGGGCGTCCGGGACGAGAAGACCACCCGCGCCGCCGCCCTCCACATCCGCTCCGAGCAGCGCTCGGACGGCACCTGGGCCACCTTCCTCGGCGGGCCCGGCGAGCTCTCCACCACCATCGAGGCCTACGTCGCCCTGCGGCTCGCCGGGGACGCCCCGGACGCCCCGCACATGGCCGCCGCCTCCGCGTGGATCCGCGAGCAGGGCGGGATCGCCGCCTCCCGGGTCTTCACCCGCATCTGGCTCGCCCTCTTCGGCTGGTGGAAGTGGGAGGACCTCCCCGAACTGCCGCCCGAGATCATGTTCCTGCCGAAGTGGTTCCCCCTCAACCTCTACGACTTCGGCCAGTGGGCCCGGCAGACCATCGTGCCCCTGACCGTCGTCTCCGCGAAGCGCCCCGTGCGCCCCGCGCCCTTCGCGCTCGACGAGCTGCACACCGACCCGGCCCGGCCGAACCCGCCGCGCCCGCTCGCCCCGGCGGCCAGCTGGGACGGCGTCTTCCAGCGGCTCGACAAGGCCCTGCACCACTACCGCCGGTTCCCGCTGGGCCGCCTGCGCCGCCTCGCGCTCGACTCGGCCGCCCGCTGGATCATCGAGCGCCAGGAGAACGACGGCTGCTGGGGCGGCATCCAGCCCCCCGCCGTCTACTCGATCATCGCCCTGCACCTCCTCGGCTACGACCTGGACCACCCCGTGCTGCGCGAGGGGCTCAAGTCGCTGGACCGTTTCGCCGTGTGGCGGGAGGACGGCAGCCGCATGATCGAGGCCTGCCAGTCCCCGGTGTGGGACACGTGCCTGGCCACCATCGCCCTCGCGGACGCCGGAGTGGCGCCTGACCACCCGGCGCTGGTCAAGGCCGCCGACTGGATGCTGGGCGAGCAGATCCACCGCACCGGCGACTGGGCGGTGCGCCGCCCCGGGCTGACCCCGGGCGGCTGGGCCTTCGAGTTCCACAACCACACCTACCCCGACATCGACGACACGGCCGAGGTCGTGCTGGCCCTCAAGCGGGTCCGCCACCCCGAGCCCGCGCGCCTGGAGACGGCCGTCCGGCGGGCCGCCCGCTGGAACCTGGGCATGCAGTCGAAGAACGGCGCCTGGGGCGCCTTCGACGCGGACAACACCAGCACGCTGCCCAACCGGCTGCCCTTCTGCGACTTCGGCGAGGTCGTCGACCCGCCGTCCGCCGACGTCACCGCGCACGTCGTCGAGATGCTCGCCTTCCTCGGCGAGCGGCACGACCCGCGCACGCGGCGCGGAGTCGAGTGGCTGCTGGCCGAACAGGAGGAGAGCGGCGCATGGTTCGGCCGCTGGGGCGTCAACTACGTCTACGGCACCGGCTCGGTGGTGCCCGCCCTCGTCGCGGCCGGCATCCCCGCCTCGCACCCGGCGATCCGCCGGGCCGTGCGCTGGCTTGAGCGCGTGCAGAACGACGACGGCGGCTGGGGCGAGGACCTGCGCTCCTACCGCGACCCCGAGTGGATCGGGCGCGGCGCCTCCACCGCCTCCCAGACGGCCTGGGCCCTGATGGCCCTGCTCGCCGCCGGGGAGCGGGAGGGCAAGGCCGTGGAGCGGGGCGTGGCCCGGCTGGTGGAGACCCAGCGCCCGGACGGGTCCTGGGACGAGCCGCACTTCACCGGCACCGGGTTCCCCTGGGACTTCTCCATCAACTACCACCTCTACCGGCAGGTCTTCCCCCTCACGGCCCTCGGCCGCTACGTGCACGGGGAGCTGTTCGCCCCCGACCGCCTGGAGGCGTGATGACGAACGGCACGGGCAGTCCCGGCCCCGCACCGCTGCTGGTCGCCTGCGCGCTCGGCATCGAGCGCCTCGCCCTGCGCGGGGGCGGCCCGGGCGGGGCGGCCGGGCCCGTGACCGTTCTGCGGACCGGCATGGGGCCGCAGGCCGCGGACCATGCCGTCACCCGGGCCCTGCGCGACCCGGCGATGCGCGAGGCCGCGGTCGTGGCCACGGGCTTCTGCGCCGGCCTGGCCCCGGGGATGCACCCCGGCGACCTGGTCGTCGCCGACGAGACCCGGGACGCCACGGGCAGCACCGAGTGCTCGGGCGTCGAGCTCCTCGCCAAGGAGCTCGCCCGTGCCGTGCCCCGGCGCGTCATCCACACCGGGCCCCTCGTCGGCTCGGACCACGTCGTGCGCGGCGCGGAGCGGGCCGCCCTGCACGCCGCGGGCGCGCTCGCCGTGGACATGGAGTCCGCGGCCACGCTCCGAAGCGCCGTGCGCGCGGGGCCGCGCCCGGTTGCGGCCGTCCGGGTGGTCGTGGACGCTCCAGAACATGAACTCGTCCGAATCGGGACGTTGCGCGGTGGAATATCGGCTTTCCGGGTTCTGCGCACCGTCCTCCCGGCTTTTATCGAATGGCACCGTTCTTTACTGCTCCCCAGGAGGTGAGCCAGATGGCCATGCCACTCCGCCAGTCCATCCGGGTGGGAACGTACCTTTTTGAACAGAAGCTCAGGAAGCGCGAGAAGTTCCCGCTGATCGTCGAGCTGGAACCGCTTTTCGCCTGCAATCTCAAGTGCGAGGGGTGCGGGAAGATCCAGCACCCCGCCGGGGTGCTCAAGCAGCGCATGCCGGTCGCACAGGCCGTCGGCGCCGTGCTGGAGTCCGGGGCGCCGATGGTCTCCATCGCGGGCGGCGAGCCTCTGATGCATCCGCAGATCCACGAGATCGTGCGCCAGCTGGTGGCGAAGCGGAAGTACGTCTTCCTTTGCACCAACGCCATGCTCCTGCGCAAGAAGATGGACAAGTTCACCCCGTCCCCCTACTTCGCGTTCGCGGTGCACATCGACGGGCTGCGCGAGCGGCACGACGAGTCCGTTGCGAAGGAGGGCGTCTTCGACGAGGCGGTGGAGGCCATCAAGGAGGCCAAGCGGCGCGGCTTCCGGGTCACCACCAACTCGACCTTCTTCAACACCGACACCCCGCAGACCATCGTCGAGGTGCTCAACTTCCTCAACGACGACCTCAAGGTCGACGAGATGATGATCTCGCCTGCCTACGCCTACGAGAAGGCTCCCGACCAGGACCACTTCCTGGGGGTCGAGCAGACCCGGGAGCTCTTCAAGAAGGCCTTCTCCGGGGGGAACCGGGCGCGCTGGCGGCTCAACCACAGCCCCTTGTTCCTGGACTTCCTGGAGGGCAAGGTCGACTTCTCCTGCACCGCCTGGGCCATCCCCAACTACTCCCTCTTCGGGTGGCAGCGCCCCTGCTATCTGATGAGCGACGGCTACGTCCCGACGTACCGGGAGCTGATCGAGGAGACCGACTGGGACAAGTACGGCCGCGGCAAGGACCCGCGCTGCGACAACTGCATGGCCCACTGCGGATACGAGCCGACCGCCGTCCTCGCCACCATGGGGTCGCTGAAGGAGTCGATCCGCGCGGCCCGCGAGAGCGTCGCCGGGAACCGGAGCTGACGGCCATGGCCTCCGCGGGACCCGTGTCCCTCGGGCTCCCCGGCGTGCCGGCCCGGCCGCTCGCGGTGCGCCGCCCCTCGCGGCGCATCCAGGTCGGGTCGGTCGCCGTGGGCGGTGACGCGCCCGTTTCGGTGCAGTCGATGACCACGACGGTCACGGCCGACGTCGGTGCCACCCTGCAGCAGATCGCGGAGCTGACGGCGTCGGGCTGCCAGATCGTGCGGGTGGCCTGCCCCTCGCAGGACGATGCGGACGCGCTGCCGGTCATCGCGAAGAAGTCGCAGATCCCGGTGATCGCGGACATCCACTTCCAGCCGAAGTACGTCTTCGCGGCGATCGACGCCGGCTGCGCGGCGGTCCGGGTGAACCCGGGGAACATCCGGCAGTTCGACGACAAGGTGAAGGAGATCGCCAAGGCGGCTTCCGATGCGGGCACCCCGATCCGTATCGGTGTGAACGCGGGGTCGCTGGACCGGCGGCTGCTGCAGAAGTACGGGAAGGCGACGCCCGAGGCGCTGGTGGAGTCCGCGCTGTGGGAGGCCTCGCTCTTCGAGGAGCACGGCTTCCGCGACATCAAGATCTCGGTCAAGCACAACGACCCGGTGGTGATGGTCAATGCGTACCGTCAGCTGGCGGCGCAGTGCGACTACCCGCTGCACCTGGGTGTGACCGAGGCCGGTCCGGCGTTCCAGGGGACGATCAAGTCGGCGGTGGCGTTCGGTGCGCTGCTGTCGGAGGGCATCGGCGACACCATCCGCGTCTCGCTGTCGGCCCCGCCGGCGGAGGAGATCAAGGTCGGCATGCAGATCCTGGAGTCCCTGGGGCTGCGCCAGCGCCGTCTGGAGATCGTCTCGTGCCCGTCCTGCGGTCGTGCGCAGGTGGACGTGTACAAGCTCGCCGATCAGGTCAGCGCGGGCCTGGAGGGCATGGAGGTGCCGTTGCGCGTCGCGGTGATGGGCTGCGTCGTCAACGGTCCGGGTGAGGCCCGTGAGGCCGATCTGGGTGTCGCTTCGGGCAATGGCAAGGGGCAGATCTTCGTCAAGGGCGAGGTCATCAAGACCGTGCCGGAGTCGAAGATCGTGGAGACCCTCATCGAGGAAGCAATGAAGATCGCCGATGCCATGGCGGCGGACGGAGCCCTTCCCGGGGCGCCGGACGTCACCGTGGCCTGAGACCGGCGACCCGCCACCGTAGGAACAGCGACCGTGCGGCCGCCCGGCCCAGGCCGCAAGACGAGGAGGGGGCCCGCGTGTCGTTGCTGGAGAACATCCGCAGTCCGCGCGACCTGAAGACCCTGGACGCCGAGGAGCTGACCGAACTGGCGGAGGAGATCCGCCACTTCCTCATCCACGCCGTCGCCAGGACCGGCGGCCACCTCGGCCCCAACCTGGGCGTGGTGGAGCTCACCATCGCCCTGCACCGCTCCTTCGACTCACCGGCCGACCGCATCCTGTGGGACACCGGCCACCAGTCGTACGTGCACAAACTGCTCACCGGCCGCCAGGACTTCTCCAAGCTGCGCGGCAAGGGCGGCCTGTCCGGCTACCCCTCGCGCGAGGAGTCCGAGCACGACGTCATCGAGAACAGCCACGCCTCGACCGTCCTCGGCTGGGCCGACGGCCTCGCCAAGGCCAACCAGGTCCTCGGCCGCTGGAACCGCCACGTCGTCGCCGTCATCGGCGACGGGGCCCTGACCGGCGGCATGGCCTGGGAGGCGCTCAACAACATAGCCGCCGCCAAGGACCGGCCGCTGATCATCGTCGTCAACGACAACGAGCGCAGCTACGCCCCCACCATCGGCGGCCTCGCGGACCACCTCGCCACGCTCCGCACGACCGACGGCTACGAACGCCTCCTGTCCTGGGGCAAGGACGCGATCCAGGGCCTGCCCGCCATCGGCAGCACCCTCTACGAGTCCCTGCACGGCGCGAAGAAGGGCTTCAAGGACGCCTTCGCCCCGCAGGGCATGTTCGAGGACCTCGGCCTGAAGTACCTCGGCCCGATAGACGGGCACGACGTCGCCGCCGTCGAATCCGCGCTGCGCCGGGCCAAGCGCTTCCACGGCCCCGTCCTCGTCCACTGCCGCACGGAGAAGGGCCGCGGCTACCAGCCCGCCCTGGAGGACGACGCCGACCGCTTCCACACCGTCGGCGTGATCGACCCGCTCACCTCCCGGCCGCTGGCCCCGGCCGCCGGCCGCTCCTGGACCTCGGTCTTCGGCGACGAGATGCTCGCCATCGGCGCCGAGCGGCCGGACGTGGTCGCCATCACCGCCGCCATGCTCCACCCCGTGGGCCTGACGAAGTTCGCCGAGGCCTTCCCCGACCGCGTCTGGGACGTCGGCATCGCCGAGCAGCACGGCGCGGTGTCCGCGGCCGGCCTCGCCACCGGCGGACTGCACCCGGTCTTCGCCGTCTACGCCACGTTCCTCAACCGCGCCTTCGACCAGGTGCTCATGGACGTCGCCCTGCACAAGTGCGGGGTGACCTTCGTCCTGGACCGGGCGGGCGTCACCGGCACCGACGGGCCCAGCCACAACGGCATGTGGGACATGTCGATCCTGCAGGTCGTCCCCGGCCTGCGGATCGCCGCCCCGCGCGACGCCGGCCAGCTGCGCGCCCAGCTGCGCGAGGCCGTCGAGGTCGAGGACGCACCCACCGTGATCCGCTTCCCGAAGGAGAGCGTCGGCGAGCCCGTCCCGGCCCTGGCCCGCGAAGGCGGCATGGACGTCATCGCCCGCCCCGCACCCGGCGCGGACGAGGCGCAGGTCCTGATCGTCGCGGTTGGCGCCATGGCCGGCGTGTGCCTGGAGGCCGCCGACCTCCTGGCCGCCCGCGGCACCCCCTGCACCGTCGTCGACCCGCGCTGGGTCAAGCCCGTCGACCCCGCACTGCCCCCGCTCGCCGCCCGCCACCGGGTCGTCGCGGTCGTCGAGGACAACAGCCGCACCGGCGGCGTCGGCTGGGCCGTCGCGCAGGCGCTGCGCGACGCCGGCGTCGACGTGCCGCTGCGCACCTTCGGCATCCCCGAGCAGTTCCTGCCGCACGCCAAGCGCGGCGAGGTCCTGGCGGACCTCGGGCTCACCCCCGCCGAGATCGCCGGCCGGATCAGCGCCGCCCTGGCCCGCAAGGAAGAAGCCGCGAAGAACCCCGCGGCCGCGAAGGAGAACGACGCATGACAGCCGACACAGCCGGTGCCGCCGCCGACGGCAAGGGCTTCGACCTCACCCGGCTCCTCGCCGAGCGCGGCGGCGAGCGGTACGACCTGCACGCCCGGCACCTCAACCACCAGCTGCCGCGCATGCTGCACACCATCGGCTTCGACAAGGTCTACGAGCGGGCCGAGGGCGCCTACTTCTGGGACGCCGACGGGCAGGACTACCTCGACATGCTCGCCGGCTTCGGGGTGATGGGCGTCGGCCGGCACCACCCCGTCGTCCGCAAGGCGCTGCACGACGTCCTCGACGCCTCGCTCGCCGACCTCACCCGCTTCGACTGCCAGCCGCTGCCCGGCCTCCTCGCCGAGAAGCTGCTGTCCTACGCGCCGCACCTGGACCGGGTGTTCTTCGGCAACAGCGGCACCGAGGCGGTGGAGACGGCCCTGAAGTTCGCCCGGTACGCGACGGGCAGGCCGCGGGTCCTCTACTGCTCCCACGCCTTCCACGGCCTGACCACCGGCTCGCTCTCCGTCAACGGCGAGGACGGCTTCCGGGACGGCTTCGCGCCCCTGCTGCCCGACACGGCGATCCCGCTCGGCGACCTCGCCGCCCTGGAGCGGGAGCTCGCCCGCGGCGACGTGGCGGCCTTCGTCGTCGAACCGATCCAGGGCAAGGGCGTCCTGGAGCCGCCCGCCGGCTTCCTGCGCGCCGCGCAGGAGCTGCTCCACCGGCACAAGGCGCTGCTCATCGCCGACGAGGTGCAGACCGGCATCGGCCGCACCGGCGACTTCTTCGCCTACCAGCACGAGGCGGGCGTCGAGCCGGACCTGGTCTGCGTGGCCAAGGCCCTCTCGGGCGGCTACGTGCCCGTCGGCGCCACCCTCGGCAAGGACTGGATCTTCAAGAAGGTCTACTCCTCCATGGACCGCGTCCTGGTGCACTCCGCGAGCTTCGGCTCCAACGCGCAGGCGATGGCGGCCGGGCTCGCGGTGCTCTCCGTGATGGAGGACGAGCAGATCGTCGCCAACGCCCGGCGCACGGGCGAGCTGCTGCGCAGCCGGCTGGCCGCCCTCGTCGGCAAGTACGAGCTGCTGCACGACGTCCGCGGCCGGGGCATGATGATCGGCATCGAGTTCGGCAAGCCGTCCTCGCTGGGGCTGCGCAGCCGCTGGGCCATGCTCCAGGCGGCGCGCAAGGGCCTCTTCGCGCAGATGGTCGTGGTGCCGCTGCTGCAGAAGCACCGCATCCTCACCCAGGTCTCCGGCGACCACCTGGAGGTGATCAAGCTGATCCCGCCGCTGGTCATCGGGGAGCGCGAGGTGCACCGCTTCGTGGACGCCTTCACTGCGGTCATGGACGACGCCCACGGCGGGGGCGGCCTGCTGTGGGACTTCGGGCGGACGCTGGTGAAGCAGGCGGTGGCGAACCGCTGACGTACCCGCGCTGGGAGACCAGGTGAAAATTCGGCCGTCCGGCGTCTGAGGACCGGGGTCTGAGGACCGGGGTCCGGGGCAGAGCCCCGTGTCAGTCCGTGAGGAGCCGGTCCTGCAACCGCCGCCGGGCCGCCGGGCCGAGCCCGAGCCCGTCGGCCAGGTAACGGTCGGCCGTGCCCCACGTGGCGTCAATCTCGTCGAACGCCGCGTGGAGGTACGCGGCGCGCGCCTCGAACATCGGCGACAGCAGCTCCGCGATCTCCCGGTCCTCGGGCCCCGTCGACTCCGGGGCGCGCCGCATCCGGTAGCGCCGGTGCGGCGCGTTCGACTCCAGGTAGTCGGCTTCGATCACGTCGCGGCCGACGCCCAGGGCGAGCAGGGTGACCGCGACGGACAGCCCGGCGCGGTCCTTCCCGGCCGCGCAGTGCATCAGCGCCGGCACGCTGTCGTCGGCGAGGGCGCGCAGGACGTGGCCGAGCTCGGCCGTGCGGCCCGTGACGACCTCCCGGTACGTCTCGGCCATCCGCTCGGCGGCCTTGCCGTCGGCCAGCACCGTCCGCAGGTGCCCGAGGTTGCGGGCGCGCACCATGTTCCAGAACTCGGCGCCGTGGGCCGGGTCGTTGAGGGGGAGGTTGACGTTCCGGACGCCGGTGAGCTCGACGTCCGGCCCGTCGAGCGCGATGTCGGCGTCGTTGCGGAAGTCGAAGACCGTGTGCAGGCCGAGCGAGCCGAGGAAGCGCGCGTCGTCCTCGGTGGCGTGGGCGAGGTGCCCGCTGCGGAAGAGGACGCCGTGCCGTACCCGCCGCCCGCCGGCGGCCGGCAGACCGCCGAGGTCGCGGAAGTTGCGCACCCCCGCCAGCTCGGGCTCGGTGGACGGCACATGCGGCGTCTGCGTCACGGGCGCTCCCAGGGCTAGGCCGCCGGCACTGCTCGCCGGCGAAGCGGTTCAACGACCTTACGACACCGGTTGTACGGGCTACCGCCCCGCTGCGGTAGCCGCGCCGACGTATTCCGCATACACGGACTTCTCGGGGTGGGATACATCACGGCACGTCAACCCCTGGTTACGGTGGCGTAGGTCACTCCCCGCGAGGAAAGATGTACCGACGTGGCAGACGATTCGAATTCATTCAGCAAGAGCGCGATCGGGTCGTACGCAGCCGTCGGGGACAGCTTCACCGAAGGCGTCGGCGACCCGGGGCCGGACGACACCTTCATCGGCTGGGCCGACCGACTGGCCGTACTCCTCTCCGACCAGCGCGCCGAGCACGACTTCCGCTACGCCAACCTCGCCGTGCGCGGCCGGCTCCTGGACCAGATCGTCGCGGAGCAGGTGCCCCGGGCCAAGGAGCTCGGCCCGGACCTCGTGACGTTCTGCGCGGGCGGCAATGACATCCTGCGCCCGGGCAGCGACCCGGACGCCGTGGCCGAGCGCTACGAGAAGGCCGTCGCCGAGCTGGCCTCCTCCGTGGGCACCGTCCTGCTGTGCACCGGCTTCGACACCCGCGGGATGCCCGTGCTGCGGCACCTGCGCGGCAAGATCGCGACGTACACGGCCCACGTCCGGGCCATCGCGGACCGGCACGGCTGCCCGGTCCTGGACCTGTGGTCGCTGCGCTCGGTGCAGGACCGCCGGGCCTGGAGCGACGACCGGCTCCACCTCTCGCCCGACGGGCACACGCGGGTCGCCCTGCGGGCCGCCCAGGTGCTCGGCCTGGAGGTGCCGGCCGACCCGGACCAGGCCTGGCCGGACGAGGACCACCGCTCGCCCGCCGAGGTGCGGCGCGACAACATCCACTGGGCGCGCGAGCACCTGGTGCCGTGGATCGGCCGCCGGCTGCGCGGCGAGTCCTCGGGGGACCACGTGGAGCCCAAGCGGCCGGACCTGCTGCCGCTGTAGTGCCTTTGCGGTGCGTAGTGCGTAGTTCGTATTTCGCAGCGCCTTTTGCAGTGCCTATTGCAGCGCCTTCAGGCCGCCGGGATGCCTTTCAGGGGGAGAGCCGCCCGGCGGCGAGGTCGGCCCAGACGACACGGCCCCGGCCGCTGTCGTCGGGCCGGACCCCCCATGCCTGCGACAGCGCGCCCACGAGCAGCAGGCCCCGGCCGCTCTCCTCGTCCGTCCCGCTGCAGCGGGCCCGCGGCTCCGTCGGGGTGCGGCCCTGGTCGCCCACCTCTATGCGCAGATGCGCACCGAGCACCCTCAGCTGACAGCTGACGTTCGCGCTGTCCGTGTGCCGGACCGCGTTGGTGAAGAGCTCCGACACCACCAACTGGGCGTCGTCGCACGCCACTTCGTCGATGCCCCACTCCCGCAACTGTGCGAGGACCCGTTTTCGCGCGGCGGCCACTGAGGCGCCACGGGCCGGGAAGTGGAAGGCGTCCTGCAGACGTACGGCCATGGAACAGCCGAAGCGCCCGAGCGAAGGTGCGTCATGGGAGGGGACCACGCCGTAACTATGTGCGATACGGCTCATGTGTGGCAAGGTTCAATCTGCAAATTGCAGAATCGTCAGATCAGTCTGTCGGCTCCGGGGGGTGCGTGACAGACTGCTGGCATATGACAAGTGGGCATATGCCAATCGGCGGGCATGGAGGGGGAGAACAGTGGCGGAAGCGCGTCCGGCGGGCGCACCGACCGTCCTGCGGGTCGTGCTCGGCAAACGGCTGCACGACCTGCGGGAGAAGGCCGGGCTCTCCTACGAGCAGGCGGGCCGCGCCCTGGACGTCACCCACGCCACCGTCCGCAGGATGGAGAAGGCCGAAGTCGGCCTGAAGCTCCCCTACGTGGAGAAGCTCCTGCGCGTCTACGGCGTGAGCGACGCCGAGGAGGTGGAGGGCTTCCTCGCCCTCGCCCGCGAGGCCAACCGCCCCGGCTGGTGGCACCGCTTCCGGGACGTCCTGCCCGAGTGGTTCAGCGCGTTCGTCAGCCTGGAGGGCGAGGCCAACCTCATCCGGGCCTACGAACCGCACTACGTCCCGGGCCTGCTGCAGACCGAGCGCTACGCACGCACCGTGCTCCGCGCCGGCATGCCGCACGCCCCGGAGGCGGACGTCGAGCGCGCGGTCGCCGTCCGCCGGGAGCGCCAGTCGCTGCTGACCCGCGAGGGCGCGCCGCTGCTGTGGGTGGTGATCGACGAGACGGTGCTCCGCCGTCCCATCGGCGGGCCGGACATCATGCGCGAGCAGGTCGCCCGCCTCGCCGAGGCCACCGCCATGCCCAACGTACGGCTGCAGATCATGCCGTTCGCCGCCGGGCCGCACCCGGCGATGTACGGACCGTTCCACATCTTCCGGTTCCCGCTCCCGGAGCTGCCGGACATCGCCTACGCCGAAAACCTCGTCGGCGCCTCGTACTTCGACCAGCGCGACGACGTCTCGGCCTTCCTGGAGGCGCTCGACCGCATGTGCGCGCAGGCCGCGCCGGCACACACCACCGAGGCAATCCTGGGTGGGATTCGTAAGGAGATCTGAACCATGGATCGCATCTACAACGGCATGCCCGCCACCGACCTCGGCACCGAGGGGTGGAGCAAGCCGTGGAGCGGCGGCAACGGGGGCTCGTGCGTCGAGGCCCTGCGGCTGGGCGACGGCCGGATCGCCCTGCGCCAGTCCACCGACCCCGGTGGCCCCGCGCTGATCTACACGCGTCACGAGATGGAGAGCTTCATCAACGGCGCCAAGGCGGGCGCGGCGGACTTCCTGCTCGCCGGCTCCGGCGCCGCCTGCGAATGACCTCGCAGGGAACGCCCGCGGCACCGCCGGGCGGCCTGTGCCGCCCGCGCGCCGCGGCGTCACCCCCTACCGCGCAACCAACCGAACGGAGCACCGCATGAGCCAGCAGGGCTTCGCGGCCGAGGACATCGACACCAGCCGGCCGCACCCGGCGCGGATGTACGACTACTACCTCGGCGGCTGGGACAACTACGAGGTCGACCGGCAGGCCGCCGAGCACGTCATCCAGGCGCACCCGCAGGTCCGGCTCTCCGCCCGGGCCAACCGGGCGTTCCTGCAGCGCGCTGTGCGGGAGGTCGTCCGCGGCGGCGTCCGCCAGATCATCGACGTCGGCACGGGCATCCCCACCTCGCCCAACACCCACGAGGTGGCCCGGGAGATCGCACCGGACGTCCGGGTGGCCTACGTCGACAACGACCCGATCGTCGCCACCCACGCGGGCGCCAAGCTCACCGGCACCGGGCAGGCCGGCTTCGTCCTCGGCGACGTGCGCGACCCGGAGGCGATCCTGGCCCGCCCCGAGGTCCGCGAGCTGATCGACTTCGGCGAGCCGGTGGCCCTGCTGCTCGTCGCCGTCCTGCACTTCGTCACCGACGAGGAGGACCCCGCCGGCATCGTCGCGGCCTTCGCCGACGCGCTGCCCGCCGGCAGCCACCTCGTGCTCTCCCACGCCACGGCCGAGCCGTACGAGGGCTACGCGGACGGCTACACGGACGTCAAGGCCCGCGACCGCGTCGTCGGCACGTACAAGAGCGCCACCGCAGGCCTCAACCTGCGCGACCGCGCCGCCGTCGAGCCGCTCTTCGGGGACTTCGAGCTCCTGGACCCGGGCCTGGTCCGGGTGCCGCTGTGGCGGCCGGACGGACTGGTTCCGGGCCCCGCGGAGCTCAACGACACGATCTTCTACGGGGGAGTGGGCCGCAAGGGCTAGCCCGCCGCCGGGGCCGTGCCCGCCTGCGGGCGGGCCGGGACGTCGCAGCTGTCCTTGAAGCCCTGGCTGTGCAGGCCGAGCGCCGCGTTCGTGCGCGAGCGGAGGTTCTCCACCGCGATCATCGCGGTCAGTTCGACGAACGCGGCGTCGCCCAGGCGCAGCCGCAGCCGCTCCGCCAGGTCGTCCTCGACGGCCGGCGGGGTGGCCGTCATCGCCTCGGCGTACTCCAGCACGTCCCGCTCCAGCGGGGTGTACCGGTCGCTGTCCCGCCACACCGGGATGTCGCGCAGCTTCTCGTGCGCCATCCCGTGCCCGCGGTTGACCCAGTAGCCGAAGTCCATGCACCACGAGCAGCCGATCACCGCCGCCGACGCCATCTCGGCCAGCGCCTTCAGCTGCGGGTCCAGCTTCTTCCAGCGGGCCAGCGACATCTCGAAGCGGGCCGTCGTCAGCAGCACGCGCCGGTTGTGGGCGGCGGCCATGAGCGGCTCCAGCACCTTGCCGTGGGTGCGCCTGCTGTACCACTGCACGAGCCGGACCAGCGGGGTGCGGTCGGGGGTGAGCGAGATCCTGGCCATGACGAATCCTCCATCGGGACGGGGCGGGCTTGCCTCTGCCCGTACGACGGACCGTGCCCGCGGATCCGTGACATCCCGAGCCGCCGTCCGGGTGAGACGCCCGTCACACCGTCCGGCGGGAGGCCGGGGGAGCCGCCCTAGGCTGGGCGGCATGGACGACGAGCTCTTCCCCCGGCCCCGGGCCGAGGTCGCCCCGGGAGCGGTCCACGTCCCCGGCTGGCTGGACCTCGCGGCCCAGCGGCGCCTGCTCGCCGCCTGCCGCACGTGGGCGCGGCCCCCGGCCGGCCTGCGGACCGTCCGCATGCCGACCGGCGGGCAGATGTCCGTGCGCACCGTCTGCCTCGGCTGGCACTGGTACCCCTACGGATACGCCCGCACCGTCGTGGACGGGGACGGCGCACCGGTCAAGCCGTTCCCCACCTGGCTGGGGCGGATGGCCGTGCGGGCCGTCGCCGACGCGTACGGCACGGAGCCGGAGCCCGCCGCGTACGACATCGCGCTGGTCAACTTCTACGACGGCCACGCGAAGATGGGCATGCACCAGGACGCGGACGAGAAGTCGGCGGCCCCGGTCGTCTCCCTGAGCCTCGGCGACAGCTGCGTCTTCCGCTTCGGCACCCCCGGCGGCCGCGGGCGTCCCTGGACCGACGTCGAACTGCGCAGCGGCGACCTCTTCGTCTTCGGAGGCCCCTCGCGCCTCGCCTTCCACGGGGTGCCGCGCACCCGTCCCGGCACCGCCCCCGCCGCGCTCGGCCTCACCGGTCGGCTGAACCTCACGCTCCGTGTGAGTGGGCTCTGAAAAGACGGTGCGGGGATTTCGTGCGTTCCTCGGAAGAAGCCCTGCACAGAAGGCCGGTGGCGTTGATGCACGGGAAAATTCACGTGCATCTGCGCGCGCGACCCTGCACAGTGGATCCCCGGCACTGCGCCGGCCGCGCGTCCGGGCTCATATCACGGGGGTGAGCCCGGAGGCGCGGACAGCCGGGCGTTCACCGGCGCCTCGGAAGATGGCGGCCGGGCCGTCACGCAGGGGCCGCCGCGAGCCCGCCGGGCAGGGGCGGATAATGGCAGGACCTGCCGCAATCGCCCTGGAGGTGCCGTGACCGGCTCCCGCCCGACAAGCTCACCGCTCGACGCCCTGCGCCCGGCCGCATTCGGCGCGGACCCGTCCGGGGAGCGGATGGCGCGCATCCGGCGGTCACCGAACTTCGCCGACGGCGTGTTCACCAACCCCGTCGGCGCCGAGCGCACCCCCTCGGCCGCCATGCTGAAGTTCCTGCCCACGTACTTCCGCGCGGAGCAGCGGGCCCGCCGGGCGCCCGGCGGCACCGTGCCGGTCCACCCGACCACCGTGGCCGACCTCGCCGTCCCCGCAGCCTCCGGGCTGCGGCTGACCTGGATGGGCCACTCCAGCGTCCTCGCCGAGATCGACGGCGCCCGTGTGCTCTTCGACCCCGTCTGGTCGGAGCGCTGCTCCCCCTTCGCCTTCGCCGGCCCCAGGCGGCTGCACCCGGTGCCGGTGCCGCTGAGGGAGACCGGCCCCGTGGACGCCGTGGTCATCTCCCACGACCACTACGACCACCTGGACATGGCGACCGTACGGGCCCTGTCCCGCGGCAGCGGCGCGCACTTCGTCGTACCGCTGGGCGTCGGCGCCCACCTCGAACACTGGGGCGTGCCGGCGGGGCGGATCACCGAGCTCGACTGGCACGAGACGGCCCGCGTCGCCGGCCTGTCCTTCACCGCCACCTCCGCCCGGCACTTCTGCGGCAGGGCGCTGCGCAATACCCAGCACACCCTCTGGGCCTCCTGGGTCGTGGCCGGCTCCGAGCACCGGATCTTCCACAGCGGCGACACCGGATACTTCCCCGGCTTCGCGGACATCGGCGCGCAGTACGGCCCGTTCGACGCCACCATGATCCAGATCGGTGCCTACTCCGAGTTCTGGCCCGACATCCACATGACGCCGGACGAGGGCCTGCAGGCCCACGCCGACCTGCAGGGCGACGCCGCCCGCGGGGTGATGCTGCCCATCCACTGGGGCACCTTCAACCTCGCCCCGCACCCCTGGGAGGAGCCCGCCGAGGGCTCCGTCGCCGCGGCCGCCCGCCACGGGGCCCGGGTCGCGATCCCGCGACCCGGGCAGCCGTTCGAACCGGCGGACGGGCTGCCTGCCGATCACTGGTGGCGGGCGGTGGCGGTACGTCCGGTGGCGGCGGCCGAGGAGACGGCGGTGCGCGGCACCGCGAGGCCGAAGGTGTCTGTGAGGGCCTGACGGCCCGGTGGCCGGGCCCGGCCGGGCACCGCCGGATGCGTCCGCCGGCGGTTGCTCGCCGCTGCGGCGGGAGAGAAGGGGCCGACGCTGCCCCGGCCCCCGGCCCCCCGGATCCGGGTCTGCGGGGGCCCCGGGGGTACCGCGTTCTCAGAAGTGCAGCTCCACGTCGCAGCAGGAGTCGCGCCGGAGCTGCCGCGACACCTCCAGCCACGCGTCGGCGGCGGCCCGCACCCCGGGCGGTGCCGCCGGAGCGTCGTGCGCGCCGTACGCCTCGACGAGCCGCGCCTGCTCGTAGGGAACCCCGCCGCGCAGCACCGAAGCGGTCCGCACCAGCGCGTCGAAGTCCGCGAACGGGTCACCGTCCACCACGGTCACGTCCGCGAGCTTGCCGGGCTCCAGCGTGCCCAGGTCCCGGTCCGCGCCGAAGACCCGGGCGGGCAGCACGGTCGCGGTCCGCAGCGCCTGCGCCGCGGACAGCCCGTAGCGGTGCAGCGCGCGCAGCCCCATGTGCAGGGCGAGGCCCACGGGCACCAGCGGCGCGTCCGTCCCCAGGGCCACCGTGCCGCCGCCCGCCAGCACCCGCCGGTAGACGCCGATCTCGCGTTCCAGGGTGGCCAGCTGGTCGGCGGTCGGCCGGGCGGCCGCGGTCTTGCGGACCACCTCCACGTCCCACGGCGGCATCAGCTTCGTCACCCGCGGGTCCTGCGCCAGCGCCGGCGCCTCGCCCAGCAGCGGCACCGAGGTGAAGATCGTGGCGACGAGGTGGAAGTCCCCGTGCGTGTAGATCTCCTCCACGTCCTGGTAGGCGCGCCCCGACGCGCTCGTCGCGTGCCCGAACTCCAGCCGCTGCGTGGCCTGCAGGTGCGTCGTCAGGTCTTGACCGAGCTGGACGCCCGGCGACAGCAGATGGCTGCCGACGCGCACCCCGAGCCGCTCGTGCGCGAAGCGGGCCGCCTCCTCCATCACCCAGCCGGGCGCACGGACGTAGGTCTTGACGAAGTCCCAGTCGAGGGCCTCGGCGCGGGACAGGGACCGGTGCAGCCCTTCGCGGGTGCGGTGCGCCCGGCCCATGCTGTACGCGACGCGCGAGCCGTCGAGCAGCTCCCCGGTGGTCAGCATCCGCGGCCCGGCCAGCTCGCCCGCCGCCACGGCCTCGCGGATGCGCGCCTGCTCGTAGGCGCCGCCGCCGAAGGAGACCGCGGTGGTGATCCCGTAGGCCAGCTGCAGCGCCGTCTGCCGGCCGCCGTAGGTGTTCTGGTACGGGTGGGTGTGGGCGTCCCACAGGCCGGGGATCACCGTGCCGGAGGAGGCGTCGACGGTGCGGACGGCCGCGCGCCGTGCCCGGTGGGGTTCGACGGCGTCGATCCGCCCGCCGCGGACCACCAGGTCGACGTCCTCGCGGACGGCATCCCCGGTGCCGTCCCAGAACCGGCCGGCGTGCACGACGGTGTCGGCGGGGACCGGGCGCCGGTAGTCGAGGGGGATGCGGAGCGTACGGGTGGAGGCGTCGTGGACGTCGAGGAGGCGCAGCCGGCCGTCGGCGGCCAGGTAGAGGATCTTCCGGGAGTCCCCCGACCAGGAGGGGTGGTCGGCCGCGTCGTCCGTGAGCCGGCGCGGCTCGCCGTCCGGGGTGCCGTCGGGCCGCACGGGCAGCAGCCACAGGGCGGACTCGGAGATCACCGCCATGTGGCGGCCGTCGGGCGACCAGACGGGCCCGCAGTCGTAGCGGTCGGCGATCGAGACGTGCGGGGCGAGCGCGTGCAGGCGGGCGCCGCCGTCGGTGGTGTCGACGACCCGGATGAGGTTGTACCCCTCGCGGAACCGCTGGTTCAGCCGGTTGCGGTCGCACAGGGCGACGTAGCGCCCGTCCGGGGACCAGCTCGGTCTGCCGGGCAGCCCGCCGCCGCCCAGCGGGGAGGCGAGCACCCGGTCCGTGCCGGCGGCGAGGTCGCGCACCACGAGCGCGCCGGTCAGGTCCAGGGCGGCCAGCCGCCGGCCGTCGGGGGACAGCACGGGATAGGCGCGGCCGCCCCCGGCCAGCTCGGTCTCCTCGCCGGAGTCGAGATCGTGACGGCGCGCGGCGAGCAGGCCGCCGCGGTCGTCGGCGTAGACCAGGGACCGGCCGTCGGGGCTCCAGACGGGCCCGAAGACGTAGCGCGTGGGATCGGAGGTCACGACCCGGCGCGGCGGCCTCCCGCCGGTGACGTCGGCGACCCAGAGCGCGTTGAGCGCGGCGAAGGCGACCCGGCGGGCGTCGGGCGAGAGGGCCGGCAGGTGCAGGGAGCGGACGCCGTGCACGCCGCCGCCGTCGAGGTCGTACCGCTTGGTGCGGTAGCGCGGCCGGGCGACGGGCAGGCGGCCGAGGAAGGGGATGACGCGGGCTTCCTGCGGCGCCTTCGGGCGGACGACCCGGAACGCGCCGCCGACGGTCAGCAGCAGCTCGTCGGCCGAGATCCAGCGGGGCGGGACGGGCTCGACGTCCCCGTCGACCGGGACGGGCGCACCGTCGACGACCAGGGTGCAGCCGGCCTTGGGCGCGGCGGTCGTGCGCAGGTAGGCCAGGCGCCCGTCCGGCGCGACGGCCGGGGTCATGACCTGCGCGGCCTCCGTCTCGGTGTGCTCGGCCCGCACCGGCCCGTGCCCGTCGGCGGGGACGGACGCGATCGTGCGGGCCTCCAGGGCGGTCCCGGCGACGCGGGCGCGGACGAACAGCAGCCGCGAGCCGTCCGGCGACCACACGGGGTCGAAGTCCTCCCACGCGCCGTCCTGCAGCGGCCCCTCCTGCCCGGCCACCCCGGTGACCCGCGTGAGCGCACCGCTGCGCACGTCCACCACCCACACCCGGTACGGGCTGCCCGCCACCGGGTCGCCGCCCCGCTCGGAGGCGAAGGCGATCCGCGTGCCGTCCGGCGACCACGCGGGCCCGCGGTCGTCCCAGGGCCCGTCCGTGACCTGCCGCAGCCCGCTGCCGTCGGGCCGCAGCGTCCAGATGTGGAAGCCACCGCCCCGGTAGGCGCAGACGGCCAGCCGCCGGCCGTCGGGCGCGTGCACGGGCCGGGTCGGCTCCAGATCGGCCGGGGTGATCGCGACGGCCTCCCCGCCCTTGCGGGGCAGGGACCACAGCACGTTCTGCACCTCGGCGACCAGCCGGTCCCCGGCGGGGGAGAGGCTCGCCGCCCCGTTGGTGGCGGCCGTGAAGGACAGCACCCCGCCCCCGGCGGGCGCCGCCGCGGCCACCGCCGCCGGCAGCGCCCCCGCGACCCCGGCCGCCGCCGCGGTACCGGCCGCGGCCTGCAGGAACCTGCGCCGGGAGAGGGCGGAACGGGAGGGGAGGGGCGAACGGGGGGCCGGAACGTCCGAGGTGGCCAACTGTCCTCCTGGGCAAGGGGAGTTGCAGCGCAGCGCGAGCGGCGTCGGGAGCCCGATGCTCCCACGGGGGACGGGAGGGTGGTCAACACCGCGGGGTGTGGGAGGGGGCGGCAGCGGCCGCCAAGCCCTGCAAAAGGGATATTCCACACCGATCGCCCCATGGAAGCCGTGCGCGATCACCCCGTGAAGTGCGGTATTGTTCTCGTGCGCGGTCGGCAAGGGCGAGAGCCCGGGCCGGGCAAGCACCGGGACGTGGCGCAGTTTGGTAGCGCACTTGACTGGGGGTCAAGGGGTCGTGGGTTCAAATCCCGCCGTCCCGACACGGTGCAACAGCCCGCTGAGCAGGAAGAAATTCCAGCTCAGCGGGCTTTGTCGTGTTCCGGGGCCGGTCGGTCGGTGCGCAGGCACACGGCCAGGGCGGCGATGTCGTCGTCGAGGCCTCCGTTGCTGAAGCGGAGGAGGTCGCGGTGGAGGCCGTCCAGGAGTTCGCGGGGCTGGGCCGGGGGCCGGTGGCTCATCCAGTCCGCCAGCGGGAAGAAGGCGCCGGTGCGGTCGCGGGCCTCGGTGACGCCGTCGGTGTAGAGGAGCAGCTGGTCGTCTGCGGTGAAGTCGAAGGTGTCGATGCTGTAGCAATCGCCGATCAGGTCCGCGAGGTTGAGGAGCGGTGACGGCGAGGAGGGGTTCAGGACGCGCAGGCCCCCGGGGCTCAGTAGCAGCGGCGGGGGGTGCCCGCAGTTGAGGATCCTGATGCGGCTCTCCCCGTACGGGATCTCGACGAGGACGGCGGTGGTGAAGCGCTCCATCAGGTCGTCGGGGGGGAAGGAGGCGTTGTAGCGGGTGCTGCTGGCCTCCAGGCGGCGTGCGACGCCGCCCAGGTCGGGCTCGTCGTGGGCGGCCTCCCGGAAGGAGTTGACCACCGCCGCGGCCGTTCCCACCGCGGCCAGGCCCTTGCCCCGCACGTCGCCGATGAGCAGCCGGACCCCGTACTGCGTGCTGACCGCCTCGTAGAAGTCGCCGCCGATGCGGGCCTCCGCGGCGGCGGCGAGGTAGAGCGCCTCGATCTCGACGCCGCCGAAGCGGCGCGGCATCGGGCTCAGGACCACCTTCTGCGCCGCGTCGGCGACGAGCCGGACCTGGAAGAGGGCCTGCTCGCGCTGGAGCCGGACGTGGCTGCCGTAGGCGGCGGCCACGGTGACCGCGACGATGCCCGCCACCGTGTACCACGCCCCCAGGCCGGGGAACACGAGGCTGAGGCCGATCATGAGCAGGAAGCAGACCGTCCCCAGCAGCACGGTGGGCAGGACGGGCCACATGGCCGCCGCGAGGGCGGGGGCCGCGGGCAGGATGCGGCTGAAGGCCATGTCCGGGGGCGTGGAGTACGCCAGGCCGGCGATGACCACGGTCAGGATCACCGGGGACAGCAGGACGAGGGGCCCCGGGCCGTGGGGACTACGGAGTCGCAGCTGTCCAGGCTTGACCATGATGCATAGCATATCCAGGCAATACGGATATATGGGGCCTTCGGGGATGGATTTACCCCCACCTGGAGTACCCGCTCCGCCTGCCTCATGCCGGTGCGGACAGGGCCCTTCGGTAGCCGGACAGGGCCGCTGCGGCGCCGCTCAGGGGGAAGCGGGCGCCGAGGTGGCCGTCCGGGCGGAGGAGAAGCCGGTGGGGCCGTCGGGGCGGTAGAGGCGGGCCGCCCTCGGCGCGCCGAATGCTCCCGCGGCGTCGCGGTGGACCGGGCCGGGCAGGGCGCCGGGGGCCGGCCCCGCCGGGGTGCGCCTCGTGGGGGCTCCCGGCGAGCGGGCCGCCCCAGTGGCCGACGAGCAGCTGGGCCTCGCGCAGGGTCACGGTCAGCGGGGCGTCCGGGTTGCCGGTGTTCATGCCCTGGGCGCCGGCGGGCGGGTGGATGCGGGCGGCGTCGCCCGCGCCCGGGACCGGTCTCCGGACCCGTCCCGTACCTCCCATGGTCGCCCGGCGGACTGCGCCCGGCGCCGGGCCGGTCGCGCGTCCGCCGCCCACGGGTCCCGCCGTCAGCGCCCCGCCCCGCTCATCACCCCACGGGCCGCCGCCCCGGCGGCAGGCCGCCGCCCCTCCTCGCCCGCAGCCGCGATCTTCAGCTGGCGGACGTACATGAAGACCGCGAAGCTCACGCACAGCGCCAGTGCCGGGGCGCCGACGATGTACGCCCACACGTACCGGATCCCCAGCCGCCGCGACTCGACGATCATGAAGGCCGCCAGGCCCAGCCAGATCAGCACCAGGTCCGCGTAGATGAACTGGGACGCCAGGTTCGTCAGCGCGTCGTGGAGGAAGTGCCGGATGACGCCGACCGCGCCGTCCGCCCCGTCGTCGATGGCCCGCCGCACGAAGGCGACGGCCAGTGCTCCCATGGCGACGAGGCCGACGAGGGCGAACAACGCGTAGAAGACGCACAGCGCGCGGTCCCTGCCGCGCACTTCACCGAGTCGCATCACGCCGGCCTCCAGGTCGGTCGCAGGGGTTGTTGCGGCGGGAGTCGTAGCGGTAGTCGTCGAGGTCGAAGTGCCGGGCCCGCCACGCGGCTTCGTAGGTGCTGGCGGGACGGACCGCCGGCGCGTCCCCGCGCTCGTCGAAGTAGTAGCTGTTCGAACGCCGGCAACTCTCGTGCAGGAAGACCGTGTCCGGCTGCCGGCGCAGCGTCCTGCGGAAGGACTCGTCGTGCTTCTCCGGGCGGACGACCGCCTCCGTGGCGCGCCGCCGCCGGGCCTCCCCGATCACCCGCAGCGCGTGGGTGACCTGGTAGTCGATCATCCCGAACCACGATCCGCCGGTGAAGGAGTACGGCCCGACGATGAACCACAGGTTCGGGAAGCCCTTGACGGACGTGCCTTCGTAGGACTGGAAGCGCTCGGTGCGCCAGAACTCCCTGAGCTCGCGGCCGCCCCTGCCGTGCGTGGGGAAGGGCGGCAGGTTCTCCAGGGTCTGGAACCCGGTGGCCAGCACCAGGACGTCGAACCGCTGCTCCTCGCCGTCCGCCGTGCGGATGCCGGTCCCGGTGATCTCCTCGATGGGCTCGGTGACGAGCCGGACGTTGTCGCGGGTGAAGGCGCGCCAGTAGCCCTTGCCGAACGACGGCCGCTTGCAGCCGAGCCGGTACGCGGGAAGGAGCTTGCCCATCAGCTCGCGGTCGCCCCTGACCTGGCGGCGCAGGTAGAGCCGGGACGCGGCCTCGCCCGCCTTCACCAGGAAGGGGAACCGGCGGTAGTGGATCATCGCGATGACGAAGCCGACCTCCGTCGCGGTGTCGGTGACCAGCCGGACCGCCCGCTGCGTCCACGGAGCCGCCCGGAACAGCCGGCGGACCGCGGCGGGCAGCGTGAAGTCCGGCTTGGGGAAGACCCAGACGGGGGTGCGCTGGTAGACGTGGAGGTGCTCCACCCGGGGCGCGATCTCCGGGACCAGCTGGATCGCCGAGGCGCCCGTGCCGATCAGCCCCACGCTCCGGCCGTCCAGTTCCAGGGAGTGGTCCCACGTCGCGGTGTGGACGACGTCGCCCTTGAACCGGTCCAGCCCCTCGATGGCGGGCGCCTTGGGCTTGGTGAGCCAGCCCGTGGCGCAGATGACGAACCGCGCCGTGACCGTCGTGCCGTCCTCCAGGAACACCTGCCACAGGTGCTCCGCCTCGTCGTAGACGGCCCGCACCACCCTGGCGCCGAAGCGCATGCGGGGCCGGAGGCCGTACTTCTCCACGCAGTGGTCCGCGTACGCCTTCAGTTCCGCTCCGGCGGGGAAGGCCCGGGACCACGACGGGAAGGGCTCGAAGGCGAAGGAGTAGGAGAAGGCGGTGATGTCCACGGCGATGCCGGGATAGGTGTTGGCGTTCCAGGAGCCGCCGGCGCCGTCCTGCTCGTCGATGACGGCGAAGTCCTCGACGCCGGCCCGGCGCAGGCCGATCGCCGCGCCGATGCCGGCGAATCCGGCGCCGATCACCAGCACTTCGTGGTCGGGGACCATCGGTGCGCCCTTCCCGCCGGTCACCGGGACAGGCCGATCGCCAGCACGGCCCCGAACGCGAGCAGCAGCACGCACGTGTGCTCCAGCGCCGGTATCAGGTCGCTTCCGCGGGCCCCGCTCAGCACCCGGCGCAGCGGGAAGACCGCGGAGGGGACGGCGGCGATCACGAGCGCGGCCCAGGGGCGTGCGGTGGACAGCAGGAGCGCGGACGCGAAGGCGGCGGCGACGCACAGCGCGTAGTACACGCGGGTGCGCCTCTCGCCCAGCAGCACGGCGACGGTGATCTTCCCCGCGGCGGCGTCGGTCCGGATGTCGCGCAGGTTGTTCGTCGTCAGCAGCGCGCAGGAGAGCAGGCCCATGGGGACGGACGCGCCGAGGGCGAGCGGGGGGACGTGTCCCAGCTGGATGCCGGTCGTGGCGGACACCATGACGACGCCGTGGAAGAGGAAGATGCTGAGGTCGCCGAGCGCCCGGTAGCCGTAGGGCCGGGGGCCGCCGGTGTAGAACCAGCCGGCGAGCCCGCAGTACGCGGTGAGCGGGATCATCCACCAGGAGACCGTCACGGCCATGACCGCGCCGGTCACGATCGCGACGGCGTACAGCAGCATTCCGGCGCGCAGCACCTGCCGGGGCGTCGCCTGCCCGGAGCCGACCAGGCGGGTGGGCCCCAGCCGTTCGTCGTCGGTTCCCCGGATGCCGTCGCTGTAGTCGTTGAAGTAGTTCGTGCCGATGACGAAGCCCAGCATGAACAGCAGGGTCAGGGCGGTGCGCCACCAGAGGACCTGGCCGAGCGAGTGCGCGACGCCCGTGCCCACGGCGATGGGCGCCAGGGTCACGGGGAGGGTCTTCAGCCGGGCGCCCCTCACCCAGGTCCGCACGGTGCCCGGGGCCGGCCGCCGGTGCGCGGTCACCGGGGCGGTCATCGCTTCGTCCCCACGCCCAGATAGAGGACGTCGGTGGACTTGGTGGGGATCATACGAACCTCCTCGCGTCGTTTGACGACGTAACGGGCCAGGTCGCGCAGGTGCGGGCGCAGCCCCAGCAGCCGGAGTTCCACGCCGTGCGCCCGCGCGACCCTGACCAGCCGCTCCCGGTTGACGAAGAGGCGGTGGTCGTGGGTGCCGCGCGGGGGCCTGCCCGGGAGGGGGAGGTTCTCGGCGAGGGTGATGGCGACCAGCCGGGCCAGGCCGGTGTCGGGGATGGTGTCGACGATCAGCGTGCCGCCGGGGCGCAGGACCCGGCACAGCTCCGACACCACGACGAAGGGTTCCGGGACGTGTTCGAGGCACTGCCCGGCCGTGACGACGTCGAACGACGCGTCGGTGAAGGGGAGCCGGGTGATGTCGGCCCGGAACACCGCGTCGTAGCCGTGCTGCCGGGCCTCCCGGAGCGCCATGGCGGACAGGTCCACGCCGAAGACGCGGTATCCCTTGCCCGCCAGGTGCGGGCCGAACAGGCCGCCCCCGCAGGCGACGTCCAGCAGCCGGGGCGGCTCGCTCCCGTCGCCCGCCGCCGGGCCGGGAGCGGTCGCGGGGTCGGGGACGAACGCGGCGCGGGCCCGCGCGATCCAGCCCAGCGGTGCGAGCGCTCCGCGCGGATCCCACCACTGGCCGGCGAGACCGTCGTAATCGGTGAGGAAATTTCGTCTGTACCCAGCCACGACCACCGTCCGGGGAAGGGGGATCCGAGCCGAAGGTTTCTGGCTCGAAAGGCTAGGGAGAGAGCCACGGGGCCACCAGGGAGCGGGCCCTGATGCCGGGTGAGCCCGTCACCTGTGACCTGGGTCACAGTCGGGTGGGTTGGCGTTCCGGTACGCCCACCGCTTCGCTAACGGGGCTGGTGGGAGCCCGGGGTGTGGCCGAAGGCGCGGCGGAAGACGTCGATGAAGGCGCTGGCGGACGACCAGCCGCACATGTGGGCCACGGTGGTCACCGGGGTGTTCTCCGCCAGCAGGATCAGGGCGTGGTAGAGCCGCAGCTGGGTGCGCCACTGAGGGAAGGTCATGCCGAGGTCGGCCTTGAAGAGCCGGGACAGGGTGCGGTCGCTCGCGCCGACCTCCTTGCCCAGGGCGGCGAGGGTGCGGTCGTCGGTCGGGTCGGCCTGCAGGATCGCGCACAGCGCCTTGAGTCGCGGCGCGGTGGGCGCAGGCAGGTGCACGGGCTCCTGCTGCGAGGCCCGCAACTGGTCGAGCAGGACGGCCCGCAGGCGCCCGCGCTCGGGACTTTCGTCGTCCGGCGCGCGGGTGTAGGCGAGGATCAGCTCACGCAGCAGCGGGCCGACGGTCAGCACGGTCGGCTCGTCCAGGCCGAGCGGGTTGTCGGTCGCGGGCAGGCCGACCAGGTGCAGGTCCAGCCCCCCGTGCGCCTGATGGGCGTGGACGGTACCGGCGGGCACCCAGATGGCGCGGGTGGCCGGGGCGATCCAGGAGCCCGCGTCGGTGGTGATGGCCAGGACGCCGCGGGCGGCGTAGACGATCTGGTGGTCGTCGTGGCGGTGGGCGTCGATGGCGGCTCCGGGGGCCAGCCACTGCATGCGGGTCGGCGCGACCGGCTCATGGCGGATGTTCTTCATCGATTGGCAGATTATCGGAAGTGCGACACGGTGCCGAGCGGTGAACATGATGAGGTGCCAAGGAACAAAGCGATCCTCCTCCTCTCGGTCGGGCATGCCTGTGTGGACGTCTACCAGGGTGCGGTGGCCGCGCTCGTGCCGTTCTTCGTCGCCGAGCGCGACTACACGTACGCCGCGGCATCGGGCATCGTGCTCGCCGCGTCGCTGCTGTCCTCCGTGGCGCAACCGCTGTTCGGCGTGCTCACCGACCGGTGGGCGATGCCCTGGCTGCTGCCCCTGAGCACGTTCCTCGGCGGGCTGGGGATCGCTCTGAGCGGCCTCGGCGGGTCCTACGCGCTGACGCTGGTGTTCGTGGCCGTCTCCGGGGTCGGCGTCGCGGCGTACCACCCCGAGTCCGCCCGCGTCGCGCGCGTCGCCAGCAAGGGCAGTCACACCGCGATGGGCTGGTTCTCGCTCGGCGGCAACCTCGGCTTCGCCGTCGCCCCCCTGATGGTCGCGGGGGTCATGACCGCCGGAGGCCTGCGACTCACACCGCTGTTCGTGGTGCCCGCCCTCGCCGGCAGCGTGCTGTGCCTCCTCGTCGTACGCATGCTGGACAGGACGTCAGGGACAGGCGCCCGCAAGGCCGTTGCGGCGGAAGGCGCCGACGACAGGGCTTCGTTCGTGAAGCTGGCGCTGGCGGTGGTCTGCCGGTCCATCGTGTTCATCGGGCTGAGCACGTTCATCTCGTTCTACACCCAGCAGCGCACGGGTGGCGGTACGGCGGCCGGCACCGCGGCGCTGTGCGTGCTCTACCTGGGCGGCGCGGTCGGCACGGTGCTGGGTGGCAACCTGGCCAACCGGTGGGACCGGGTCACCGTCGTGCGCGGGGCGTACCTGATGACCGTCGCCGCCGTCGCGGGCATCGTCTACGCCCCCGGCCCGGTGATCTACCTGTTCGTGGCCCTCACTTCGGCCGGGCTCTACATCCCCTTCTCGCTGCAGGTCACCCTCGGCCAGGACTACCTCCCCTCGCGCGTCGGCACCGCCAGCGGGATCACCCTCGGCCTGACCGTGAGCATCGGCGGCCTCGTCAGCCCGGTCATCGGCAGCGTCGCCGACGCCACCTCCTTGCAGACGGCCCTGGCCCCCCTGATCGCGATGCCCGCCCTGGCCTGGCTGCTCTTCCGGACCCTGCCCGAGCCGGTCGTGCCGAAGCCGGCGGCACCGGCTCCGGCGCCTTCGGCCGGAGCGGCTCCGGCCCCCGTGCAACAGGGAGCGGCGGCCACCCCCGAGGCCGAGCTCTCCCCCTCCCGGCGGGACGCCCGTTGAGGGCCCCTGCCCGCCGGCCGCGGAAGCCTCCGGGCCCTCACCGGCCCGGAGGCTCCCGTCCGTTCCGGCGCCCCGGCGCTCCCGGGGTCCGGCTCACGGCGGGCTGTGGCCGGTGTCCGCTGCCGACGCCAGCATCCGGTCCCGGTAGGCACCCGGCGTGACGTGGACGAACTCCTTGAAGCGGGCGATGAACACGCTCGGCGAGGTGAACCCGCACAGGTGGGCCGTATTGGTGACCGACTCGCCGTTGGCGAGGTGGGCCAGTGAGGCGACCAGGCGGACGAGGGTCCGCCACTGCGGGAAGGACATCCCCAGCTCGGCCTTGATCAGCCGGCGCAGGGTGCGCTGACTGGTCCCGAGGTCCCGCGCGTGGTCGTCGAGACTGCGGCCGTCGGCGGGGGCGTTGATCAGCGCACTGCTCATCGCCAGCAGCCGCGGGTCGCGGGGAGTGGGCAGCGACAGCGCGTTGGACTGGTGCTTCTCGCTGCGGAGTTCGTAGCGCAGCACGTTCTCCAGCGCGGACCGCATCCGGGCCGGCCGGTCCGGTTCGGACAGCGCGGTCAGCACGTGCCGGGCCAGCGGGGTCAGGTTCACCACCGTGGGGCGGTCGCCGGCCCGGGCCCGCAGCAGCGGGTAGGCCAGCATGATCGTCGACACGAGGCTCCGGGTGTGGGCGCGGTGCGAGTGTTCGAGCCCCGGCGGGATGACGACGGCGCGGTCCGGGGCGGCGACGACCCAGGTTCCCAGTGCCGTGATCACGGCCAGGACGCCGGTGTGCGGAACGACGACCTGCGTGTGCTCGTGCCGGTGCGGAGGGACGGTCTCGTCCGGGCGCAGGACGAAGCGCCGGACGACATCTTGATCATGGCCGTTATGAAGTATCACCTGGCCGATTATTCACTACCGACCGAACAGACGGTTTTGAGAAGCTCCAGGGCAGGGGGGTGCAGAAAGACATTCGAACGGATTCCACGACTTTCCTCGGGGCGCGATCTCCGCGTCCGTAACGTTTTCCGGACCCGACCAGCCGGATAAACGCCCGGGGTGACCGGCGGTGCCGCGCCGGCCGAGCCCTTACCTTTCCATTCTCAGAGCTTCAGCGCGCCCATTCATCGCCCTTTCCGCACATGCGACACATGATGTGGTCCGGGCTGATCCAGCATGCCCTGCGGACCACGACTCGCTTTGCCGTGGATTGTTTCGGCGATCCCTGCAGAGGAATGGAAGTGAACGCAACGCATGACCTTCATCACCGCTGCCCACGAGCTGCTCGAGAGCGATGTCTACATCGATTTGCGGCCCACTCTCGGCATACCGCTCCACCTCAAATGCGAAGGCTTCAACTTCGCCGGATCCATAAAAATCGTCCCGGCCGCATGGATGGTCGCCACCGCGGAACGCGAGGGCGTCATCGGCCCCGACTCCATTCTGATCGAGTCCTCTTCCGGCAATCTCGGCGTGGCTCTGGCCGTGACCGCCGCGTCGAAAGGGCTGCGCTTCGTCTGCGTCACCGACCCCAACTGCAACCCCGCCACGGTCAACCTCATGCGGGCCCTGGGCGCCGAGGTCGTCATCGTCGGCGAACCCGACGCCACCGGCGGTTACCTGGCCGCCCGCAAGGCCTACGTGCGAAAGCGCTGCCGGGAGGACCCCGCCTACGTCTGGCTCAACCAGTACGAGAACCCGGCCAACTGGGCGGCGCACTACGAGAACACCGCCCCCTTCATCGCCAAGCAGTTCCCCGACCTCGACACCCTGTTCATCGGCACGGGCACCGGAGGCACCCTCATGGGCTGTGCCCGCTACTTCCGCGAACACCGGCCTCAGGTTCGCATCATCGCCGTCGACAGCGTCGGCTCGGTCAGCTTCGCAGGAACCCCGGGGCCACGGCACATCCCCGGACTCGGCGCCGGCACGCCGATGCCGCTGATCGACCCGGAACTCACCGGCGACCTCGTCGACGAGGTCATCCGCGTCCACGAGATCGACACCATCCGCACCTGCCGCCGGCTCGCCGCGCGCGGGATGCTCCTGGGCGGTTCCTCGGGAACGGTCGTCAGCGCCGCCTCCCGGTGGCTCGCCCGGCACCGCACCCCCGTCCGCACCGCCGTCGCCATCGCCCCCGACCTGGGGGAGCGCTACGTCGACACCATCTACGACGACACGTGGGTCACTCATCACTACGGCCACGACGACGTCCACTCACTCCTGGAGAACCATTGAGCGACCAGGCAGGAATCCCAGAATTCTCCGTCGTCCCGGGCCGCACCGTGCACCGGGTGCTCGACGGCCGGCAGCGGGAAATCACCGAACTCGTCGAAAAGGCCTACCTTCTGCACGGCGAGGCCCGCACCATCAATCCGCCCTCCTACTTCCTGCGTTTTCCCGACCGGCCCACCGCCCGCATCATCGCCCTGCCCGCCTCGGTCGGCGGCGACCGCCCGGTCGACGGCATCAAGTGGATCTCCAGCTTTCCCGCCAACCTGGACCGGGGCATTCCCCGGGCCTCCGCCGTCCTCGTTCTCAACGACCCGGACACGGGATATCCGTACGCGTGCCTGGAGAGCTCCATCATCAGCGCCGTGCGCACCGCAGCATCCGCCGCGGTCGCGGCCCGGGCCCTTATCGGAGGGCGCTCCGCACGCCGTGTGGGATATCTTGGCACCGGGCTCATCGCCCGCTATCTGCACACCTATCTCTCCGCACTGGACCTGGCCCCCGAAGAATTCGGCGTCCACGACCTGTCGGCGGATTACGCCCGTAGTTTCGCGGATTATCTGGGCACCGCCGCCGGCACCGCGGCCGTACGCGTCCACGATTCCGCCGAGGAACTCGTCCGCTCCTCCGACGTGGTCGTCTGCGCCACCACGGCGGCCACGCCGCACCTCCTCGACCCGTCCTGGTTCGCCCACCACCCGCTGGTGCTGCACGTGTCCCTGCGGGACCTCGGCACGGACGTCATCCTCGACAGCGTCAACGTCGTCGACGACGTCGAGCACGTCCTCAAGGCGAACACCTCGGTCCACCTCGCCGAGCAGCTGACCGGCGGCCGTGACTTCCTGGACGGCACGCTGTACGACGTCCTCACCGGCAGGACGGCCGTCCCCGACGACCGCACCGTGGTCTTCTCGCCCTTCGGCCTGGGCGTGCTCGACCTCGCGGTCGGCGAACACGTCTTCACCCGGGCCCGGGAACAGGGCGAACTCTCCGTGGTCGACGGCTTCTTCCACGACCTGCAGCGCCACGGCAGCCCGGGCACGGAGGCGGTGACCCGATGACGACGTCACAGGACACGCAGCCGGGCACGCGGCAGGACGCGCCGCAGGACACCGGGCGCGCGGTGCACGTCCGCGCCGAACTCCCCCTGGCACCCGGCACGGTGGACCGGGCCAACGCCCTGGCCCTGCGCAAGGCCCAGGACGCCGACACGCGGACGGGCGTGCTGGAGTACGTCATCCGGCACGCAGAGCAGGCCCCCGGCCGTCCCGCCGTCACCGAGGGCGAACGGACGCTGACCTACGGGCAGTTGCTGGAGCGGGTCGCCGCGATGCGGGACGCCCTGCTCTCCCGGGGCGTGCGCGCCGGTGACGTGGTCGCCGCCGTGGGCCCCCGCAGCACCGGCACGCCCGTCGTCTTCCTCGCCCTGGAGAGCCTGGGCGCCTCCTACCTGCCCGTCGACCCGGGCTGGCCCGAGGGCCGGGTCCGGGACGTGCTCAACCGCAGCCGGGCCGCGCTGCTGCTGGACTACTCCGGGGCGGCCGGCGACGCGGGCGGGACGCGCGCCGCGACCGCGGCCGCCGCGGCCGAGGAGATCCCCACGCTGCGACCGCAGGCCGACGGCGCGCCGGGATCCGCCGCGCGGCTGCCCCGGAACACGGCCGACCGCTCCCGCGAAACCCGCTACACCATCTTCACCTCGGGAACCACCGGCCGCCCCAAGGGCGCCACGGTCGAGCACCAGGGCATGCTCAATCACCTCTGGGCCAAGGTCACCGACCTGTCCCTGGGCCCCGACGACGTGGTGGCCTTCACGGCCCCGCTGGTGTTCGACATCTCGATCTGGCAGATGCTCTGCCCGCTGCTGGCGGGCGGGCGGCTCGTGGTCGTCGACGACAGCGCCATGCGCTTCCCGCGATGGCTCGTCGGCACCCTGGACACCGCGGGCGTGACGGTCGTCGAACTCGTCCCCACCGTCGTCGGCTGGCTCGTCGACGAGGCGCAGCGCCTGGGCGGCGGACTGCTGCGGCGACTGCGCTGGCTGCTGTCCACCGGCGAGGAGCTCCACCCCGCCGTGGCGGCACGGGTCCTCGACGGCCTCCCGCACGTGGCCGTGGTCAACGCCTACGGGCCCACCGAGTGCTCCGACGACGTCACCCACCACCTGGTGACCTCCGCCGACCTCGCCCGCCCCCGGCTCCCGGTCGGCTCACCCGTCGTCAACACCGCGCTCTACCTGCTGGTGCGCGGCGCGGACGACATCTGGCGGGCGGCCGAACCGGGGGAGAGCGGCGAGCTGTTCGTCGGCGGGACCGGCGTGGGGCTCGGCTACCTCAACGACCCCGGCACCACCGACCGCGCCTTCTTCCGCGACCCCTTCGACCCGGCCTCGGCGACCGGGCGGCTCTACCGCACCGGCGACCTGGCGCGCTTCGACGAGGGGCTCGTGCACTACCTCGGCCGCAGCGACCGGCAGGTGAAGGTCGCCGGCGTGCGCATGGAGCTCGACGAGATCGAAGCCGTCCTGAGCCGGCACCCGGCCGTCGACAAGTGCGCCGTCACGGTCTCCGGCGAGGGCGACCTCGCCGAACTGGTCGCCCACTACTGCCTGCGCGGCCCGGCGTCGCCGGAGGCGCTGGAGGAGGCCCTGGGCGCGGCTTTGCCGCGGCCGATGGTGCCGCGGCGCTGGCGGGAGTGGGACGCACTGCCCCTGACACCCAACGGAAAGATCGACCACCGGTCGCTGCAGGCGGCCGCCGCCACTCCCCGGAAAGAGGCGCGATGACCACGGCAGCCGTGAAGAGGACGAAGACCCCCGCGGACGGCGGCGGACCGGCGGGCGGCACACCGACCCTCGCGGAACGGGCCGCGGCGGTGGCCCGCGTCGCCGAACAGGACCTCGCGCGCACCGAACGCGACGCGGTCTTCCCCGAGCAGGCGCTCGCGGAGATGCGCCGCACCGGACTGCTCGGCCTCCTCGTGCCCGCCGCCGACGGGGGCCTCGGCGGCACGGTCGCCGACCTCGTCGACGTCAGCATGATCCTGGGGCGCACCGACATGTCGGTGGCGATGATCTTCGCGATGCACTGTCAGCAGTCGGAGGCGATCGTGCGCCACGCGCAGTCGCCCCTGCGCGAGGAACTGCTGCCCCTGCTGGCGTCCGGGGACCTCTACCTGGCCTCGGTCACCACCGAACTCGGCAAGGGCGGGCACCTGTTCAGGTCGTACGCCCCGCTGCGCGAGGCCGACGGGACCCTGGAGATCGACCGGACCGCGCCGATCGTGACCGGCGGCACCGTGGCGGACGGCTTCCTCATCACGATGCGCAGCCCCGAGGCCACCGCGGACCACCACGTCTCCCTGGTCTACGCCCACCGCCGGCAGCTGCGCGTGGAGAGCGCCGGGCAGTGGTGCCCGATGGGCATGCGCGCGAGCCACAGCCTCCCGCTGACCCTCACCGGCTCCGTCCCGGCCCACCAGGTGCTCGGCGAGCACGGCGCCTTCCACCGGATCGCCCAGGGCGTGTTCGGCCCGCTGGCCCACCTCGGCTGGTCGGCGGCCTGGCTGGGCACGGCCTGCGGGGCCCTGTCCCGGGTCCTGCACCTGCTGCGCGACCCCAAGGTCCGCAAACGGTTCGACCTCGGCTCGGAGCTGTTCCTGACCCGGCTGTCCCGGTCCCGGCAGCGGCTCGACGGCGTCCACGCCCTGCTGCGGCGCACGCAGGAGCTGGTCGCGGGGGAGACGGACCTGTCCGCACCGGGCGTCCAGCTGCTGCTGAACAACCTCAAGATCACCGCCGCCGAGGAGTGCCACGCGGCCGTCAACGACCTCGTCGACGCCGTCGGCCTGCGCCACGGCTACCTCCAGGACTCGCCGACCCGGCTGGAGAAGTCCCTGCGCGACCTGCGCTCGGCGGCGCTGAACTACAGCAACGACCGCCTGCATCTGGCGGACGGGCAGCTGTGCCTGCTCGACCCGGACGTGAACTTCGCCTGATCAGCCTGCGGGCAGCCTGTCCGCGGCATGCCGGCGCGCCACGGAGCGGCCCGTGAGGGCCCGCCCGGACGGCTCCGCGCCCGCCTTCTCCCTGCGCACGGCGCTCGCCTGCGCCGCTTCCCGGCCGTACGGCGACTGTACGGCGGCCGTGCGCCGGCCGGTTCCCGCGCCCTTTCCGTGCCCTCCGCCGCGCCGGAAAAACAACGGGGCAATGCAGTAATTCAGTAATGCGGTTATGTGGCACAGTCATGCCTTAATTCTGTGCGGCAAATGAATCACCGATTCGACAAAAGGCCGGGATGAAAATCCTTGCGCCGGTCGGGGAAAACCCGTTAACGTCGAATCACGAACCCCACCCGAACCGAATTCTCCGAGGGGCCCACTATGCCCGGAAACACCACGGAAAACTCGACCGAGAACTGGACGACCGCGCTGCGCTACATCGCAGGGCGAAAGGCCGCCGAGGAGTCCCTGGGATTCCTCGCCCACATCAGCGCCACCGTGCGCGGCACCGTCGGCGCGGCGGACGTCGTACCGGCGGCGGCCAAGGCGTGCGTCCCCTTCATGGCCTCAGCGGTCTCGCTGGACGCCCCGGCGACGCACTCCGGGCCCGTCGTCCAGTCCCCGGCCGAGTTCTCGGCGGCGCTGGACGGCGTACGCGCCCTGGCCCTGAAGGGCTCCGGCCCCCAGCTCGTGATCAGCGGGCACGAGGGGACGGCCAAGCAGACGGACCCGGCCCACCTGGAGCTGCTGCGCGAGTGGGGGGCCGACTCGGCGGTGGCCCTCTCGCTGGACTACCGGGGCGTTCCCGGGGGCCACCTCGTCCTCGTGCGGGGCGAGGCGCACCGCCGGGGCCCGCTCGGCCCGGGCGACCTCGCCCTCGTCTCCGAAGTGGCCGACCGGATCGCGGCGTTCAACGCCTTCGCCACGCACGCGGCGGCCGGGGCGGGCCGGTAATCCCGTACGCGGGTGTCAGACAGTCGAAAAGAATAAGGAGCGGTTTATGCCGGCGAGCTGGACAGATGTGCGCTCCTGGATCCTCGAACGCAATCCCGACCTGACGGACCTGGACCAGGAAACCGACATCATCGAGACGCGGATCATCAATTCCCTGCAGTTCGTGGAGCTCGTCCTCTACGTCGAGGAACTGCGCGGCACGATGCTCCAGTCCAACGAGGTCGATCTCGATGCCTTCCGCACCCTCAAGGGCATCGAGAAGAACTTCCTCCATGTCTGAACGGGCCTATGTCGTGCAGGGGAGCCTCGAAGAGGCCACCGACGTCGTGGTCTTCCTGCCGCCCGCCGGCAGCGTCACGTCGCCGTACCTCCCGATCGGGTCCCGGCTGCCGGCCGCACTGCCGGCGGTGCACTGCGAAATACCCGGCCGCGGCCGCCTGGCGCACGACGAGGCACCCGCCTCGGTGCACGGCGCCGTGGGCCGGTGGGCCGGCGAACTCGCCGCGCTGCTTCCCGGACGGCGGCTGCACGTGTTCGGCCACAGCCTGGGAGCGCTGTTCGCGTACGAGCTCACGGCCCTGCTCGAAGCCCGGCCCGACGGCGGGGCCGAAGTCGCCACCCTGCTCGTCTCCGGCTCCCGTGAGCCGGGAAGCGCGCCCCGTTCCCTGGTGGTCCACGCGTTCGCGGCCCTGCGCCGGGAACAGCGGCCGGCGGACCGGGAGGGCGACACCGAGGGCGCCCGCCTGCTGGACGACCTCCGGATGCGCCGGGAACACCGGACCTCCGGGCAGCGGCTCCGCGCACCCCTCGCACTGTTCTGCGGACGTGCCGACGCATTCGCCCGGCCCGCGGAAATGCTCGAATGGAAAAGCTTTACCAGCGGTCCTTTTCTGGGAATGTTTACATTCAATGGCGGACATGATTACCATCTGTCCGGCCGGCAGGAAATAGCCGCGACAATCGGCAGAATCGTGAATCGTCATCCGAATTCGAATTCAGAAGACCTGGGAGTCAGAAATGACAGCTGAAAACGTCACCATCCCCTCCACCGACCAGCTGATCGACGTCATCGGGAACAGCTCGGTGGGCATCGCGGTCACCGACGGCTCCGGCGCCGTCGTCCTGCACAACAAGGCGCTCTCCGTCCTCATGGGCGGGGAGACCTCCCACCTCGGCGAGCGGATCCTGTCCGGCGGTGCGGGCGAGGACCTGGCCGGGCTGCTGGAGCGGCTGAAGAAGGACGGCCGGATCGAGCACGCCGCGGTCACCTTCCGCAGCGCCGCCGGCAAGGACCGCGCGGTCCGCGTCAACGCGGTGCTGACGGGCGAGGGCGCCGGCACCCGCATCCACTGGGTGAGCCGCCCGGAGCTCGGCGAGCGGCTGCCGGTCTCCAGCACCAGCACCGAGGACGCGGCCCTGTCCGACGCCATGGCCTGGATCCGCGCGGTCGACGAGTGCGCCCACCCGTCCCTGGCCCCGGCCAAGGACAAGGAAGCGGTGATGCGCGAGTTCTACCAGGTGGCGCCGGTGGCGATCCACCTGATCGGGGTCAACGGCAACGTCATGCACGCCAACCCCGCGGACGTCGCCCTGGTCGACTACACCGCGACGCCGACCGAGTACGTCGGCGGTCACATCCGCAAGATCTACGAGGACCAGGGCCTGCTCGACGACTTCCTCTCCCGCTGGGACGAGGACTCGCCGATCATCAACTTCCGCGCGAACTTCGTCACCAAGGACGGGGAGCCGCGGCCGGTGCTGATCTTCTCGACGGCGCAGGCCGAGGGCGGCAGCGTCAGCAACACCCGCTGCTTCGTCTTCAACGACCCCGAGCCGGGCCGCGCCCGCGACACCATCAGCGCGTTCGGCTGGCCGGCCTGATCGCCGGGCGGGTGGGGCGCGGCATCCGCCGCGCCCCACCCGCCCGTTCTTCTACTGCTCACTGCTCACTGCTCACCGCGCAATCCATCAAGTCATCACTGCACGTCTCGATTCGCTTATCACGCGTCCCGATCGGTGGGGGAAGGAATATCCGATGACCCAGGTGCAGGACAGGTCACCGTCGTTACTGGCGAATTGGGACCCGGAGGACGAGCGCTTCTGGCGCGAGACGGGCAGCAGGGTCGCCCGCCGCAATCTCGTGGTGTCCATCGTCAATGAGCACATAGGCTTCTCGGTCTTCACCCTGTGGTCGGTGCTCGTGCTCTTCCTCGGGCCGGACAACGGGTTCTCCTTCAGTGCCTCGGACAAGTTCCTGCTCATCAGCATCCCGACGGCGGTCGGAGCCCTGATGCGGCTGCCCTACGGATATCTGGTGACCCGGTTCGGCGGGCGCAACTGGACGGTGTTCGCCGGGCTGGTCCTGCTCGTGCCGACCGCGCTGGCGGCGGTGTTCGTCCGGCTGCCCGGCACGCCGCTGTGGGTGTTCGTGCTGGTGGCGGCCACCGCCGGAATCGGCGGCGGGAACTTCGCCTCGTCGATGTGCAACATCCACGCCTTCTACCCGCGGCACCGGCAGGGATGGGCGCTGGGCCTGAACGCCGGCGGCGGCAACCTCGGCGTGGTGACCGCCCAGCTGGCGGGCCTCGCCGTGCTCGCGGCGGCCGGCGACACGCACCCGGTCTACCTGGTCTCGCTCTACATGCCGCTGATCGTGCTCGCCGCCGTCGCCGCGGCCCTGTGGATGGACAACCTGCCGACGCTGCAGCACCAGGGGTCGGCGCAGCGGGCGGCGCTGCGCAACAAGCACACGTGGATGCTGTCCCTGCTGTACGTGACGACGTTCGGTTCGTTCATCGGCTTCGGGTTCGCGTTCGGGCTGGTGCTGAAGGAGCAGTTCGGCTTCACCGCGCTGCAGGCAGCGTCGGTGACGTTCCTCGGCCCGCTGCTGGGATCCCTCGCGCGCCCCGTCGGCGGGCGCTGGGCCGACCGGTGGGGCGGGGCGCGGGTCACGCTGTGGATGCTGCTGGCGATGACGGCCGGGACCGCGTTCCTGTACCTGGCCACGGAGGCGTCCTCGTCCCTGGCGTTCATCATCGCGTCCACCGTGCTCATCACGTTCGCCGGCATCGGCAACGGCTCGACGTACCGGATGATCCCCGAGGTGTTCGCGGGGCGGGCGGACGGTGCGGCGGGCTCCCCGGCCGGCCCGTCCTCCCAGGCCTCCAGCGCGGTGATCGCGATCGCCGGCGCGGTGGGCGCGCTGGGCGGGGTGCTCATCAACCTGGCGTTCAGGTTCTCCTTCGGCGCCGCCGGCTCGGCCGGCCCGGCCATCGCGGGGTTCCTCGTCTTCTACGCGGCCTGCGTCCTCGTGGTGCGCGCGGTCTACCTGCGCAAGGACCGGCCGGCCGCGGCCGACCGGCCCCGCCCGGAACCGGCGTGAGGAGCCGAGGATGACACGGACCCACTGCCCGTACTGCGCGCTGCAGTGCGGGACCCGGCTGGAGGTCTCGCCCCAGGGGCTGACGGTCTCCCCGGACGAGGACTTCCCCGTCAACGCGGGCCGTCTGTGCATGAAGGGGTGGACGGCACCCCGGGTGCTGTCCGCGGCGGACCGGCTGACCTCGCCGCTGATGCGGCCGCAGCCGGGGGCGGAGCAGCGGCAGGTGCCGTGGGAGACCGCGCTGGACCACGTCGGCGCGGAGCTCCGCAGGATCGCCCGCGCACACGGCCCGGACGCCGTGGCGGTGTTCGGGGGCGGCGGGCTGACCAACGAGAAGGCCTACACGCTGGGCAAGTTCGCGAGGGTCGCGCTGGGCACCTCGCAGATCGACTACAACGGCCGGTTCTGCATGTCCTCGGCCGCGGCGGCCGGATCCGCGGCGTTCGGACTGGACCGGGGCCTGCCGTTCCCGGTGACCGACCTGGCCTCGGCCGAGGTGGTCCTACTGGCCGGGGCGAACGTCGCGGAGACCATGCCGCCGCTCATGCAGCACCTGGCCCGCGCCGACCTGATCGTCGTGGACCCCCGGCGGTCGGCGACGGCCGAGCGCGCGGCGCTGCACCTGAGCCCCGCCCCGGGCACGGACCTGGCGCTCGCCCTGGGCCTGCTGCACGTCGCGGTCGTGGACGGGCACGTGGACCGCGACTACGTCGCGCGGCGCACGACCGGGTTCGACGAGGCATGGCGGCGGGCCGCCGAGTGGTGGCCGGAGCGCACCGAGCGGGTGACCGGAGTGCCGGTCGCCGACCAGTACGCCGCGGTGCGCATGCTCGCCGCGGCGAAGCGCCGGTACGTCCTCACCGGCCGCGGCGCGGAGCAGCACTCCAAGGGCACCGACACCGTCTCGTCCTACATCAACCTGGCGCTGGCGCTGGGCATGCCGGGCAGGGAGGGTTCGGGCTACGGGTGCCTGACCGGCCAGGGCAACGGGCAGGGCGGCCGCGAGCACGGCCAGAAGGCCGACCAGCTGCCCGGCTACCGCAAGATCACCGACCCGGCGGCCCGGGAACACGTGGCCGGCGTATGGGGCGTAGACCCCGGCGACCTGCCGGGAGCGGGCCCCAGCGGCTACGAGCTCCTGGACTCCCTGGGCCGGCCGGGCGGGCCGCGGGCGCTGCTGGTGTTCGGTTCGAACCCGGTGGTGTCGGCGCCCGCGGCCCGGCGGATCACCGACCGGCTCGCCGCGCTGGACCTGCTGGTGGTGGCCGACTTCGTGCCGTCGGAGACCGCGCGGCTGGCCGACGTGGTGCTGCCGGTGACGCAGTGGGCCGAGGAGGAAGGAACCATGACCAACCTCGAAGGGCGGGTGCTGCGGCGCCGCCGCGCGGTCGACCCGCCGCCGGGCGTGCGCACCGACCTGTGGGTCCTGCGCGAACTCGCCGGCCGGCTCGGTCAGCCCGCCCACCGCTTCCCCGACGACCCCGGCGAGGTCTTCGCCGAGCTGCGGCGCGCCTCGCAGGGCGGGGCCGCGGACTACTCGGGCATCGAACCGCAGCACCTGGAGGGCCGGGCGGAGCCGGCGCACTGGCCGTTCCCCGCCGGCGGCTCGCCGACGCCGCGGCTGTTCCTGGAGCGCTTCGCCCACGACGACGGCCGCGCCCGGTTCCGGGCGGTCGCCCACCGCGACGCCGCGGAACTGCCCGACGGCGCCTACCCGCTGCACGCCACCACGGGCCGGGTGCTCGCGCACTACCAGAGCGGGGCCCAGACCCGCCGCGTCCCCGAGTCCGTGGAAGCCGACGGGGAGGCGTTCGTGGAGGTCCACCCCGACACCGCCCGCCGCAGCGGGCTGACCGCGGGCGGACTGGCCCGCGTCGTCTCCCGGCGCGGCGCGACCGTCGCACGGGTCCGCACGGTGGCCTCGCTGCGCACCGACACCGTGTTCCTGCCGTTCCACTTCCCCGGCGCCGGAAGGGCCAACCTGATCACCAACCCCGCGCTGGACCCGGTGTCGCGGATGCCGGAGTTCAAGGTCTGTTCCGTACGGCTGGAGCCGCTGGGCTCCGGCGCCGCGACCGGCAGCGGTGCGCTGTGAACCGCATCGTCATCGTCGGCAACGGCCCGGCCGGGCACCGGCTCGCCGAACTGCTGCGCACGCGCGCCCCCCGGGCCGCCGTCACCGTCCTGGGCGCGGAGGCCGAACCCGCCTACAACCGGGTGCTGCTGCCCTCGGTGATCTCCGGGAAGCTCTCCCCCGAGCAGACGTACCTCACGGGCCACGACAGCGGCACCGTCACCGTCCGCAGGGGAGCCGTCGTGACCGGGATCGACCGGGAACGGCGCACGGTGCGCACCGGCGACGGGCTGCTGCACCCCTACGACGAGCTCGTGCTGGCCACCGGCGCGCGCTGCTTCCTGCCGCCCCTGCCCGGCCTGACCGGCGCCGGGGGCGGCCCCGCCGACGGCGTGGTGGCCCTGCGCACCCTGGCCGACTGCCGGCGTCTGGAGGACCTCCTGCCCCGTGCGGGCAGCATCGTCGTCCTGGGCGGCGGCGTGCTCGGCCTGGAGGTCGCCCGCGCCCTCGGCGACCGGGGCCACGGCGTCGACGTGGTGCACATGGGACCACATGTGATGGAGCGTCAGCTCGATGCGCCCGCCGGGAAGACCCTGGCCGGCGTGCTCGAACGCCTCGGCATCCGCATCCACACCGGCCGGGCGGCCGCCTCCTGGACCGGCGGCCGGCTCGTCCTCGACGACGGGTCGAGCCTGCCCGCCGACCTGGTCGTCGTCTCCGCGGGCGTCCAGCCCAACACCGAGCTGGCCCGGGCCGCCGGGCTCGATGTCGGCCGCGGCATCGTCGTGGACGACCACATGCGCACCAGCGACCCCCGCATCCACGCACTGGGCGACTGCGCGGAGCACGCCGGGCTGGTCCCCGGCCTCATCGCCCCCGCCTGGGAGCAGGCCGAGACCCTCGCCGAAGCCCTCACCGGGGGAGACCGCCCCTACACCGCCACCCGTACCGTCACCCGCCTCAAGGCCCGCGGCGTCGACCTCGCCGTCATCGGCGACGGCAACCACGCCCTCCCCGGCGCCGAGGTCGTCACGCTGGCCGACCCGGCCCGTGGCCAGTACGCCCGCCTGGCCCTGCAGGACGAGCGCGTCGTCGGCGCCATCCTGCTCGGCTTCCCCTCCTCCGTGGCCGCCGTCAGCCAGCTCTACGACGCCGGCGCGCCCACCCCCGTCGACCGGCTCTCCCTGCTGGCCGGACGGGCCGTCGCCGGACGGGCGGACGCTCCCGGAGACCTCCCCGACGAGGCCGTCGTCTGCCGCTGCAACAACGTCACCAAGCGGGCCCTCGTGGCCGGCTGGCGCGGCGGGGCCCGTACCCCGGACGCCCTGTCCCGCGTCACGCGTGCCTCCACCGGCTGCGGCGGCTGCGCCGGGGCGGTCGACGGCATCTGCCGGTGGCTCGACGCGACGCGCGCGGTGCAGGGCGAGCCCGGCGACGCCCGCTCGGGCGATGCCGGTGCCGCATTCGCCCCGGCAGTGGAACAACGGCCGGATGCGCAGCAGCTGAAAGAGCTCCTCGTCCGCTGACCTGTAACCCCAGGAACACCTGAGAAAACCTCTATCGCGACACTTCCTAGGAGCGGCCGTGTCCAAAGTCCTGGTAATTTCCGGCAGTCCGTCTCCGACCTCCAAGACCGAAATGGTCGGCGATCTGGTGGCGGAGCGGCTTGCCGAATACGAATGGAACGCCGCGCACCTGAGGGTCCGTACGCTGCCCGCGGCGGCGCTGCTCAACGCGGACCGCTCGGACCCGGCGATCGCCGAGGCGGCCGAGCAGGTCGCCCGGGCCGACGGGATCGTCCTGGCCACACCGACCTACAAGGCGAGCTACTCCGGGCTGCTCAAGGTCTTCCTGGACCTGCTCCCGCAGTTCGGCTTCACCGGCAAGGTCGTGCTGCCGCTGGCCACCGGCGGCAGCACGGCTCACGTCCTCGTCCTGGACTACGCGTTGCGGCCGGTCGTGCAGTCGCTCGGCGCGCGCCACGTCGTGCAGAGCTTCTTCCTGCTGGACAAGCACCTGGACTGCAGCAGCGGCAGCCCCAGCATTCTGCCCGAGAGCACGGAAATGCTCGACGGCGTGATCGAGCAGTTCCGCAAAGCACTGATCGCGGCACCCTGACCGGACGGCGTGAGAGCCGTGCTAAGGAGCAAGCTGAACATGGCGTCATCCGAATCTGAGACCAGGTCCATTGCCGTGATCGGGGCCGGCCCGCGCGGCCTCTCGGTCATCGAGAGAATATGCGTCAACGCACCGGCCGTGATCCCCGGTGTTCCCGTCACCCTTGAGGTCGTCGAGCCCTTCGCCGCCGGATCCGGCAGGGTCTGGCGGACGGACCAGCCGCACGACCTGCTGATGAACACGGTGGCCTCCCAGATCACGATCTTCACGGACGAGAGCGTCGAGCTGGAGGGCCCGGTGGCCACGGGGCCGAGCCTTCACGAATGGGCCCGGGCGCTCTCCTCCACCGACCGGGGGGACGCCTACGCGGCGGCCGTGCGGCAGGAAGCCGCGCGGCTGGGTCCCGACACCTATCCGTCGAGGGCTTTCTACGGCGCCTACTTGGAGTGGGCCTACGAGCACATCGTCGCTGCCGCACCGGAACAGGTCACCGTGCACCGGCACAGGGCCGTGGCGGTCCGGCTCGCCGACGGCGCCGACGGCCGGCAGGAAGTCGAGCTGGACGACGGAGCCGTCCTGTCCGGGCTCGATGCGGTCGTTCTCGCGCAAGGGCACACGGACGCCGCTCCGTCGGGCCCCGAGCGCGTGCTCGCGGACCATGCGGAACGTCACGGCAGCGTGTACGTCCCGCCGTCCAATCCCGCCGACGCCGACCTGACCGGCTTGTCTCCCGGTTCCGTCGTCGCCCTGCGCGGCCTCGGGCTCAACTTCTTCGACTACATGGCCCTCCTGACCACCGGCCGGGGCGGGACGTTCCGCCCGGGCGACCGGGGGCTCGTCTACGAGCCGTCGGGGGCGGAGCCGCGGCTCGTCGCCGGATCCCGGCGCGGGATCCCCCACCACGCGCGGGGCGAGAACGAGAAGGGCGTGTCCGAGCGCCACTCTCCGCTCTTCCTGACACCCGACGTCATCGACCGGTTCAGGAAGCGGGCGGCAACGGGCCGCCCGGCCGACTTCCGCAGGGACATATGGCCGCTGGCGAGCAAGGAAGTTGAAGGAACCTACTACGCCGCCTTGATCGCACTGCGGGAGGACCATGACGTCGCCGGGGAATTCCTCACGCGGTACGCCAAGGTGGTCGCCGCCGCCGAGCCGGAGGAGCCGCTGCTGCTGGAGTTCTCGGTCGGCCGTGAGGACCACTGGGACTGGAACCGTCTCCAGCAACCGTACGAGGGACAGGATTTCCAGGGAATCGCCGGCTTCAACACCTGGCTGGTCGGTCACCTGCGCGCCGACGCCGCCATGGCGTCGCAGGGCAATGTGACCAACCCGCTCAAGGCGGCCCTGGACGTTCTGCGCGACCTCCGCAACGAGATACGTCTCATCGTCGACCACGGGGGAATCACGGGCAGTTCCTACCGGGCCGACCTGGACCACTGGTACACGCCCTTGAACGCCTTCCTCTCCATCGGCCCTCCGGTGCGGCGCATCCAGGAGATGACCGCGCTCGTCGAGGCCGGCGTCCTCACCCTCGTGGGCCCGGGAATGACCGTGAGGGCCGACGCGGAGACGGGCGGGTTCGCCGTCACGTCCCGTCTCACCCGGGCGGCGGACCCCGTGCGCGTGGCGGCCCTCGTCGAGGCCAGGCTTCCCGAGCCGGACCTCCGCACGACCCGGGACCCCCTGATGAGCGACCTCCTGGCGGCCGGCCGGTGCCGCCCGTACGACATCGGCGATCCGTCCGGTCCCGGCTACCGGACGGGTGGCTTGAGCGTCACCGGCCGCCCGTACCGAGTGATCGACGCGGGCGGGCGCCCGCACCCCGCCCGGTTCGCCTACGGGATCCCCACGGAACACGTCCACTGGGTCACGGCCGCAGGCGTGCGGCCGGGGGTGAACTCCGTGACGCTCGGCGACTCCGACGCCATCGCCCGGGCGGCGCTGACCGCACGCGCCACCCGCCCCGCAGCAGTCCTCCGTCATGAAGGGAACCGCCCCGTATGAACACGCCTGCACCTGAGCCGCCGGACGCCGCTCGGGACCTGGACGCCGGCCTGCTGTCCACCGTCCGCGCGGGAACTCCTGCCGAGGCGCTGCTCGGTGACGCCGCCTGGCTCCGGGCGATGCTCGATGCGGAGGTGGCCCTGGCCCGGTCCCAGGCCCGCCTCGGCGTGATCCCGCAGGCGTCGGCCGACGCCATCGCCTCCGTCGCAAACAAGGGACGCTTCGACCTCGTCTCCCTGGCGGTCAGGGCGCGCGAAGCCGCCAATCCGGTGGTCGCCCTCGTCGGAGACCTCACGCGGGCGGTGGCGGCCGAGGACCCGGCCGCGGCCGAACACGTCCACTTCGGCAGTACGAGCCAGGACATCCTGGACTCCGCGGCCATGCTGGTCACCGCGCGCGCACTCGACCTGGTCCTGAAGGACCTGACCCGGGTGGGCCGGGCCCTGGCCGCCCTGGCCGCGGCCCACCGTGACACCCCGATGGCCGCCCGCACACTCACCCAGCACGCCGTGCCGACCACCTTCGGCCTCAAGGCGGCGGGCTGGATGCATGCCGTCGGGGAAGCCGAGGACCGGCTGCGCTCGTCCCGGGCCCGGCTGCCCGTGCAACTGGGCGGTGCCGCCGGGACCATGGCCGCCTACCAGGAGGTCGCCGCGCTGAACGGCGCCCCCGGGGACGCCCTTTCGGCGCTGTCGCTCTCGGCGGAGTTCGCCCGGGAGCTGGGCCTGGCCGACCCCGTCCTGCCCTGGCACACGGCACGCATCCCCGTGGCGGGCCTGGGCGGCGACCTGGCCCTGCTGGCGGGTTCCCTGGGCAAGTTCGGCCTCGACGTGCAGAACATGGTGCGCACCGAGGTGGGGGAGGCCGCAGAACCCTTCGTGGACGGCCGCGGGAGCTCCTCGGCGATGCCCCAGAAGCGCAACCCCGTCCTGTCCGCGCTGCTGGTCTCCGCCGGTCTGCAGATGCCGGGCTACGTGTCCGTCCTCCACCAGGCCATGCTGGCCGAGGACGAGCGGCCGGCCGGCGCCTGGCACGCGGAATGGCAGCCGCTCCGCGAGGCGCTCCGGCTGGCCGGCGGTGCCGCGCACACCGCGGCCGAGCTCGCGGAGGGCCTGACCGCCGCACCCGGCAGGATGGCGGAGAACCTGACCCTGACCCGGGGGCAGGTGGTCGCCGAGCGCCTGGCCGTCCACCTGGCGGCGGGCATGGGCAAGGCGGAGGCGAAGAAGCACATCACCCGGGTCGCGGCCGAAGCGATGGCCGGCGGCGGTTCCTTCGCGGAGGCCGCGGCCGCCGACGCCGTCATCGGCCGGCACCTCTCGCCGGAGGCCCTGGCCAAGCTCCTCGATCCGACGCGGTACGCGGGCAGTGCGGGGGAACTGGTCGACAGGGCGCTCGGTCACCACCGGGCGCGCACGGGGGAGTGCGCCTGAGCCGACCGCTGCGCGCCGCCCGGCGGACGGGGGTGCCGCCGGGCGGGGCCGGGTGGGAAACGGTCGGCCCCGGGGCCGGCGCCGGGATCAGCGCTGGGCGGTGAACGCCTTGCCGGCCTTGCTGCCGGAGGAGCAGGACGCCTTCTCCGCCGACGTCATCTTGCGGGTCTTGACGACCACCGCGTTGCTCTGCCCGTCCGTGCCGTTCTTGGCGGGGCCGGTGATGGTGTCGGGGACGTACCAGTAGTAGTGGCCCCACTTGGGGCTGTCGTAGTGGGTCTGCCAGGTGCCCGAGACGGTCTGCATCACCTGGGCGCGGGAGATCCAGCCCACCTCGCCGGGCTTGACCGTCATGTTCAGGGAGCTGTTCTCCTCGTGGGAACTGGACCAGGAGTGGCCGTAGTTCGCGGTGACGCTGACGTCGACGATGCCCGCGATCTTGCCGCCGGCCGTGACGGAGACGCCCACGGAGTCGGTCGAGCCGACCGAGTCGGACCAGCCCATCGACTGCGTGGCGTCCGAGGTGCTGCAGTTGTAGAGCGAGTTGGAGACCTGGCGGAACTCGCCGAGGAAGGCCTTGCCGAGCACCGGGTCGTTGAAGCTGCACTTCCCTTCGCCCGACGCGCAGTCGGCTATGAGCTCCTTGCGGGTGGGCTCGTCGGCGGCGGCCGCCGGCAGGGCCATGGCCGCCGTCATTCCGAGTGCGGCCACCGAAAGGGCCGCCAGTCTGCCGCCGTTGCGCATGACGCGTGAGTTCAACGTGATCCCGTGCCTCTCAACTTGCTTGATGGAACCAGGGGTTCCGGTGTTGATCCAGAGACTGGTGCATGGATTGAGTCAACTACACCAAGGGTTGGTAAAGTTGTAGTTGATCATGAAATGTTCCACTTGGTACACCTTTCTCCCAGTAACCCATCGAGATCCTTATGCAACTTGTTGCAAAAGCGGATCCGGTGTTCTAGAACTAGAGGGGACGACACCGCGAGGAAGGCCCCCGATGAGTCCCTCCAGCCCGGCCGCCCAGGCGGCCCCGTACCCGCACCTCCTGCGCCCCCTCGACCTGGGGTTCACCACGCTGCCCAACCGCGTGATCATGGGATCCATGCACGTCGGGCTGGAGGAGGCCGAGCGGGGCTTCGAGCGGATGGCGGCCTTCTACGCCGCCCGGGCCCGCGGCGGAGCCGGGCTGATCGTCACCGGAGGCATCGCCCCCAACGACCGGGGGCGCCCCTGGGCGGGCGGGGCCCGGCTGGCCACGGCGGCCGAGGCCGAGGAGCACCGGGTCGTGACCGACGCCGTGCACCGCGAGGGCGGCCGGATCGCCCTGCAGATCCTCCACTTCGGCCGGTACGCCCACCACCCCGACCTGGTCGCGCCCAGCGCCGTGCAGGCGCCCATCAGCCCGTACGTCCCGCACGCCCTCACCGACGAGGAGGTCGAGGCGACCGTCGAGGACTTCGTGCGGACCGCGGAGCTCGCCCGGGACGCCGGCTACGACGGCGTCGAGATCATGGGCTCCGAGGGCTACCTGATCAACGAGTTCATCGCGGCCGCGACCAACCGGCGCACCGACCGCTGGGGCGGCTCGTACGAGAACCGCATCCGCTTCCCCCTGGAGATCGTCCGGCGCACCCGCGAGCGCCTCGGGCCCTCCTTCATCCTGATCTACCGGCTCTCGATGCTCGACCTCGTGCCCGGCGGCTCCTCCCTGGACGAGGTGATCACCCTCGCCCGGGAGGTCGAGGCCGCCGGCGCCACGATCATCAACACCGGCATCGGCTGGCACGAGGCCCGCATCCCGACCATCGCCACCTCCGTGCCGCGCGGCGCGTACGCCTGGGTGACGAAGAAGGTCATGGGGTCCGTCTCCGTCCCCCTGGTCACCACCAACCGCATCAACACCCCCGAGGTCGCCGAGCAGCTGCTCGCCGAGGGCCACGCCGACCTCGTCTCGCTGGCCCGCCCCTTCCTCGCCGACCCGGACTTCGTCGCCAAGGCCCGCGCGGACCGGGCGGACGCGATCAACACCTGCATCGGCTGCAACCAGGCCTGTCTCGACCACACCTTCAGCGGGAAGATCACCTCCTGCCTGGTCAACCCGCGCGCCTGCCACGAGACCGAGCTCGTCCTCGCGCCCACCCGGCGCCGCAAGCGCATCGGCGTCGTCGGCGCGGGCCCCGCCGGGCTCGCCTTCGCGGTCTCGGCGGCGGAGCGCGGCCACGCCGTGACGCTCTACGACGCGGCCGCGGAGATCGGCGGGCAGCTCAACGTCGCCAAGCGGGTCCCGGGCAAGGAGGAGTTCGGCGAGACCCTGCGCTACTTCCGCACCCAGCTCGCCCAGCACGGCGTGGACGTCCGCCTGAACACCACCGTCACCGCCGCGGACCTCACGGGCCGGGCCTACGACGAGGTCGTCATCGCCACCGGCGTCACCCCCCGCACCCCGGACATCCCCGGCGCGGACCACCCCAGCGTCGTCGGCTACCTCGACGTCCTGCGCGACGGGGCCGAGGCCGGCGAGCGCGTGGCCGTCGTCGGCGCGGGCGGCATCGGCTTCGACGTCGCCGCCCACCTCACCGACAGCGGCGAGGACGCGAGCCTGGACGCCGAGACGTACTTCCGCCACTGGGGCGTCGACACCGGATACCGCACGCCCGGCGGGCTCGGCGAGGCCCGCCGGCCCGAGCCGCCGCGCACCGTGCACCTGCTCCAGCGCAAGACCAGCAAGGTCGGCGCGGGCCTGGGCAAGACCACCGGCTGGATCCACCGCACCGAGCTCAAGCACCGCGGCGTGACCATGGTCGCCGGCGTCACCTACGACCGCATCGACGACGAAGGCCTGCACATCACGGTCGACGGCGCGTCCACCGTCCTGCCGGTCGACACGGTCGTGCTCTGCACCGGGCAGGAGCCGCGGCGAGACCTGTACGAGGAACTGCGCGCGGCCGGGCAGTCCGTCCACCTCATCGGCGGCGCGGACGTGGCCGCCGAGCTCGACGCCAAGCGGGCCGTCCGCCAGGGCACCGAACTCGCGGCGGAGATCTGACGCGAGGACGCACCCGGGGGCCGGGCGAGGGGCCCGGTCCCTAGGATGCGGGCATGTCCCTCCCGCACGCGATCCTCACCGCGCTCCTCGAGAAGCCCTCCTCGGGACTGGAGCTCGCCCGCCGCTTCGACCGGTCGATCGGCTACTTCTGGTCCGCCACGCACCAGCAGATCTACCGGGAGCTGGGGAAGCTCGAAGAGGCGGGGCTGATCCGGGCCCTGCCCGCCGGTGCCCCCGCCCGCGGGCAGAAGAAGGAGTACGAGGTCCTGCCCGCGGGCCGCGACGCGCTCACCGCCTGGGTCTCCGGGACCGACGCCCCCCGGCCCGTGCGCGACCCGCTCCTGCTGCGCCTGCGCGCGGCGGCCGTCGTGGGCACGGGCGGCCTGGAGGAGGAGCTGCGGCGCCACCTGGACCTGCACCGGCGCCAGCTCGCGGAGTACCGGGCCATCGAGGAGCGCGACTTCCCCCCGGAGCGCGACGCCGAGGAGGACCGGCTGCGCCACGCGGTGCTGCGCGGCGGCATCGGCCTGGAGACCTTCTGGACCGAGTGGCTCGCCGAGACCCTCACCGCGCTCGGGGAGCAGGAGCAGGAACAGGAGTAGTGGGAGGAACAGGAGTAGGAGGAGGGGGAGCGGACGGACGGACGGGCCCCAGCCCCAGGCCGTCCGCGGCGATGGTGCCGCTCGTGACCAGTGCCTGCTCGGCGGTGACGTCCGTCATGAAGACGAACGGCGGCGCCACCGGCGGCACGGGCAGCCGGTCCGGGGTGAAGGTGAGGCACAGGACGCCCTGGACGCAGCCGGTCAGGCGGGTGAGGTACAGCGTCACCCGCCCGCCGAGCCTCAGTTCGTCGGCGCTCAGGGACAGTTCGGCGCCGCCCCCGTCCCGCGTCCGCAGCCGGTAGTCGGCCAGCGACGCGGCCCGCATGCTCAGCACCATGGCCCGGCGCGGGCCGCCCGCCGTCGGGACGTGGGCGACGCGGGCCAGCGTGAAGCCGGACGGGGCGAACCGGGTGGTGGTCACCGTCGGCGGCGTGCGCGCGGCGGTCACGGCGCCGGGAGCCGGCGGGCGCGGGCCGGGCGCGGGGGCGCCCATCGCCGCGAGGAGCACCAGGGGGAGGGCCACCGCCAGCGTCTTCGGCGGCTGCGCCGTGCCGCGCGGGGGCTCCGCGGGCCCCGGCGGGGGCTGTTGCGCGAGCACCGGCTCCGGCTGCGGCCCGGCCGGCTCAGGTCGCCGCGGCGTCCACGCGAAGCCCATCGCCCCGCCCGCGATCCCCAGCAGCATGCCGGCGAAGAACCCCCCTAGGTTCGTCACGGCGAAGGACAGCACCGACAGGATCACCGCGTGCACGCCGACGTAGTGGTGGGTGTGCGGCAGGAACCACAGGAAGAGGCCCGCCGCGACGAGTGCGACGCCGATGCCGAGGGCGGCGATGCCACCGAGCCCCAGGCCGAGGAGCACGGCCAGCGGTGCCAGCGGCACCGCGGCGATCTCGGCGCCGGCGAGGACGAGCAGGGCCCCGGCCCAGAACGGCCGGGTCCGCCGCCAGCGCCGCCAGGCGGACGGCCCGGACGGCCATGGCCGCGGGAAGCCCCCGAGGGCCGGTCGCGGGATCAGAAGCACGCCTTTCCGTCCAGGCTCACGTTCAGCGCGAGCCCCTTGAGCTTGAAGTCGCCCCCGGTCGCGGAGCGGGCGTGGGAGCGCACCCCGGTCACCGAGACCTCCGAGGCCTGCAGCCCGAACTGCCCGGGCTTTCCCCGCACTCCGGGCACGGTGTCCAGCGTGGAGGCGTCCCGGCCGATCTCCACCCGGCCGAAGGAGGCGTCGCCGGTCAGGTCCTCGCTGTCGAGGACCAGGTTGCTCGCACGGACGGCACCGGCCTTCCCGCCGGCCGTCAGCTTGAACACCACCGGCCCCAGCGGCGTCGGGACCTGCGCGGACTGGCAGATGTCGGAGAGCGTGGCGTTCCCGATGCCCAGCAGCGCCACCGGCCGGGCCGCGCCGTCCGCGGAGCGGTCGACCTCGACGAAGGACGCGAGGCCGTTGCTCGACAGCTCGCCCGACGACACCTGGAAGGCCGACCCGGACACGGCGAACGACGACGCCAGGACGCCCTCCGCCATCCCGACCGCCATCACGGCGACGGCCGCCAGCGCCGGAACGGCGAGGACCGCCGCCTTCCGCCACGCCGTCCTGCCTTCGGGGGGCCTGCGGTTGTCCTCGTTCACGGTGGGCCTTCCTGTCAGCCGTGCAGGGGGATGCGGACGTTCAGGGCGGCCCGGACGTAGGCGCCGTCGACGGGGGCGGGCGGCGGCAGGCCGGGCAGGGCGTCGCGCAGCGGGGTCCCGTCGTCGGCCCGGCTGCGCCAGTCGCGCCCGAAGAAGCTCTCCAGGATCGGGTTGACCTGCTGCTCCACGAGGTTGGGGCGGTCGACCGAGGGCCGGAGCACCAGCTCGACGCCGGGCAGCAGCTCGCCGACGGCCGCGACCAGCACCGGCGCGGGCGTGTCCACGGGGTGGACCACCGGGTAGGCCGTGACGCCGGGCGGGTGCGGCAGGCGCGCGAGACGGACCATGGCGTCGACGGCGTACTCGACGGGGACGATGTTCAGGCGGGAGGCGGAGTCGCCCACCAGCCGCAGACGCACGCGCGGCACGCCGGCGTGCCTGCGCAGCAAGGCGCCCCGCAGGAGCGGCGGGGCCTGCCCGACGAGGTCGCGCAGGACCGTGCCGAGGACGGACAGGGGCTGCTGGGCAGCGCCTTCGGGGACGGGCCGGGCGGTGGCCAGGAGGCTCGGGCGCAGGACGAGGGCCGTGCGCCGCCGCCGGCCGGCCCACTCCTGCACGACGCCCTCGGCCTGCCGCTTGGTCCGTTCGTAGCCCGTGACGGCCTCGCCCAGCGGCGAGGCCGTCACGGCAGGGGCGTCGTCGCGGGCGACGTAGGCGGTGCTGACGTACAGGAACGGGGCGCCCGCCGGGGCGCGGTCGGCGAGTTCGGTGAGGTGGCGGGTGCCGGTGACGTTGACGGGCGTGAGCGTGTCCACGGTGGCCATCAGGGACAGGGCCGCGGCGCAGTGCCAGACGGCCTCGGCCTCCGCGGCGAGCCGGTCGTGGGCCGCGGGCTCCAGCCCCAGGCCGGGCCGGGTCAGGTCCACGGGCACGGCGGTCAGCAGCGCGCGCGCCCGGGCCAGTTCGGCGTCGTCGGCGCCGCAGTCGCGCAGCGCCTTCTCCAGCCGGGCGGCCAGGGGCAGGCCGGCGGCGTCGCGGCCGAGGGCCGCCACGGGCCGGCCGCCGCCCAGCAGCGCCCGGAGCAGCCGGGAGCCGAGGAAGCCCGTGGCGCCGGTGATCAGGACGGTCACGCGTCACCCGCCTTCCGGCCGCCGTTCAGGGCGGGGAGCCTGCCGGGCAGGGCCGGCAGCGCCGGGAGCCCCTCCGGCGGCGTGCCCGCCCGGGCCTGTTTGAGGAGGTGGGGCAGGACGGTCTCGGTGATGCCGCGGACGGAGCCGTCGGAGTGCAGCAGCTCCATGACCGGCACCTCCTGGTTGAGGTGCTTGCGGAACTTGGCGAGCATCTCCATCCCCATGAGCGAGTCCATGCCGTACTGCTGCAGCGGCCGGTGCCGGTCGACCTCCTCCGGCGGCATGCGCAGCGTGTCGGCGACCATGGACGTGATCAGGTCCTCGACGAGGAGCCGGCCCTCGGCGGCGGAGGCGCCCGCGAGCCGTTCCAGGAGCTCTTCCAGGTGCCAGGTGGTGCCCTCGACGGTGGTGGGCAGGACGGCGGCGAAGCGGGGGCTGTTCGAGGACGGCAGGAGCGTCATGACGCGGCCCCAGTCCAGGCGGGCGAACGCGGCCCGCTCCGTCCGCCCGGCGAGCATCCCCTCCAGCGCGGTCAGGGCGTCGCCCGGATCGACGGGAAGGGCGCCGAAGGCGCTCAGGACGGGGGTCAGGTTGTTGCGGGCGACATAGCCGACGCGGTCGATGGCGCCCCAGGCCACGGCCAGGCCGGGGCGGCCCGCGGCCCGCCGCGCCCGCACGAGCGCTTCCATCGCGAGGTTGGCCGCCGCGTAGGCGCTCTGGTGCGCGATCCCGACGGCGGCGCTGATGGAGGAGTAGACGACGAAGTCCGCCTGCGGGCACAGCTCGTCCAGCAGGAGGGCCCCGGTCCACTTCGGGGCGAGGACGGAGCGGAGCCGTTCGTCGGTGAGCTCCGTCAGGGCGTCGTCGTCGAGGTGCATTGCCGCGTGCACGACCGTCCGGACGGGACGGCCCTCCGCTTCGAGCTCCGCCAGGAGCCGGCGCACGGCCGGCGCGTCACCGATGTCGACGGCGTGGGCCCGCGCGTCGACGCCCTGTGCGCGCAGCCCGGCCAGCAGTTCTCCGGCCTCGGGCGCCTCCTCGCCCCGCCGGCTGACGAGGTCCAGCCGGCGGGCGCCGTGCGCGGCGAGCCACCGCGCGGTCTCCGCGCCGAAGCCGCCCAGGCCGCCGGTGACGAGGCAGGTCCCGTCGGCGGCGAGCCGCAGGGGGCGGGGGGCGCGGTGGACGGGGACCGGCTCGTCGAACGTGATCACGACCTTGCCCAGGTGCTTGGAGTGCTGCAGGAGCCGGAACGCCTCCTCGACGCGGTGGGCGGGATAGACCAGGTGGGGCAGCGGAACGTAGTCGCCGGCGCGGATGTGCGCGAGGACCTCGTCGAAGACGGCCGCCGCGTGGCCGGGGTCCTGCCAGGCCAGGTTGGCGGCGTCCACGACGCAGTGCACGGCGTTCCCCGCCAGCGCCTTCTGCAGCATGCGCCGGTTGCCCAGGACGTCCCGCTTGCCGAGCTCGACGAACCGGCCGCAGGGGGCCAGCAGTTCGCGGGTACGGGCCGCGGCCTCGCCGCTGAGGGAGTTGAGCACGACGTCGACGCCGCGCCCGCCCGTGTGCTCGCGGACCCGCTCGGCGAAGGCGTGCGTGCGTGAGTCCAGCGCCAGCTCGGCGCCCAGGGCGCGCGCCAGGTCCCGCTTGAGAGGGCTGCCCGCCGTCGCGAAGAACCGGGCGCCCACGAGCCGGGCGTACTGGGCCGCCGCCATGCCGACGCCTCCGGCGGCCCCGTGGACGAGGAGCGTCTCGCCCGGCCGGAGGCGGGCGAGGTGCTTGAGGCTGTGCTGGACGGTGAAGAACACCGCAGGCAAGGTGGCCGCTTCCCCGAACGTCATGCCGTCGGGGACCGGGCGCACCGCGGCGGCCGGGATCCGCACGTGGGAGGCGAAGGCCCCGGGGAACAGGCCGAAGACCCGGTCGCCCACGGACAGGCCTGCGACGTCCTCTCCCACGGCGGTGACCACCCCGGCCCCTTCCAGGCCCAGATAGGCCTCCGAGGAGACGCCCTCCTCGGCCACCGGTGGCAGCAGGCCCGTCGCGACCATCACGTCGCGGTAGTTGAGCGCCGCGGCGCGCACCGCGACGACCACGTCCGTGGGCCCCGGGTCGGCGACGTTCGTCTCGGCCCACCGCAGCCCGTAGGCCATGCCCTGGTCCAGGAGGTGCAGCCGGTAGCGGATCCCGCCGTCCGGGGCGGCCGGTTCGGCGGGCGGAGCGGCCCGCTCGAAGCGGGGGACGAACCGGCCGCCCCGGGTCAGGGCGACCTCGTCCTCGTCCTGCCCGCCCTCGGGCGCCGCGGCGAGGAGCTCGCGGGCCAGCCGCGCCGCGTCCCCGGCCGGGCCGGCTCCGCGGTCGAGGGAGACGCGCCGCACGGTGACGGACGTTTCGTTGGCCAGCGTACGGGTCACGCCCCACGCGGCGGCCTGGCCGGGGAAGGCCGGCCGTTCCGGCGGAGGCAGGGCCCCGCTGGGGTGGGTGACCAGGACGAAGTGCCGTCCGGGAGCGCCCCGCGGTGCCCGACCGGCCAGGGCCGGGGCCAGGGAGCGCAGTGCGGCGGCCCGGCGCACGGCCAGTTCCGTGCAGGCGGCGGGGTCGCCCTCGGCGGCCCGGTCCGGGGCGGCGCTCAGCAGAAGGGCGATCGCTGCCGGAGGTGCCTGCCCGAGGAGGTCCTGCCATCCCTCCGTGCCCTCCGGCAGGGGCACCACGCGTGCCGCCGTGCAGCCCGCGGCGGTCAGTTCCGCGGCCACGTGTGTTCCCAGGGCGCTCTCGGCGGCGTCCTCGGTGACGAGGAGCCAGGAGTCCCGGACGGGCGGCCCGGTGGGGACGGTCGGCGGGGCTCCGCCCGCCACCGGGGTACGGGCGAGGAGCACGGAGAAGTGCTCGCTCGCGGGTGCGCTCGCGGCGCTCACCTGCACCACGTCCGCGAAGCCGCTCCCGGACAGCACGTCCGGCCACCGCTCGCGGGCCAGCAGGATGGATTCCGGGCGGAGCGCGGTGTCGCGGGCCGCCCAGAAGTTTTCCAGGGTGCCGAACACCAGCGCCAGGACGGGGGGTTCGTGGACCTCCAGGGCGAGCAGGTGTCCCCCGGGGGCGAGCTGCCGGGCCAGCCGTCGCAGGCTCTCCCGCAGGTCCAGCGCCGTGTGCAGCGCGACGCCGGCGACGACGACGTCGAAGGAGCCCTCGGCGAAGCCCTGTTCCTCCGGTTCGGCGTTCAGGTCGAAGGCACGGTAGGTGACGAGGGGGTCGTAGCGGCCGAGGCGGTCCCGGGCCGGGGGGAAGAACGCGGCGGAGACGTCGCTGAAGACGTACTGGGCGCGGCCGTCCAGCAGCGGCAGGAGGTGCACGGCCAGCCCGCCCGTACCGGCACCCACCTCCAGGATGCGCAGCGGCCGGTCGGCGGGCCAGGCGCGGATCAGCGCGCCCAGCAGCTCGGCGACCATGCGGTTGTGGGCCGCCACCGGAGGGTTGATGTCGTAGTACTGCTGGACCAGCTCCGGGCCGCTGTCCTGGAACAGCAGCTCCAGCGCGTCCCGCCGCCCGCACAGCAGATCCGGCAGTTGCAGGGCGAAGCGCAGGTTGAGGGCGTGCGAGGGGAGGTAGTCGGCGAGCCCGGACACCTCGCGCGGGCCCGGCACCGTCCCGGTTCCCAGCAATCGCCAGCCCTCCCCGGCGGGCGCCAGCAGCCCCTCCTTCTCCGCCGTGCGTGCCAGCAGCCGCACCAGCCGCTCGTGCCGCGGCAGCACTCCCGCCGCACGGAGGTCGGCGAACGTGAACTCGTCCCGCCCCGGCAGTAGTTGGGCGAAGGCCTTGGCCGCGCCGGCCCCGGTGACCCGCTGCAGGAAGGTATGCGCCTTCCCGTACCGCCCGGCCCACGCCCCGGTCCGCAGCCGCTCCAGCCCTTCCTCCGCCGCCGCGGCCACCTCGTGTGGCGACGGCGGCGCCCACGCCGGCACCGGCTGACCGGGCAGCGGCGCTGCGCGCAGAACCATGGCGAACTCCTCGCCCCGGTCCCCGGCCGGCAGGACCAGCCGCTGCAGGCGGCAGCCGGTCAGCTCCAGCGCCACCGCGCCGTCCTCGCCGGTGACCGTGACGTCCCACACGGCCTCGCGCGCGGTGCGCGAACGCTGCCGTACGTGCACCAGCCCGTCGGCGGCAGGCCGCGCCCACATGCGGACGCCGTCCACTCCCGACGGCAGGTAGCCGGTCTCCGCGCCCGCCAGCAGCGGTGCCCCCGCCTGCAAGGCGCCGTCGAGCAGCGCGGGATGGACCACGTAGCCGCCGTAGCCGTCGTCCGGCGGGTCGCAGTGGTAGGCGGCGAGGACCTCGCCGTCCCCGGTGTGCAGCTCGCGCAGCACCCGGAACGCCGGGCCGTACGCAAGACCGGCCGCGGCTGTTACGGCGTAATGCTCCTCGCCGGGGACGCAGCCGGTCATCCGCCGCCGCACCTGCGCCACGTCCACCGGCTCCGGCCGGGCCGCGGTGGCGCGCCGGACCCGGCCGCGGGCGTGCAGCCGCCAGCCGCCCGTGTCACCGGTGCGGCTGGCGACGCGGACGATGCCGTCCTCGTCGCTCAGGGACGTCGTCAGGCGGACGTCCATCGCCGCGTCCCAGGCCAGGGGCAGGGCGCGGGTGATCTCCAGGTCGTCGATCTCGGCCGGGCCGCCGAAGGCCTCCCGCCCGGCGGCCAGGGCCAGCTCCACGAACCCGGTGGCGGGCATCACCACGGACCCGGCGACGCGGTGGTCGGCCAGCCACGGGGTGCGGGTGCGCTCGACGGGCGTGTGCCACGTGGGCTCCAGCACCGGTGCGCGCTCGCCCAGCAGCGGGTGCACCAGGACCCCGTCGCCGCTGGTGCGCACCCAGTACTCCGGCGTGCCGTGCCAGTACGGCTCGCGCTGCCAGGGGTAGGGCGGCAGGTCCGCGACGAAGCCGGGCCCGGGGAACCAGCGTTCCGCCGCACCGGCGTCCCCGGCGGCCAGCAGCCGTGCCGCGGCCCGGCGCACGGCCGCCCCGTCGCACCGCTCGCGGGTCACGGGGGAGACGACGGGGAACGGGCCGCCCGGGGTCTCGGAGGCGATACGGTGCAGCGCGCCGGCCAGCCCCGGCTGCGGGGCGATCTCCACCACGGCCGCGAGCCCGGCCTCCGCCGCCCGCGCCACCGCCTCCGCGAACCGCACCGGCCGGCGGGCGTTGTGCCACCAGTACGCGGCGTCCAGCTGCCCGTCCGTGACGGTCCCGCCCGTCACCGTGGAGTACATCGGCACCCGCGGCAGGTGCGCGACCAGACCTGCCAGCCCCACCCGCAGCGGCTCCTCGATCGGGTCCATCGCCGCGCTGTGGAAGCCGTGGTCGACGCCGAGCTCGCGGAACGGCACCTCCCGTGCGGCCAGTTCCCGCCCCAGCGACCGCAGTGCCTCGGCCTGCCCGGAGACGGTCACGTCCCGGGCGCTGTTGACGGCCGCGAGCTCCAGCAGCCCCTCGTACGCGGCGATCGCCTCCCGGGCCTCCTCCTCGCCCAGCCCGATCGCGGCCATGCGGCCCGTCCCGGCCGTCGCGGCCTGCGCCCGGCTGCGTTCGGCGACCACCCGCGCCGCGCCCGGCAGGTCGAGCGCCCCGCTCACGCACGCCGCCGCCACCTCGCCGACGCTGTGCCCCAGCACGGCGGCCGGGACCGTCCCGTACCCGGCCAGCAGGGCCACCAGACCGAGCTGGTAGGCGAACAGCGCGGGCTGGGCGAAAGCGGTGTCCGACATCCGCCCCGCCAACCGCTCCGCCGTCCCCTCCTGAGGACTCTCCGCCAGCAGCTCCGCCACCGACCAGCCCAGCAGCGGTTCCAGGTGCCGGTCCGCCTCCTCGACCGCCGTGCGGAAGAGGGGCTCCTGCGCCATCAGCGCGGCTCCCATGCCCGGCCACTGCGTGCCGTTGCCGCAGAAGACGAAGACGAGGCCACCCGAGGGCGGCCGTTCGGCGTGCACGGAGGCGGCGGCCTGCGCCGTCTCGTCCCCGGCCAGCGCCTCCAGCTGCCCGGCCGCCTCCTCCGGGCCGCCGGCCAGGACGGCCGCGCGGTGCGGGTGCCGGGTCCGCCGCCGGGAGGCGGTCCAGCACAGGTCGTAGAAGTCCTCCTCCGGCGTGTCCCGCACGTGGGCGGCGAGCGCCCGGGCGGCCTCGGTCAGGGCCCGGCGGGTGCGTCCCGACACCACCAGCGGCAGCGGGCCCTGCCGCGCGGGAACCGCCGCGCGCCGCCGCTGCGGCGCGGAGCCCAGCACCACGTGCGCGTTCGCACCGCCGAAGCCGAAGCTGTTCACGCCCACCACGCCGCCGTCGCAGGCCGCCACCGGGCGCATGCCGCCGACCGGGCAGAGGTTCAGCCCCGCGAAGTCGATCTCCGGGTTGACGGGGTCGCCGTGCAGCGAGGCCGGGATCAGGCCGTGCCGCAGCACCAGCATCCCCTTGAACAGGCCGGCCATCCCCGAAGCGGGCTCCGCGTGCCCCATGTTGGTCTTCACCGACCCGATCGGCAGCGGCCCGTTCGTCCGCGGGACGCCCAGCGCCGCACCGACCGCCCGGCACTCCAGGGGGTCGCCGACCGGGGTGCCCGTGCCGTGCGCCTCGAAGTACAGCACCTGGTCGGGTCCGGTCCCGGCCCGCTCGTACACCTCCCGCAGCAGCCGCTGCTGCATCTCCGTGCTCGGCACCGTCATCCCCGAGGTGCCGCCGTCGCAGTTGGCCCCGCTGCCCGCGATCACCGCGTGCACCCGGTCGCCGTCCGCGAGCGCGTCGGGCAGCCGCTTGAGGACCACGATCCCGCCGCCCTCGGCCCGCACGTAGCCGTCGGCCCCCGCGGAGAACGTCGCGCAGCGCCCGCGCGGTGAGAGCATCAGCGTGCGGGAGAAGCCGACGAAGTGGTACGGGCTGAGGAGCAGGTTCGCGCCGCCCGCGAGGGCGATCCGGCTGCGGCCCGAGCGCAGCGTCTCGCACGCCTGGTGCACGGCGGTGAGCGAGGAGGAACAGGCGGTGTCCACCGCGATGCTGGGGCCCCGCAGGTCGAAGACGTAACTCAGCCGGTTCGCGGCGATCGACAGCGCCGAGCCGCTCATCGCGTACGCGGTGATCTCCTCGACCCGGGCCATCTGCAGGCCCCCGTACGACATGTCGCTGATGCCGACGAACACCGCCGTGTCCGAGCCGGCCAGGCCGGCCGGGTCGATGCCCGCGTCGTCGAACGCCTCGGCCGTCATCTCCAGCAGCATCCGCTGCTGGGGGTCCATGTGCCGGGCCTCGCGCGGCGAGATCCCGAAGTACTCCGGATCGAAGCCGGACAGGTCCCCGAGGTAGCCGCCCGCCATCGTGTACGCCTTGCCCGGCCGCTCCAGGTCCGGGTCGCAGAAGCGGGCCGCGTCGATCCGGTCCGCCGGCGGGGCCGGGCTGATCAGGTCTCTCTCCTCGGCGAGGGCGGTCCACAGCCCGCGGAGGTCCGTGATGCCGCCGGGCAGGCGGCAGGCCGCGCCCACGACGGCCAGGGGGACGGAGGGATCGGAAGGTGCGACGGACCGGGCGGCGGTGTGCTCCATGGACCACTCCTGCACGGGGGACGAGCCTGGCAGAGCCGGAACCAGAGGCCTTTCCAGCCTCGCCGCCGATAGTGAACTACCCGCCGGTTTCACTCGTTTGACAGGGAGCGGGGCGCTTCAAGCCGGGGCAGTGGAGCACCGCCCTCCGCCCGGCTGGCCCCTGCGCCCGGCGCGCGAGCCCGGCGGGCGGGGGGCCCGCGCCCGCCCGGGCGCCGGGCCGTCCGTGCCTCCGTGAGTCGTTATAGGGTGCGATGACCGCCCTTGACCTGCACAAGCAGGCAGGGAGCAGACATTCCAGGAGTTCTCCATGCTGCGTACCATGCTCAAGTCCAAGATCCACCGCGCGACGGTCACCGGGGCCGACCTGAACTACATAGGTTCCCTGACGCTCGACCCCGTGCTGATGGAGCAGGCCGACCTGCTGCCCGGCGAGCAGGTGCACATCGTCGACGTGAACAACGGCTCGCGGCTCGAGACCTACGTCATCGAGGGCGAGCGGGGCTCGGGCGTCGTGTGCATCAACGGTGCCGCCGCCCGGCTCGTCGCCCCCGGCGACATCGTGATCATCATCGCCTACGCCTCGGTCGAGGACGCCGAGGCCCGCGACCTCAAGCCGCGCGTGGTCTTCGTCGACGGCGAGAACAAGGCGCTCAGCGTCGGCGACGACCCGTCGGTCTGACCGCCTCGGCCGCCGGAGCCGCTGGAGCCGCACGGAACCGCCTGAGTCTGCGGCTCCGTGCGGCTCCGTGCGGCCGGCGGCCGCGACCGCCCGCTCCGTCCTGCCCCCGGCCCACTGGCCGTCAACTCCCGGGCAAGGGCGAAACAGTCGATCAGACCTTCTGATGCACAAATGTTTCTTTTCTTCCTGCAACCGTACAAGCGTATGGATCATCTGTAGAAGCGAAGGCCACATCCAGAAGCCAGAAAGGTCGTCTCACCGTGCACGTCGGACCGGGTCGTCGCTCCGCCCTGTTGGCATCCGCCGCTCTCGCGGGCTCTCTGGTGCTCACCGCCTGCTCGGGAGGCTCGGGCGGGGGCGGTAGTGACGCGGGCCCCGAGCCGAAGATCACCGTCAGCCCCGGCGAGGGCAAGGACGTCAAGCTCGGCTCGCAGATATCCGTCAAGGCCGAGGGCGGGAAGCTGACCGAAGTCGAGGTCAAGGACGCCAAGGGCGAGAAGGTCTCCGGGCGGATGGCCGACGACGGCGCCACCTGGACCGCCGACGGCAAGGTCGGCCCGAAGAACACCTACACCGTGCGCTCCAAGGCGAAGGGCGGCAAGGACGGCAAGGGCAAGGAAGCCTCCTCGACCGCCACCTTCACCACGCAGGGCGCGCCCAGCGTCAACAAGCTCACCAACACCCCGGGCAACGGGCAGACCGTCGGCACCGGCATGCCCGTCTCCATCCTCTTCGACCACCCGGTCGACAAGAGCAAGCGCGCCGAGATAGAGAAGTCCCTGACCGTCACCTCGACGCCCAAGGTCGAGGGCGCCTGGGGCTGGGTCAAGGACTGGTCCGGCCAGGACCGCATCGACTGGCGGCCCAAGACCTACTGGCCCGCCGGGACCAAGGTCAACGTGAAGGGCCTGCTGGCGGGCGTCGACTCGGGCGAGGGCGGCTGGTTCGCGAAGAACTACGCCTGGGACTTCTCCATAGGTGCCGACCACAAGGCCGTCATCGACGTCCCCTCGCACACCCTCACGATGCTGGAGAACGGCAAGGCCGTCGGCACCATCAAGGGCTCCGCCGGCTCCCCGGTGGACCCCACCCGCGGCGGCATCCACACCGTCCGCAGCAAGAACGCCGACGAGACCATGGACTCCTCCACCATCGGCCACGGCAACGAGTGGATGCTCGAATCCAAGTGGGTCACGCACCTGACCGCCTCGGGCACCTTCCTGCACTCGGCGCCCTGGAACCGGTCCATCGGCGTGGAGAACAACAGCCACGGCTGCTTCGGCATGACGACCTCCGACGCGAAGAAGGTCTACGACTTCCTCCCCATCGGCTCCACCGTCGAGGTCAAGAACACCACCAGCACCAAGGTCACCGACCCCGGCAACGGCCTGTCGGTCTGGCAGGAGAGCTGGGAGCAGTGGCAGAAGCGCAGCGCCCTGAAGTAAGGCCGGGGGTACGGTGGACGGCGATGCTTTCCGGCCGTCCGTGAGAGTGCGGGGCGCGGCCGGGGCGGCTGCGCCCCGCAATGCTCTGACCTGCGCGGCGGGGCGCGTGGAGCGTGGGCTAAGGCCGGTGTCCTATGCAGTGGGCGGTCCGTGCGCCCGACGGCCCCAATGCACCCCATGGAACATATGGTTGTCGTTTTAATGGTTGTGCCAAGAGGGCAGCACTCTGCCAGGCCCGCCCGGGAACGCAGAGGGGCGGAGCGGATGCTCCGTGCAGGCCGGGCCCGGACCGGAAGGATCGAGATCGGCTCAGCACGGCTCTGAAGGAGGCTGGCCTCGATGCCACAGGACATCGCCCTGGACATTCCTTTCCCCAAGCGGCTGAACCCCTACGTGGAGGTGGCACGGGCACGGAACGAGCACTGGCTGGTCTCCACCGGTCTTCTCAGCAGCCCGCACAACCTCGAGCGGTACCGCACCTGGCGCATCGAGCGGCTGGCCGCCGGCTTCCTCCCCGGAGTCGGCGTCAACGACCTGACCTTCGGCCTCGCCGTACAGAGCTTCTTCTTCTTTTTCGACGATCTCTTCGACAGCGGGCTCGGCGAGGACCCCGCCGCCACCTACGAGATCTGCCACGAAATGGCGGCCCTCGCCCGCCAGGAGCCCGGCGCCGCCGGCATCACCCCCTCCTTCCCGCTCGCGCGCGTCTGGACCGAGCTGTGGCTCCAGGCCCAGCTCGGCATGTCGGCCGCCTGGCGGGCCCGGGCCGTACGGCACTGGGAGGAGTACTTCCTCACCTATGTGTCCGAGGCGGTCAACCGCCGCAGCGGCACGGTCCTCGGCATGGACCCGTACATGAAGCTGCGCCGCCTCGGCATCGGCAGCGAGGTCGTCGTGGACGTCTCCGAGCGCTGCGGGCACTTCGAGGCGCCCGCCGAGATCCACCAGAGCATGTGCGTCCTGGAGGCCCGGGCCATCACCGCCGAGGTCGTCACCCTCACCAACGACCTGCACTCCCTGGAGAAGGACCTGGCCAACGGCGAGCTGAACAACGCCGTCCTGCTGCTCGGCCTGGAACACGGGTGCGACCGCGCGGAGGCCATCGTCCACGTCCAGCGCATGATCCGCCGCCGCACCACCCGGTTCCTGCAACTGGAGGCCGAGGCCGCCCGGCTCTGCGAGGTCTTCGGACTCTCCCCCGAACAGCGCGAGAACACCCGCCTCTTCCTCGACGCCAACCGCGCCTGCATGCGCGGCAACCTCGACTGGAGCAACGAGAGCGGCCGCTACAGCGAGCTCGGCGTCCTGCACGTCAACCGCTCCCGCCGGATAGAGGACGTGGTCGCCCGCACCGCGGAGTGAGCGCCGCGCCGCGGCCGGGGAACTCGTCCCTTCGGCCGAGGCGGCTCCGGCCGATCGGCCGAGGCGGCGGGGGAGCCGCGGATGCTTGGCTGGAGGGATGCTGCACCTGCTCTACCTGGCCGGGATCGCCGCCTTCGCGGCCAGTGGCGTCCTCGCCGCGCACCGCGCCCGGCTCGACCCCTTCGGCGGGCTCGTCCTCGCCTTCGCCGCCGCCGTCTCCGGCGGCACCCTGCGCGACCTCATCCTCGACCGGCACCCGCTGTACTGGACCCACGACTGGATCCTGCTCACCGTCATCGCCGTCACGGCCGTGGCGACCATGCTCTTCCTCCACCACCGCGAACTGCCGCGCCGCTCCCTGATGACCGTCGACGCCGTCGGCCTCGCCGTCGTCACGGTGATCGGCGCGCGGGCCGCGCTCGACGCGGGCGTCACCCCGTTCGCCGCGGTCATCCTCGCCGTCGCCACCGGGGTGACCGGGGAGGTCGTCCGCGACGTCCTGTGCGGGGAGTTCCCGCCACTGCTGCTGCGCGAGGAGGTCTACGCCACCGCGGCGCTGCTCGGCGCCGTCTGCTACCTGGTCCTGGACCGGCTCGGCACCGGACCGACGGCCGCCGCCGTCGTGGCCGCGTCGCTCGTGTTCGCGGTGCGCATGGGGGCGCTGCACTACGGCCTCCACCTGCCCCGCCTCGCCGGCCGCCCGCGGGCGTAGGGCTTGCGGGGCCCGGGACTTTCGGGGCTCGGGGCTTGCAGGGCCCGGGACTTGCCGGGCTCGGGGCTTGCCGGGCCCGGGGTCGCCCGCCGGGCTCAGCGGCCGCCGGCCGGCCCCGGCCCCTGCAGGAGCTCCAGCTCCAGCAGCCACTCCACGATCTCGGTCCGGTGCCGGGCCTCGCGCGGATCCGCACCCCACGCGTACAGCCCGTGCCCGGCCACGACCACCGCGGGCATCCGCGGCTCGCGGGCGGCCGCCAGCCGGTCGCCCAGCACCCGCATGTCCTGGCTGTTGCCGATCACCGGCAGGACGACCTCCGGCCCGTCGGCCGGGAGCCCGAGCCCCTTCAGCATCTCCAGGTCCTTCAGCACGATGCCCCCCGGCCGGCGACGGGCCATCGCCACCGACGCGACCGTGTGCACGTGCACGACCGCGCCCGCGCCCGTCAGCCGGGCCACCCGCGCGTGCAGCGCCGCCTCCGCCGAGGGCCTGCCGCCCGCCACGGCCGCGCCGTCGCCGTCGATCAGCACCACGTCGGCGGCCGTCAGTTCGCCCTTGTCGAGCGCGCTCGCCGTGACCGCCAGGCGCAGCGGCTCCCGGCCGGTGACCACCGACAGGTTCCCCGAGGTGCCGCGCATCCAGCCGAACGACGCGAAGCGGGCCGCCTCCGCGGCCAGGGCCGCACCCGCCTCCGCCAGGCCCGGAAGCCCCGCGCCGGCGCCGGTCACGGCCCGCTCCCCGCCCGCGCGACGTCGATGCCGGCGAACGAACCGGCCTCCGGGTGCCCGCCCGTGCCCTGCGCGTAGTACGGCTCGCCCGGGCGCCGCACGCCCGCCGTGAGCCAGCCCGCCGTCCGCGCCGCGTCCAGCTCCGCGGGCCGGTCCGAGAGGAACAGGGTCCGGCCCGGCGGCGCCCCGATGGCCTCGGAGATGGCCCGGTAGGAGCCCGGCGACTGCTTCGGCCCGGCGTTCTCCGTGTCGTACAACCCGTCCACCAGCGGCAGCAGATCGCCCTGCGCGCTGTGCCCGAACCACGCGCGCTGCGCCGCCACCGACCCGGACGAGTACACGTGCAGCCGCACCCCGCCCGCGCGCCACCGCCGCAGGGCCGGCACCACGTCCTCGTAGAAGTGCGAGACCAGCTCGCCGCGGGCGAACCCCTCCGACCACACGATGCCCTGCAGGGTCTTCAGCGGCGTGGCCTTGCGGTCCTCGTCCAGCCAGGAGTTGAGGGCCTGCACGATGCGCGGGGCGTCCGCGGCCGGCTCCCCCAGGAGCGCACGGACCTGCTCGGCGGCGCGCCGCACCGCGGGCTCGGCGGCCCGCTCGGTGAGCAGGGAGCCGAACCGGCTGCGCGAGTACGGGTAGAGCACGTCCACGACGAAGCCCGTGGCGCTCGTCGTGCCCTCGATGTCCAGGACCACGCAGTCCGCCGCGAAGCGCAGGCTCATGCCGCCCGCCCGGCGCGCAGCTCGTCGAAGGAGGGGAAGCGGGAGGCGATGTCGCTGCCGGTGAAGGAGGCGGCCCAGCCGTCCGGCACGTGGAAGAAGCGGATCGCGGTGAAGGACGGCACCGTCCCCATGTCGAACCAGTGCCGGGTGCCCCGCGGCACCCCCAGCAGGTCGCCCCGCTCGCAGCGCACCGCGTGCACCAGGCCGTCCACGTGCAGGTAGAACACCCCGGCCCCGGCGACGAAGAAGCGGATCTCGTCGTCATCGTCGTGCGTGTGCTCGGCGAGGAACTTCTCCCGCGCGGCGGCGGCCTTCGCCGGCCGGCCGGGGGAGCCGTCGGGGTGGAGCGCGACCACGTCGACCGCGGCGAAGCCCTCCTCGGCCGTGAGCCGGCCGACCTCGGGGGCGTACGCGGCGAGCACGGCCTCGGCGGACGCGCCGGCCGGCACGCCGCCGCGCACGGGCCACCGCTCGAAGCGCACGCCCGCCGGGGCCAGCGCCGCCGCGATCCGGGCGGTCTCGCCCGTGCGCAGGAGGAGGGTCTGCGGGCCGGACTCCGGCCAGGTGGTCAGCAGCGTCATCGCAACTCCAGGGTCCGGACGGCCGGGAGGAACTGCCCGTCCGGATCGTAGTCCGCCGCGGCGGGGCGCCCAAGGTGGCACGCCCCGCCCGCCTCACCGGCGCAGCACCTTGCGGGCCGGCAGATTGCCGAGCAGCTGGGCCAGTTGCACCAGGACGACGAGGACCGCGACCGCCACCACCATCACCGAGGTGTCGAAGCGCAGATAGCCGTACGTCATGGCGAGGTTGCCCACTCCGCCGCCGCCCACCGTCCCCGCCACGGCCGAGAAGCCGATGAGGGCGACGAGCATGAACGTGAAGCCCAGGATCAGCGGCCTCAGGGCCTCCGGCACGAGCACGGTGAGGATGATCCGCACGGGGCTCGCGCCCATGGCCCGCGCCGCCTCGACGACGCCGGGTTCGACGGAGAGCAGGTTGCTCTCGACGATCCGGGCGACCCCGAACGTGGCCACCACCACCATGGGGAAGACCGCCGCGTCCGTGCCGATCATCGTGCCCACGACGCTGCGCGTCACGGGGGAGAGGGCCACGATGGCGATGATGAACGGCACCGGCCGCACCACGTTGATCAGTGCGTTGAGGACGGCGAAGACGGCGCGGTTCTGCAGGACGCCGCCCTTGCGCGTCGCGTACAGGGCCAGCCCGACGACCATGCCGAGCACGGCGGAGAGCGCCAGGGTGACGAGCACCATGTAGACGGTCTGGCCGGTGGCGTCGACGACCTTGCCCCCGGGACAGCTCGTGGCCGCCGGCCGCGTCGCCGGTCCCGGGGACGGTGACCAGCCGCCCGCCGTGTCGGGCGCGCAGCCGTTCCAGCGTGGGCCCGTCGGGGCGGTCGTGCAGGGCGGAGCGGACGAACGCCTCGGTGGTGGGGTGCCGCGGCCGTGAGAAGACCTCGTAGACGCCGCCGCTCTCGACGACCTTGCCGCCGGCCATGACGGCGACCCGGTCGCACAGGGAGCGGACCACGTCCATCTCGTGGGTGATCAGCACGATGGTGACGCTCAGTTCGCGGTTGACCCGATCCAGGAGGGCCAGCACCTCCTGAGTGGTCTGCGGGTCCAGCGCGGAAGTGGCCTCGTCGCACAGCAGCACGCCGGGCGCGGTGGCCAGGGCCCGCGCGATGACGTTGACGTACGGCCGGGCGGCCGCGCTCTCGGGGGCGTCGTGGAAGACCGCCTGACTCACCTTGTAGCCCGCCTGCTCGGCGACCCCGGCGTTGATGACGGCGGCGGCGGTGTCCTTGAGGCTGCGCGGGGTCTGCTGGGCGTCGACCGGAGTGATCTTCAGGTGGCGCGGGTTGGCGGTGACGTCCTCGGTTGGAGGGGTCGTTGGGGATGGCAATACGTGCGCCGTCGGGTATTTCCTCCGTCTTCTTGTGCTCGAGCGAGTACAGGCCCATGGGTGCCACGGAGGTGGAGGTGACCGGCACGATGTCGGTGCGGTTCTGCGCGTTGAACCGACTGAGGAACGCCAGATGCCGGAAGGCGTTGAGCTCGATGCCGCCGTCGGCGAGGGCCTTGTTGGGCAGCTGGTAGTCGTCGAAGGGGACGATCTTGACGTCGATGCCCTCCTTCTTCGGCGGCGAGGACGTCCCATTCCGGATCGGCTCCGCTGACCCCGATCCGCACCTGATCGCCGGCGGCCGCGTCGGACAGGTCGCAGGCGGACAGGACTCACCCGGGCAACGAGCCCGCCCCGTCTCCGGGGGCGTCGTCACCGCCTCCGGGGAAGAAGTCCACCAGCAGCATGTCCCGCACTCCGCGGGACGCGCCCGGCGCGGGCCGGACGGGCGAGACGCCGTGCAGCAGCCGCCGGTCGTCGAGCACGATCGTCTCCAGCGGGGCGGTGAGCAGGGCCCGGTGGACCGGGCGGCCGCGCAGGTCGTACAGGGCGGACTCCGCGCCGCTCACGTCCTCGCGCCGGATCAGCACCTGGGCCACGTAGCAGTGCCCGTCCTGGTGGACGCCCTCCGGGGCGGGGTGGCCCTCGGTGCGGGTCGTGGCCGTGACGCGTATCTGGTGGACCCCGCAGGTGTCCATGCCGGCGCGCGGGCCGGGCAGATGGCGGCGCAGGGTGTGGACGACCGTCCGCAGCACCTCGCCGCCGGCGACGGCGGCGGAGAGCGGGGCGAACAGGCGCTGCACCCCGCCGTGGACCTTGTTGACGGACTTGTCCTGGAAGAACGCGGTGTGCGGCAGCCGCTCCAGCCGGCCGGGCCGGATCCGGAAGAGCCCGTAGCGGCGGAAGCGGTACGGGACGTCGGTGCCGAGGTGGGTGTCGGGCGGCAGGTCGTCCCACGATCCCGTGAACTCCTCGACGGCGCCCGCCCCGGCCCCGCCCAGGGCGGCCGCGAGCACCTCCGGGCCGAAGTGCACGAAGGGCGGGCCTCCGGGTGCCGCCGGAGCGCCGGCTGGCGTGCGGGTCAGGCGGGGGGCCGGTGCGCCCGGCGGGCTGGAGGTCATGGCGGTGTCCTGCCTTCGTACGGGAAGCGCTTGGTCTCGACAGTAGGCCGATTGCCGGTTCCGCTGGCCGGAATGCATCGTTCGGCCGCGCGACCGGAAGTGTGTTCCCGTAGGCAGGTGTTGGTGTCGCCGGTGCCGGCGCCTTGCGGAAGCAGCCGGTCCGGTACTCAGGGCAGGCGGACCACCTGGGCGCCCCATGTGAGGCCCGCGCCGAAGCCCAGGAGCAGGGCGAGCCCGCCGCTGCCCACGGACCCCAGCTCCTTCAGGCGTGCCAGGGCGAGCGGGACCGAGGCGGCGGAGGTGTTGCCGCTGTGCACCACGTCGCGGGCCACGGTGACGTGCCCGGGCAGGTCCAGCCGCTGGGTGACGGTCTCGATCATGCGCAGGTTCGCCTGGTGCGGTACGAAGGCGTCGAGGTCGCCGGCGCCGATCCCGGCCGCTTCGAGGGCCGCCCGGGCGACCGCCGGCATCTCCTCGATGGCCCAGCGGAAGACCTCGGGGCCCGCCATCTTCATGGTGGGCCACTCCCTTCCCGGGTCGTCCCGGAACGCGTCCCAGGCGGCGTCGTGCGCGATGAGCCCCGCACGGCTGCCGTCCGAGCCCCAGACGACAGGGCCGATCCCCTCCTCGTCCTGCGGTCCGACCACCACCGCCCCCGCCCCGTCCGCGAAGAGGATCGCCGCCGACGGGTCGTCCGGTGCGACGATGTCCGTCATCCGGTCGGAGCCGATGACCGCCACGTACTGCGCCGACCCGTCGCGGACCATGGCCGAGGCGAGCGCCAGGGCGTAACAGAATCCCGCGCAGGCGGCGTTGAGATCAAAAGCGGCGGCGCGGATTCCGAGCCGGTCGGCGATCTCCGCGGAACCGCCCGGGCTCTGCTGCAGATACGACATGGAGGCCAGGATGACCGCGCCCAGCTTTCCGGGCGCGATTCCCGCGTCGGCCGCGGCCTTCCGCGCGGCTTCCACCGCCATATCGGTCACCGATTCGCCCGGGCCGGCATATCGGCGCTCGACGATGCCGGTACGGCGCTCTATCCACTCGGCGGTCCGGCCGGTGCGGGCCGCGACTTCCGCATTGCCCACGACCCGGTGCGGGCGGTACGCGCCGATGCCCAGAATTCCTACGCCGTTCACCGCAGTTCGCTGCATCAATGCGCGCATACAGGCCCCCCCAAGCCACCTCTGATGTGTCGGCGGCGAGACTATCCCCGGGTGGGTTGGAGGACGCAACCCACTGCAGCGCAGAGTGTGCGTGTTGAACGTCACGCCGGTCCGAGGATTCACTTCGGTCGTGATGCGGGTCACAAAATTTATTGCTTGCTTGGTGACGCACCGCCCTTCTACGGTCACTCGTGTGATCCAACTCGGAACAGCGAATGGCTTGTTGCCAAGGACCGAGCACCACCACAGAATTCCGCCCCTCTCCCGCATCGCCGCCGCCCGGCCGGCGGCCGGAACGGAGGGGCCATGACCAGTACCGCTTCACCGCTTTCCCCGGTGGCGCTCCTCGACCGGTCCTCCGGCGAAGGGATCGCCGCCGGAAGTCATCTGCACGGCTTCGGCGGCTTTCACGGCGGCCTGACGCTCGCGCTGCTGGCTTCGGCGATGCAGGATGCCGCAGGGGAGGTGGCACCCGGCCTCCGGCTGCAGAGCGCAACGGCGCGTTTCCTGCGGCCGATCGGCGACGACTTCCGCCTGGAGACTTCGTTGCTGCGCGCCGGGCGCACACTCACCACGCTCGGTGGCCGTGCGGTCACCGAAAAGGGTGTTCACGTAGAAGGATCGGCCGTCTTCGGGCATCCGCAGCCGGCCGACTGGCAGTCGTTCGCTCCGGCAATTCCGGATGCGCCGCCTCCGGAAGAGTGCGACGTGTTCGTCATCCCGCCCGAGTTCGTCGCCATTTCCACCTACCTGGAGATCCGCCCGGTCGGGCCCAACCGTCCCTATGCGGGCGGTGCCGAGCCCGAACTCATCGCGTGGATCAGGATCCTGGAGGACGAGCGTCCGCCGGACGCATTGCGTTTTGTGTTCCTGATGGATTCACTGGCTCCGTCGTACGCGGCGGTGCTCTCGACGCTAGCGTTGGTGCCCACGGTCGAACTCACGGTCCGGCCGGGCGCGCATCTCGCGCAGGCGTCGTCGCCGTGGATCCTGCTGCGTGCACGGACCCGCTCCGCGACCGCCGAGGGCTGGGTCGACGAGGAAATCGATGCCTGGGGCAGGGACGGGGCCCACCTGGGTTCCGCGCAACAGCTCCGCATCGTCCGTACCGGCTGACGAGGGCGACAGCCGAGGGTACGGCGCACACCATTTTCCGCGGGCCGCGCACCGGTGACACCGGTGCGGCCCGCGCACAGAACTGAAACTTCACGGGGGCGTTGTGGACCACATAGCGGGGCGGGCCCGTACCTCATCGGACGGGCTGCCCGGCATCCTCCAGCAGCGGGCCGCCGGGCCCCGGCGCACGGCCTTTCGCTTTCTCGCCGACGGCACCAGCGACGAGGCCGTCGACTGGACCTACCACGACGTGTACGAACACGCCGGCCGCATCGCCGCGGACCTGCTGGAGCGCGAACTCACCGGGCGCCGCGTGGTGCTGGCACTGGATCCCGGACTGCACTACATCGCCGCGCTCTTCGGGATATTCCGGGCCGGCGCCACCGCGGTGCCATCCTTCCCGCCCACCGGGAAACGCGCAGTGGCCCGCTTCGCCTCGATCGTCGTGGACAGCACGCCCGATGTGATCATTGCGGACCGCCGGCTGGAGGGCCGCACGGCCCAATTCGCCGCGGAACTCCCCGATACGGTGCGACCGCCGGAATGGCTGTTCGTCGACGACGCGTACTTCGACGGGCCGGCACCGGCGACCGCCGTGCCCGACGCCGTTTCCGATCCGGCGCTGCTGCAGTACACCTCGGGCTCCACCGGCGACCCCAAGGGAATCGTGCTCACCCACGAGAACCTGGTCAGCAACTGCCGCGCCCTGGAACACAACATGGGATACGAAGCCGACCGCGTCGGCTGCACCTGGCTGCCGCCCTACCACGACATGGGCCTGATGGGCACGATCATGCTCGCGGTGCACGGCGGCTGGCCCCTGGTGCTCATGTCGCCGGCGCACTTCGTCCAGCAGCCGTACCGCTGGCTGAAGGCGATCACCGACCACAAGGTCACCATTTCCGTCGGGCCCAACTTCGCTTTCGACATGTGCACTTCGAGTATCACCGATGACGAGCTGGAAACCCTCGACCTCGGCACACTGCGCCAGGTCTTCTGCGGATCAGAGCCCGTATCCAGGGTAACCCTCGACAAGTTCCGCGAGCGATTCGGGCCCCGGGGCTACGACGAGACGTCCCTCATTCCCTGCTACGGCCTGGCCGAGGCGACGCTCTACGTGTCGGGAAAGCCCACCGGAACCCCCTTGCGGACCGAACGGCTCGACAAGGAAGCCCTCGAGAACGGCGTCGTGCGCCGGGCCGGGGGAGAGGGGAAGGACGCGGAGCCCGGCCGGGTCGCGCACGTCGTCAGCTGCGGCACCGTCGCCGACGGGCACGAGGTGACCGTGGTGGACCCCGACACCCTGCTGCCGGTCCCGGCCGGCCGGGTGGGGGAGATCTGGGTGAACGGCCCCAACGTGGCCCACGGTTACCTCGGCCGCCCCGAGCTCACCGCCGCGACCTTCGCGGCGCGCACGGCGGACGGCGGCGAGGGGACCCACCTGCGCACCGGCGACCTCGGATTCCTCCTCGACGGGGAGCTGTTCATCACCGGACGCCTCAAGGACCTCGTCGTCATCGCCGGCCGCAACCTCTACCCGCAGGACATCGAGCTCAGCGTCCGCCAGGCGCACGAGAAGGTGCGCGGCTGCGCGGCCTTCTCCGTCCCCGGCGAGCAGGGCGAGGAACTGGTGGTCGCCGCCGAGTACCGCGGCACCGCACGCCAGCTGGCCGCGGAGGGGGCGGCCGTGCTGGACGCGGTGATCGCGGCGGTGACGGCCGACCACGGAGTCCGGCCCGCCGCCGTCCACTTCGGACCGGTCGGCGCGATCCCCATGACCACCAGCGGCAAGGTCCGCCGCGACGCGACCCGGAAGGCCTACGTCCGGGGGACGCTGAAGAAGCTGGCCCTGGCCGCCGACGACATGCCGCAGGCCGTGCGGTGACGGGAGCCCACCATGACGATTTCGCCTGAGTCACCCGGGGCCGCCGCGGCCGGTGCCCCGCGCGCGTCCCGCCCGGGCGCGGCCCCGCAGGCCGCGGGCGGCGACACCGACGCCTCGGCCCGCCGGCTGGCCTACCTCACGGTCGGCGTGCCCACCCTGGGCTTCGCCGGCGCGGTGGTCTTCGCCTGGAACTACGGATTCACCGGGGTCGACCTCGGCCTGCTCATCGGGATGTACCTGCTGACCTCCCTGGGCGTGGAGGGCGGCTTCCACCGCTTCTTCTCGCACCTGTCCTTCGCGGCCAAGCCGGGGGTGACCGCCTTCTGGGGCATCGCCGGCAGCATGGCCGCCCAGGGCCCGGTCGTCTTCTGGGTGGCGACCCACCGCCAGCACCACGCGTTCACCGACCGCGACGGCGACCCGCACTCGCCCCGTCCGCTGCAGGACGGGCGCAGGTTCCCCCGGCTGCGCGGCCTGTGGCACGGCCACGTCGGCTGGCTGTTCACCGTCCGCCGGCAGAACTGGAGCAAGTACGTCCCCGACCTGATGAAGAACCGGCTCGTGATGAAGATCAACGAGTACTACTTCGTCTGGGTCCTGGCCGGACTCGCCCTGCCCGCGCTGCTGGGCTGGGCGCTCACCGGCGGCAGCCTCCGCGGTGCGGTCGGCGGGCTGCTCTGGGGCGGTCTCGCCCGCATCTTTCTCCTCGACCACGTGACCTGGAGCGTCAACTCGATCGGGCACACGCTGGGCAGCCGCCCCCACCGCACCCGGGACAACAGCCGCAACGTCGCGACGCTCGCGCCCTTCTCGGTCGGTGGCTCCTGGCACAACAACCACCACGCCCAGCCCGCCCTGGCCCACAACCGGCACACCTTCTGGCAGATCGACATCGCCGGCGGGTTCATCCGGCTGCTGGACGTCCTGGGCCTGGTCACCAACGTCCGCTACCCCAAACGCGCACGGTCAGAGAGATAAGGAGCGGCCCCGTGTCTTCCGCAACCGCCGACCCGCTCGCGTCGGCGATCGTCAAGCTCGACCCCGCAAGCCGCCGCATCAAGCGGTTCTCCGCGCTCACCACGATGACGCTGCCGCTGATCGGCACCGCCGTCGCCGCCTGGTTCCTGTGGACCGGCAACTACACCACCACCGACCTGGTCATGTTCGTCGTCATGTACTTCGTGCACATGGGCGGCATCACCATCGGCTTCCACCGCTACCTCTCGCACAAGGCGTTCAAGACCTCGCCCGCGTTCGAAGCGGTCATGATGATCACCGGGTCCATGGGGGCCCAGGGCCCGCTGATGTTCTGGGTCACCACGCACCGCCGCCACCACCGCTTCAGCGACCGCGAGGGCGACCCCCACTCGCCCAACCTGCACGGCTGGAGCCTCAAGGCGCGGCTGCGCGGACTCTGGTACGCGCACATGCCGTGGATGCTCAGCGACGAGACCTCCAAGTGGAGCGTCTTCGCCCCCGACGTCCTGCGCGACCGCCGGCTGATGTGGTACCACCGCACCTACCCGGCCTGGGTCCTCACCGGCCTGCTGATCCCGGCGGTCGTCGGCTTCGCCGTGGAGCAGACGCCGATGTCGCTGCTGACCGGCCTGGTCTTCGGCGGCTTCGCGCGCATCTTCGTGGCCAACCAGGCCGCCTGGTGCGTGGGCTCGATCTGCCACGCCATCGGCAGCCGCCCCTTCGACAACAAGGACCGCAGCGCCAACAACTGGCCCGTCGCCGCCTTCACCTTCGGCGAGGGACTGCAGAACAACCACCATGCCTTCCCCGGGTCCTACCGCCACGGCGTGACCTGGTGGGAGCCGGACCTGAGCGGCTGGATCCTCTTCGGCCTCGGCAAGGTCCGCGTCGTCTGGGACCTGAGGGAACCGGACAAGGCCACCATCGAGCGCAAGCGCGCCATGAAACAGGCCGCGTAGCCGTCCGCGCCCCCGCGGCAGTGCTTCACCCGCGGTCCACCCGCGGATCCGTCCCCGGATCCACCCGCAGTGCCTTTCACCCTCGCACCAGCAGGAGCGTAACCACATGTTCGGACGCAAGAAGGACGCCCAGCAGATCTCGGGCCCGCTCACGGAGGAGTCCCTGCGCCAGTGGCTCATCGAGCACCTGGCCAAGCGGATCGAGGCGGCGCCCTCCGACATCGACACCCAGAAGTCCTTCGAGGCCTACGGACTCGACTCGCGGGTCGCCGTCCAGGTCTCCGGCGCCCTGGAGAAGGTCGTCGAGCGCCGGCTCTCGCCCGGCCTGCTCTACGAGCACCAGACCATCGACGACCTGAGCAGCTATCTGGCCCAGGAACTCAGGCTGTCCCGCCGGACCGGCTGAAGGGAACCACGACGATGGGGGCATACAACTTTCCGTCCGCTCCGGACAAGGCGTTCGAGGACTTCAAGCGCAAGTCGGAGCAGATCGAGGGCGAACGGCTCGCGGGGGCCATCCCGAGGGAGTACTTCGAACCACAGGTGGGCCGCGGCCTGCTCGGCTTCGCCGTCAGCTGGGTGCTGTACATCGGTGCGCTCGTCGGCATCGCGTTCTCGCCCCACTGGCTGCTCTGGATCCCGCTGTGGATCGTCGCCGGCCTGGGCGGCTGGGGCCTGCACTGCATCGCGCACGACTGCGGGCACGGCTCCTTCTCCCGCTCGCGCAAGTTCAACTTCGCGATCGGGCACGTCTCGCTGCTGCCGCTGATCTACCCGTTCCACGCCTGGCGGCACGTGCACAACCTGCACCACAGCCACACCAACAACCTGGAGCTGGACACCGACTGGCGCCCGGTCCCGGCGGCGCTCTACGACCGGATGCCCTGGCACGAGAAGGTCATCTACCACGGGACGCGCACCTGGGCGTTCTGGGGCGGCACCATCAACTACTGGCGCGAGTCCGGCTTCCGGCCGAGCTACTTCCCCAAGCGGGAGGCGCGCCGTGACGTCCGCCGGTCGATGGTCTTCGTCCTGGCCGTCATGGTCGCCTACTTCGTCCCGCTGATCTGGTTCACGGGCTTCACGGGCTTCCTCGTCTACTTCGTCGCCCCGTGGCTCGCGACCCACGCCTGGTTCAGCGCGACGACGCTGATGCACCACAGCTCCAGCGACATCCCGTACCTGACCAACGAGCACTGGACGCGCAACGCCAGCCGCCTGCTGGTCACCACCGACTTCGTGTACCCGAAGTGGCTGCTGTTCCTCACGCACAACATCTCCATCCACACGGCCCACCACGTCGCCCCGGTCGTCCCCTTCTACAACCTGCAGAAGGCGCAGCGGGCCCTGAAGGACGCCTACCCAGGCATGGTCCGCGAGGAGCGCGTGAAGCTCCGCCAGCTGAGCACCATCATCCGGCGGCTGCACTTCTACGACACCGAGTCGGGCTTCTACACCGACTTCAACCGGACCACGATCGCCCCGGCGGACGCCAAGCCGGTGACGGTGAAGTCGCCGTCATGACGCCCCTCGTCCTCAGAAGACTCGCCCACGCGGCCGCCGGCGTCCTCGCGCCCGGACCCGGCGGCCGCTGGGCCACCGACGTCTTCAGCCGGACCCGGGCCATCGGCACCCGGCCCGACAACGTCCTGCCGCTCGGCGCCCGCGGATTCGACATCCTCGGCAACCCCGACGTGCACGGCGGATACCTGTGGGGCGACGACGACCGTCCCACCGCGCTCCTCGTGCACGGCTGGGGGGCCGACAGCAGCAGCATGTACTCGCTGATCGGCCCGCTGCGGGAACTCGGCTACCGGGTGGCCGCGTTCGACGCGCCGGCCCACGGGGTCAACCGCGGCACGCAGGCCACCATGACGCAGTACACGGCGGCCGTCCGCGCCGCCCTGGACTCGCTCGGCGGGGCGAAGGTCGTCGTCGCCCACTCCCTGGGCTCCATCGCCGCCGTCGGCGCGGTGGCCCTGGAGGATCGGCCGGACGTCGACTGCATCGCCCTGGTCGCCCCGACCTGCACGCTGACCTCGGTGCTGGAGCGGTGGTCCAGGAGCGAGCTGATGCTCTCGCGCGCCGTCGTCGACCGCATCTACCGCGAACTGCACCGCCGCAACGGGGTGCCCGTCAGCCACTGGGACGTCGTCGGCCTCGGCCGTGAGCTCGACGTCCCGGTGCTGGCCCTGCACGACCCCGGGGACCCCGTGGTGCCGTACTGCGAAGCCGAGGCCATCGCCGCCGGCCTGCGCGACGTACGGCTCCAGCAGGCCCCGGGCCGTGGCCACATGGGGATCCTGATGTCCCCCGAAGCGAAAAGCGCCATCTCCGTGTTCGTCGCCGAACACGGAACGAGAACTGGAGAGACCATCCCGTGAGCGAAGACGTCGGGAAAAGGGCATGGATGTGCCTCGTCTGCGGCTGGGTCTACTACGAATCCCTGGGACTGCCCGAGGAGGGGATCGCGCCCGGCACGCCGTGGGAGGAGATCCCGGACGACTGGGAGTGCCCGGACTGCGGGACCACCAAGGCCGATTTCGTCATGGCACCGCTGTAGAACCGCTGTAGATCTAGGAGAAGTGACATGAGCACACCGGTGATGGACCCGGGCCGGGCGATGATGACGCTGCTGAGCCCGGCCGGGAAGCGGGACCCGTACCCGCTCTACGAGGCGCTGCGCTCCTACGGGCCGCTGCTGCCGCTCGGCCCCGGCCAGCTGGTGGTCACCGGGCACGCCGAGTGCGCCCGGGCACTGCGCGAGCCCGGGCTCCTGTCGACCGACGGGGCCGTGCAGGACACGATGATGCCCGGCTGGCGGGAGCACTCCTCCTGGGTGTGGCTCACCAAGAACATGCTCTTCAGCAACAACCCCGACCACGACCGCTACCGGCGGTTCTTCAGCGTCGGCTTCACGCCGCGCCGCATCGCCGCGCTGCAGCCGGCGGTGGAGCGGCTGATCGGCGGGCTGGTGGACCGCCTGGGCACGCTCGGCGAAGGAGGCGCCCCGGTCGACTTCATGGCCGAGTTCGCCTTCCGCGTGCCGATGGCGATCATGGGCGAGCTGCTGGGCATACCCGAGGAGGAGCAGGCGGGGTTCCGGGGCCACATCGGCGCCATCACCACCGCCCTGGAGCCCATCCAGGACCTCGCCCAGCTCCGGCCCGGCGACGCCGCCATGGAGGAACTGGCCGTCTACTTCGGCGACCTGGTCGCCAAGCGGCGGGCACAGCCCGGCGACGACCTCGTCAGCGAGATGGTCCGCCAGCTCGACACGACGGGCGGCATCAGCGAGGAGGAGCTCGTCGCCAACTTCATGCTGCTGCTGGTCGCCGGCACCGAAGCGCCGATGGACCTCATCGGCAACGCGCTGCGCCTCGCCGTGGAGCACCCGGAGTACGCCGACGCCCTGCGTAAGGACGACTCCCTCGCACCGGGCTACGTGGAGGAGGTGCTGCGCTTCGACCCCGCGGCGCAGGCCCTCAACCGCATGGCCGTCAAGGACATCGACTTCTTCGGGGTCCCGCTGACCGCGGGCACGAAGGTCACGCTCCTGATCGCCGCGGGCAACCGCGATCCGCGGCAGTACGCCGACCCCGGCACGTTCAACCCGTACCGCAAGGGCAACCACGCCCTGACCCTCAGCGGCGGCGCGCACTTCTGCCTCGGCGCGGGCCTCGCCCGCATGCAGGCGGAGATCGCCCTCCCGGCGGTCCTGCGCCGCTTCCCGGCGATCGCTCTGGCGAGCGAGCCGACGTTCCGCGACCAGCTGGTCCAGCGGGGCTTCGCGACGCTTCCGGTGACGCTGGGCTGAACGCCGCGACGCCGGGCCGGCGGTGCCGTACTCACCTCAGGTGGGCCCGGCACCGCCGGTTGCGTTTGCCGGTGGCCGAGCACCGCGGCGGCGGCTTCACGGGTGCGGGGCACCAGAATTCGGTGGGGTCCGTACCGGCTTTCGTGCCCCGCACACTCCCTCCGCCGCCGCGGTGTGCAACCACGACGGCGGATTCCGGCGGTGCCGTGCCCGCCTCAGGCGGGACCGGCACCGCCGGTTGCGTCGTTGGTGGTTGAGCGCCGCGGCGGCGGGATCGAAGGTGCGGAACACCAGGGCTCGGTACGGGCTCGGTGCCGACCCTCGTGCCCTGGCACATTCCGTCCGCCGCAGCGGTGTGCAACCGCGACGGTGGAGCTCGGCGGTGCCGGGCGGGCGCCTCGGGTGGGCCGGCGGTGCCGGGCGGGTACCGGTCGTACCGGGGGCGGACCCTGCCGTCAGCCGGATGCGGGGCGCGGCGGATGATGGCTCGGTGAAGCAACAACCCGCGCGCTGCAACCTCTGGTCGCCCCCCACGTTCGTCACGGCGACCGGGGCACTCGTGGCGGAGGCGGCCCTCGCGATCGGCGTGTTCGTCCTCTGGTCGGTGGTGCAACCGGATGCCGCCCCGAGCCCCGGCGGTGCCGGTGATCCCTCCGAGGACGACAGCGGTGCCCTGGGCCTGATCGTCATCCCGTTCGTCCTGGCCGTCTGGACCCTCGTGGCGGCCGTCCTCGCCGCCGCGCTGGTCGTCCCCGCCGCCGGGCTCGCCCGGTGGGCGGGAAGCCGGACGGGCCGTGCCGGCGACCGCTGGTGGGTGCCCGTCACCGCGGCGTGCGTCGCCGCACCCGCGGTCCTGGTCGCGGTCCTCGTGTCGGGTCACGCCGGCGTCCTCGCCGAGCACCCGGTGACGTGCCTGTGGTGGTGGGCGGGGGTGACCGCCGCCGTCGTCCCCGCGGGTCTCCTCACCCTGGTCGCGGACGACCGCGCCGCTTCGGGACGCCCGCGCTGGCGGCTGCCGCTGTGGCTGCTGGGCGGCGGCTGCGGGGCACCGCTCGCCGCTCTCGTGCTCGTGACCGTGGTGGGGCTGCTCGTCTACGCCGTCACCGGCTGACGCCGCCCCGCCCCGCCCCGAACCCGTCCCGCACGCCCCGCCTCCACCCGCCACCCGGATCCGACACCCCATCAGTACGGCTGCACCAGGCCATTTCAGGCCGGTGCGGCCGTACTGCCGTATGGGCGCCGTGACGCCTACATCACACCGACACGCCCCGGGGGACGCTGTATGCTCACGTGAGTTGGAAAAGCCAACTCACTAGCGAGGAGAGCGATGACTCAGACTGCCGCCGGACAGGCGGGCAGCGTGACGAAGCCCGCCTTCGGCCCGGTGTTCGCCGTCGTTGTAGCCGGGGTTGCGATGTCCAACCTCGACATGTTCATCGTCAACGTCGCCCTGCCCGACATCGGCGCCCAGTTCTCCGGGTCCTCGCTGGCATCGCTGTCGTGGATCCTCAACGCCTACGCGGTGATCTTCGCCGCGCTGCTCGTCCCCGCCGGCAGCCTCGCCGACCGCACCAGCCCCCGGAACGCCTACCTGCTCGGCATCGCGGTCTTCACCGTCGCCTCCGCGCTGTGCGCCGTCGCGCCGGGCGTCTGGCTGCTGGTCGCGGCCCGCGTGGTGCAGGCCGTCGGCGCGGCCATGCTCATCCCCTCCTCGCTGGGCCTGCTGCTGGCCGCCGCGCCGCCGGAGAAGAGGATCCCCGCGGTCCGCGCCTGGACGGCCATCAGCGGCCTGGCCGCCGCCCTCGGCCCCGTCATCGGCGGCCTGCTCACCCAGCTCGACTGGCGCTGGGTCTTCCTCGTCAACCTGCCGATCGGCGTCTTCGCCCTCCTCCTCGGCGCCAAGGTCCTGCCGCGCATCGCGGCCCGCCCGGCCGCGGCCCGGCTGGACCTGCTCGGCGCGGCCCTGCTCACCCTGGGCATCGCGGTCCTGGCCCTGGGCCTGGTCAAGAGCGAGGACTGGGGCTGGACTTCGGGCAAGGTGCTCGGCTCGCTCCTGGTCGCCGTCCTCCTGCTGGCCGCCTTCGTCTACAGCTCCTCGCGCCACGCCTCGCCCATCCTCCCGCTGGGCCTGCTGAGGATCCCCGCCGTCGGGCCCTCGACCTTCGCGAACCTCCTGTTCGCCGTGTCGTTCGGCGCGATGCTGCTCTCGGCGGTGCTGTGGTGCCAGCAGGTGTGGCACTGGTCGCCGCTGAAGACCGGCCTCGCCATCGCGCCCGGACCGGTCCTCGTCCCCGCCTTCGCGATGGGCGTGGGCCCCGTCATCAAGAAGTTCGGCTCCGCGGCGGTCTCCGCGGTCGGCTGCGTGCTCTTCGGCGCCGGCATCGGCTGGTGGATCTACCGGCTCGACACCGCGCACGAGTACGCCGCGGGCCTGCTCCCGGGCATGCTGCTCACGGGCGTCGGCGTGGGCATGGTCGTCCCGACCCTCGTGGGCGCCGCCGTCTCCGCGCTGCCGCCGCAGAGCTTCTCCACGGGTTCGGCCGTCGTCACCATGGCCCGTCAGGTCGGCTCCGTGCTGGGCGTGGCCCTGCTGGTGGCCTTCATCGGCGCGCCCTCCGGCGCGGACGACGCCGTCACGGCCTTCGACCACGGATGGGCCTTCATCCTGGCCGCCACGGCCGCCGCGGCCCTCGCGTGCCTGTTCATCCCCCGCCCCAAGCCAGCCGCGTAATGCCCTGACGCTCACAGGACAGCGCGGCACACGAGCCGGGCGGTCCGCGCAGACACCCCCGACTGCGCGTGACCGCCCGGCATTTTTCTTCCCGAAATCCCCGATTCTGCGTCAGGAGTGATTCACATCACAGTGGGGCGGAGCGAGAAGTTCCGGCCTGTGACCGCCGGTTCTGCGGTCCGGGCCCCATGGATCATGGCCGGAACCGCGCGGCGGCAGGATTCCGGTTTGCCTCCGGGGCCGGAAGCCCCCTCCGGTTCCGGGCGGGTGAGGCGGTGTTGAGGTGAGGGGTGAAGCGGGCATACGGTCTGTTTCCCTGTGGTGAGGGCACCACCGGCCCCGGCTCGCATAGATTTATCTGCCGCGAGACGCCCATAGATCCGGGCAAGGGTGGCCAGCCGCCCAAAACGGTCAGTCTCCGAGCTCAAACCGGCATATGTTCCGGCCATTGCCCCCCGGCATATTGCGCGGGGTTCGCCGGGTGCTGTTTTCTTGCGTCCAGATAATCAGCCACCTGGGGGTATCGCCGATTATGGCAATCAAGATCAACCCGGCGCGATTCAGTCAGTTCGGCCCGGCCGAGGGAAGCATCTTCTGCCTGATCACCAATCAGGAGATGGTGCAGGAATTCGAGATCGTCAGGGATGCCCCCTACGCGGAGTACCGGACGATCATTTTGAAGCCGGGCGACGACTTCGAGAAGATGCTCGCCGATGAAACGGTTCCGCAGAATTCCCATTCGCTGGTCATCTCGCCCTACCGGTTCTTCGAGTCCCCTTCCGAGGAGGCGCTCGGCCCGCGCCGCAAGCTGATGGGCATGGCGTGCAACTCGACGCCCACGGACCTGAGCATCATCCGCCACTTCATCGGGGTCATCGAGCGCACCTCGGCCCAGGAGCAGGCGGAGTTCAGCGACCGCTTCTTCGAACTCGCCGAAACCACCGACCACTTGGTGTACGTCGACGAACGGCATGGCACCCGCGCCGTCCTGGACCACCTCGCCGACGACCTGGTCTGGAATCAGCAGGCCGGCCCCCTTGAATGGGGCGAGCAGCAGATCGTACCCTCGGGTGAGATCAGCGTCCTGCCGATGCAGATCGTCGAGTTCGACGAATCGCTGCACCTCCCGCTCGAAGGCAGCATCGCGTTCCGCGGCTTCCCCATCCTGCACAACGGAACGCCCTCCTTCCTCCGCAAGGACCAGGCCCGCCTGCAGGGCAAGCTGGCCGGGCTGGAGCACGAGGCGGTCGTGGCCGACGTGCACAAGGGAGCGATCACCTCGCTCCGGCCGTTCCGGCCCGCCGGCGCCCCGGTCGCCGAGGTCTTCGAGGCGATGTTCGAGATCGACTCCCGCTACACCCTGGTCTGGGAGATCGGTCACGCCCTCAACACCAGCCTGGACATCGTCCGGGGCAACCACGCGATGAACGAGGTCTACGGCGGCGACCGGGGCTGCCTGCACTGGGGGCTGGGGCTCACCCCCTTCACCCAGTACCACCTCGACATCATCTCGCCCGACACCACCGTCTACACCGAGAGCGGTGAAGTGGTGCTCGGCAACAAAGGCGGCGCCCCGAGCGTCCGCATCGCACCGGCCGCCTGATCGGCCGGCCGCGGACGCGGCGGGAGCGCGAAATCCTCAAGGACGGGAGGTGATTCCCCATGAAGAAGACCATCAAGGTTCGCAAGAACAGCAACTACCTCGGGACCCTGCTGGGCTAATCGCCCGGTGACCCGGCCGGATCCGAGCCAATGGAGGGTGGTGAGTTCCCGTGAAGAAGACCATCAAGGTCCGTAAGAACAGCAACTACCTGGGGACCCTGCTGGGCTGATTGCCCCGCAGCCCATCCGAAAACAATGGCCATTGGCGGGAGGTGAGTTCCCATGAAGAAGACCATCAAGGTTCGCAAGAACAGCAACTACCTCGGGACCCTGCTGGGCTGAACCCGGGTGACGGGCTGAATTGAACAGCCCTGGCGCGAGGCGGGTCGAGGTGCTGACTCGACCCGCCTCGCCGACACGCAACACGCATATCTGGGAGTGGTGTCGCGATGATTATTGTCCGCCCCGAGGCCTACCGCCAGTATCCGGTCGGCCGTACACACTTCGTACTGGTCCTGGAAAAGGCGCTCGCCGACTTCTTCCGTCTCGAGGGCGGCAGCCGTTACGAGCAGTGCGCCACCGTGACCGCCGGCCCCGGCCGCACCCTGGGCGACATCCTGCGCACCGAGGTGCCGGACAACAGCGACGTCCTCGTGATCGCCACCGCCGACGCCCTGCTGACCGCTCCGTCCGCCGACATCGGCCCCGGCCGCACGGTCGCCGTCGTCCGCGCCGGGCAGGGCCCGCTCGCCCTCGACCAGGCCGGCACCGTGCTGACGGCCCTGGAGAAGGCCGACCCCGACGAGGTCCAGGCCCGCGCCGACAAGCTCACCGGCGCCCTCGCCGGCTCCGGCGGCCTGCAGATCGAGGAAGCGCTGACCGGCTCCGTCGCCCGGCTCACCTACGACCGGCCGACCTGGTCGCGGACCGACGGCGGCCTCTTCCAGCCCGGCGCCGTCCGCACCGCACCCACCGGCCGGCTGCGGCTCGCCGCCGACCTCACCGGCACCGCGCTCTCCGGCCAGCTCACCGTCAAGGGCTGGCCCGTCGTCCGGGCCCGCAGCGCGAGCGCCGACCGCCGCCACGAGATCTACGAGCAGCTGACCGGCCTCTCGCACTACCCGCTCGTGCTGACCGTGGAGAACGGCGCGGTCACCGACCTCAAGGCCGCCGCCACGGGTTCCGGCACGGCCGCGGCCGAGCTCGAGCGCCTCTTCGCCGAGCACCCCGACCACGCGCTGGTCTCCGGGGTCGAGTTCGGCCTGAGCACCGGGACGCAGCCGCTGCCCTTCAACACCGAGGCCAACTCCGCGGCCACCGGCAAGGCCACGGTCTCCGCCCACGTCGTCCTGGGCGCCCTGCCGCAGACCCCGTACCAGCTGACGCTGTCCTGCTCCACCAGCACGGTCACGGCCCTCGGCGGCACCGAAGCGCTCGCCGGAGCCGGCACGGAGACCGGCGAGGCACGGCCGAGGCGCCGGATGAACCGGGTCACCTCGGCGAGCTGCGGCTGCCACTGACGCACACGTCCCGCCAGGCGCCCTGCCGCCGGCCCCGCCCGCCGGCCGCCCCGGCCCACCGCCGGCGGCCGGCCGCGACGGGGGCGCACACCTCAGGGAGCCACGGGAGGAACCCCCTCGATGACCACGACCGCCCCCCGCCGGCACCTCGCCGACGGGCCCGTGTGGGAACGGCGCTTCCGCGCCCCCCGCCACACCCTGCCGGCCTGGGCCAAGAGCGCGCCCGACCGCTGCGTGTTCGTCAGCGACCTCTCGGGCATCGCCCAGGTCTACGCCTGGGACCGCGCGGCCGGCACCCTCCGCCGCGTCACCGACCGCCTGTCCGGCACCCAGCAGTGCGCCGTCGAGGCATCCGGGGAGGCCGTGTGGTGGTTCGACGACGGCGCGGGCGACGAGTACGGCCGGTGGATGCGCCAGCCCTTCACCGGCGGGCCCGACACCCCGGCCGTCCCGTCCGCCGGGCTGTACTGGCCCTCGGGCCTGGCCGTCGGCCTCGACGGGCACTCCCTGCTCGGCTGCTCCACCGAGGACGGCACGGAGGTCCACCTCGTCCTGCCGGGCGGCGCCGCCCGGCGGCTCTACCGGCACGACGAACCGGCCTACGCCGTCGACCTCTCCCGCTCGCTGGACCTGGCCGTCATCGCGCACAGCGAGCGCGGCGACCTGTGGGACCTGGGCGTGCGCGTCCTCGCCACGGACGACGGCGCGACCGTGGCGGACCTCGCCGACGAGGAGGGCGGCGGCCTGGAGGCCGTGGGCTTCTCGCCCGTACGGGGCGACGCGCGCCTGCTGCTGCAGCACCAGCGCGACGACCGCTGGGAACCGGTCCTCTTCGACCCGCGCACCGGCGAGCGCACCGAGCTGCGCCTCGGCCTGCCCGGCGACGTGTCGGTGCAGTGGTTCCAGGACGCCCGCTCGCTGCTGGTCGTCCACGACCACGAGGCCCGCTCCACGCTCCACCGCTACGACCTCGGCAGCGGGCGCCTGGAGCGCATCGGCACCCCGCCCGGGGTCATCGCCCACGCCCGGACCCGGCCCGGCGGCGACGCCTGGCTGCTGTGGTCGAGCTCCGCGCGGCCCCCGGAGTTCCGCGGCCTGCGGGAGGACCCGCGGCTGCCCCTCCCGGACGCCCCGCCGCCCCCGGCGGCCGAGGCCCGGGACCTGTGGGTGGACGGCCCCGGCGGCCGGGTCCACGCCCTGCTGAACACGCCCGCGGGGCCCGGTCCGCACCCCGCGGTCTTCCTGCTGCACGGCGGCCCCGACGAGCAGGACGAGGACGCCTTCGACCCCGCCGTCGCGGCCTGGACCGACCACGGGTTCGCCGTCGTGCGCGTCAACTACCGCGGCTCGACCGGCTACGGGCGCGAGTGGACCGAGGCGCTGCGGCGCCGCGTGGGCCTCACCGAGCTGGAGGACGTGGCCGCGGTCCGGCGGTGGACGGTCGACCACGGCGTCGCCGACCCGGACCGGCTCGTCGTGGCGGGCTGGTCGTGGGGCGGCTACCTCACGCTGCTCGCGCTCGGCACACAGCCGGGGGAGTGGGCGCTGGGTCTCGCCGGCGCGCCGGTCGCCGACTGCGCCGCGGCCCACCACGGCGCGATGGAGGAGATCAAGGCGCTCGACCGCAGCCTCTTCGGCGGCTCGCCCGACGAGGTGCCCGAGCGCTACCGGGAGTCCTCGCCGCTGACGTACGTCGACGCCGTCCGCGCGCCGGTGCTCATCATGGCCGGCGCCAACGACGCCCGCTGCCCCGTGGCGCAGGTCCGCGACTACGCGGAGCGGCTCGCGCGCCGCGGCGTCGCCCACGGCCTGCACGTCCACGACGGGGGCCACAGCGTGACGGACGTGGACGAGCGGGTGGCGATGTTCCGGCGGCAGCTGGAGTTCGCGCGGGCCCATCTTCCGCGGGCCGCCTCCTGAGCCGTCCTGCGGGCCGCCCCCGGCCGGGCCGGGGGCGCGGCGCAGCGGGCCCGGGTCCGGTCCCCGGCGGCGGGGGTCCACCGGGAACCGGGCCGGAGCCCGCTGTGCCTGTACCGACGTAGCCGCCATGAGGAGAAGAGGACCTCCTGTGAACCGATCTGCCGACGGACCGGCCGTGCTCACGTTCTCGCTCTGTCTCCGGGACGGGATTCCGGATCCCCACCCCTGGTCCCGCCGCCATCTGCTGCTGCGGCGGGACGTTCCCTCGTACGTCCCCTGCTCCTCCTACTCCAGCGCTCCGTCGACCTGGGCCAGATGGGAGCGGAACGCATAGCCCGGGTCGGTGCGCCGGCGCTCCAGGAAGCGGTCCCAGCCCAGCTGCTCGCGCAGGCTGACGCCCTCCAGGGCCCGTTCGGCCTGGGCGCGCTCGGCCCGGACGATCCGCTCGGCGACGGCGGCCACCTCGGCGTGGGCCGCCGCCGGGACGATCAGCACGCCGTCGGCGTCGGCCGTCACGCTGTCGCCGTCCCGGCCCGTGAACGGGGGGAGGGCGGGCGCCGGGGTCCGGCCGGGGCCGAGCCGCGGCGAGGCGGGGCAGGGGCCGAGGCTGAACACCGGCAGGCCGATGGCGGCGAGTTCGTCGCTGTCGCGGTGGCAGCCCCACACGACGATGCCCGCGAGGCCGGCCTGCCGGGCCTCGATCGCGACGAGGTCGCCCACGCAGGCCTCGTCCGTGCGGCCGGAGTTGTCGACGAGCAGGATGTCGCCCGGGGCCGCCGCGTCGATCCCGGTGAAGATCGAGACCACGCCCTCGGTGTGCTGCACGCGGCGCAGGGGGCCGGCGCAGCGCATGCCCGCGGCCACCGGTGCCAGCGGCAGGGGCGGCAGTGCGACGGCGGCGCCCAGGCGGATGCCCGCGTCCCACAGGGCCGTGGTGGGCGGGGTGCCGGCCGCCCGGGCCGGGGCTGCCGCGGCTGCCGTGAGGGGCGGGGCGTCCGTGTTCTCCATGGGTGCCTCCTTCCGGTCGGGGAGCGGGGGTCGGGGCGGGCGGCCGGGGGAGCCGCCGGGCCGGGTGCGGGCGCCGCCCGCGGGCCCGGTCAGCCGGTCACCAGCCGGGTCAGGGCCGTGGCCGCGGCCCCGAGCACCACGACGAGCAGGGTGGGCCACTTGCGCCAGACGCCGAAGGCCCCGACGACGAGCCCGACGGCGCGGGCGTCGATGACGAGCGACTTGCCCTGGCCGAACATCTGGGTGGCGATCAGCGCCGCCAGCAGGGTGGGGGCCATGAGCGTGACCACGCGCTGCATGGCCGCGGGCAGCTCCTCGCCGCCGAGCAGTACGGGGCCGGTCGCCTTGAGCGCCATGGAGACGGCGCCGACCAGGAGCACGGCGAGCCACAGTCCGGTCATTTCCTCAGTCCCAACAGGCAGGCGGCGGTGGCGGCGATGAGGGGCACGCCCGGCGAGGCGAAGGGCACCAGGGCCAGGGCGATGGCGACCCCGAGGGCCGAGGCCGCGAGCGCCTTGCGGCTGGTGATCTGGCCCTTGAGGAGGGCGATGAACAGCACGGGCGAGACGACGTCGAGCCCGAAGCGCTCGGGATCGCCGAGGTAGTGGGCGCCCAGCAGGCCGACCGCTGTGCCGCCGACCCAGGCGGCGTAGACCAGCACGCCCGCGCCGAGCAGCCGGCCGCGCGAATAGCGGCCGTTGCCCACGTGTCCGACGGCCCAGGACTCGTCCACCACCAGCTGGGCGGACAGGAAGCGCTTGAGGACGCCGCCGGTCATGGCCGGGGCCACGCTGATCCCGATGGGCAGGTAGCGGGAGTTGAGCAGGACGGCCGCGACGATCGCGGCGGCGACCCCGCCGCCGGTGCCGAGCACCGAGGCGGCGGCGAACTGCGCGGAGCCGGCGAAGGTGGTCAGCGACATCACCACCGGGGCGAGGACTCCCATGCCCGCCGCGCGGGCCACGACGCCGAAGGAGACCGCGAATCCGAAGACGGCCACGGCCAGGGGCACGGCGGCCCGCAGACCGTAGAGTGCCTCCTCCCGGAATCCGGGGGCGGGGGCGGGCGTTTCCTGCGGTGGCGCCGACTCCTCGGCGGGTAATGCCTCTTGCGAGTCCATCGACGTCCTCCGCGGACATGCGGGCAACAGGAAACAGTGCCGCCGCAGGTGATGCGGTGGCGACTACGAGCAGCAATAGTACGGAGTCATGGTGAGGTTTACTAGTTACTCAGACGGTTCGGTGACCCTGGCTGAGGACCTGGTCAATACCTACAACATCGTGCGTAATGTGGAGAAGATGCCCGATGTTGCGGCATTGTCCGCCCTGCTCGACGCCCACGGCATCCGGCCGCCCGCGGCCCCGACCGAGGCGGACCTAGCCGCCGTGCGGGAGCTCCGGCCCGTGCTGCGCGAGGTCTTCGCCGCCCCCGACGCGGCCACGGCCGTCGGCCTGCTCAACGCCGTGCTCGCCGGCCACGGCGCCGTGCCGCACTACACCGACCACGACGGGTCGTGGCACCTGCACGTCGCCGCCCCCGGCGCCCCCGTCGCCGACCAGTACGCGGTCAACGCCGCCATGGGGCTGCTCACCGTGGTCACCACGAGCGGCACGGAACGGCTCCACGTGTGCGTCGGGAACCGCTGCGCCGAGGTCTTCGTGGACACCTCCCGCAATCTGTCGCGGCGCTTCTGCTCCCCGCAGATCTGCGGCAACCGCGCGACCGCGGCCGCCCATCGGGCCCGCCGGAAGGCCGCGGGTGCGGCCACCTGATCCAGGAATTGCGCCTTTTATCCCTTTCTGTACCGGATGTTGACACCGTAGGGGTGTTCTATATGCTCATTCCACTAGCTGACTAGTTAATTAGGAACGAGGGGGTGGCGGCATGAGCACGGCGTCACAGGTGCCCGCCGGGGTGAAGGGCGGCGACGGCGGAGAGGGCAAGGAGCCGCCGCGCATCCTGCGCGGACTGCCGTGGCTGGTCTGGCGCCAGCACCGGGTGGCCTTCGTGACCTGCCTGCTGCTGACCGCGGCCGGCTGCGTGCACATGCTCTGGCAGCGCCACACGATGACCGGCTTCCTCGACCGCGCCCGGGCGACCGCCACGGTGGAGCTGACCGAAGTCTTCGACCAGAAGTACGGCGATCCCTTCCAGAACGCCACGTGGCTGATGTCGATGGTGCCCGTGGTCGCGGGCGTCTTCCTCGGCGCCCCGCTGATCGCCGGGGACCGCGAGCGCGGCACCGTGCAGCTCGTGACCACCCAGTCGGTGACCCGCGGCCGCTGGCTCGCCGTCAAGCTCGGCATGGCGGTACTGATCACCGCCGTGTGCTCCGCGGCGCTCTCGGCCGCCTTCACCTCCTGGTGGGAACCCGCGCACGACCTCGTCAACGCCGGTGACTGGCTCGGGGACAACGTCTTCGACAACACCGGCCCCGTGCCCGTGGCGCTGGCCCTGCTCCATCTCGCCGTGGGCGCCGCGGTCGGGCTGTTCGTCCGCCGCACCCTGCTCGCCATGGGGCTCACCCTCGGCTTCTCCTTCGCCTGGGGCATCCTCATGTACGGCCCCTTCAGGCTGGGCTTCGCGCAGCCGCGCGTGCTCGTCAACCCGGTCGAGGAGGGACAGCCCCAGCTGCCCGGGGGCGCCGTGCGCCACGACAACTGGACCGTCGACGCACAGGGCGGCCTCCACGGCTTCGGCACGTGCTTCAACGAGCGCACCCCCGCGGACTGCAGGGCCAAGGGCATCGTCGCCGAGCGCCTGGAATACTTCGGGTACGACCAGATGCCCGGCATGCAGTGGACCTACGCGGCGCTCGTGCTGGCCGCGGCCGTCGCCCTTCTCGCCCTCACCCTGTGGTGGGGCAGGCGGCGCCCGCTGTGAGCCGCGCCGGGTCGCAGCACGCAGGGACGGGATGAGGGGGGCCGCACCATGGTCGAGTTCAGAATCGACCGGCAGAGCGGGATGGCCGCCTATCTGCAGATCGTCCAGCAGGTCCAGGAGGCGCTGCGCCTCGGCATCCTCACCGTGGGGGACCAGCTGCCCACCGCGGCCCGCGTCGCCGCCGTCACCAAGCTGAACCCGAACACGACGCTCAAGGCCTACCGCGAGCTGGAGCACCTCGGGCTCGTGGAGGCCCGGCCGGGGGTCGGCACCTTCGTGAGCGCCTCCCCGGAACGGCCCCGCTCCCTCGCCGACTCACCGCTGCGCGGCGAGCTGGCGGACTGGATGAGCCGGGCCCGCCGGGAGGGCCTCGACTGGACGGACATCTCGGCGCTCATCACGGCCGCCCGAGCGGAGCACTACCCGGCCGTCTGACGGACCCGGCCCCCCCCGCACCAGTCCCACCGCGTACCCACGCCCGTACGCCTCCGACGAAATGGCATGACCGCTCATGACGGCTCTCGTACCCGACTCCTCCACCGCCGGTCCCGGCGCGATACCGGCCCCGCCGGAGCCGTCGGCACGGCAGCGAGGGAAACGTATCTTCCGGTTCCTGCTGCCCGCGTGCGCCGTCTACGCGGTCACCACCGTGCTCCACCTGCTGATCCTGTCCGCCATGAGCGACGCGGACGGCCCCGGACTGCGCGAGCGCCTGCTGGCCTGGGACGGCAACCTCTACGTGGGCATCGCCCAGGACGGCTACGCCCAGAGGTACTCCTACACCGACGACGGCAGCCTCACGGGCAACAACCTCGCGTTCTTCCCGCTGTTCCCGATGCTGATCCGCGCCGTCCACACCGTCACACGGCTCGACTGGGGCACCTCCGGCATCGTCACCGCCCACCTCGCGCTGCTCGCCGCACTGATCGTCGTGCACCGCCTGCTGACCCGGCTCCACGACGGGCGCACCGCCCTCTTCGCGATCGTGCTGCTCGCCGGGGCGCAGCCGATGGCGCTGTCCTTCCTCATGTCCTACAGCGAGTCGCTCTTCCTCGCCCTGGCCGCCGGCACGCTCCTGGCCGCGCACCGCAAGGCCTGGCTCACCGCCGGGACGCTGGCGCTGCTCACCGGCCTGACCCGGCCCGCCGCCGCGGCCGTCGCCGCGGCGCTCGCCGTCGCCGTCCTCCTGCACCTGCTGCGCGAACGCCGCGTCACCCCGCGGCCCTTGGCCGCCGTCGTCCTCGGCTGCCTCGGCACGCCGCTCTACCTGTGGTGGGTGGGGCGGCGCATCGGTGACCCGGACGCCTGGTTCCGCATCCAGGAGGCCGGCTGGGGCACCCACTGGGACAACGGGGCGGCCTTCCTCGACTTCCTCGGCGAGACGCTGCGCCGGGGCGAGGGCTGGGTCTCGGTGAGCACCGCCGTGATCCTGCTCGCCCTCACCTGCGCCACCGTGCTCACCTGGCACCGCGGCACCTGGCCGCCGCTGCTCGTCTACGGCACGGGCATCGTGGTCCTCACCCTGGCCCAGAGCAACTACTCGCACTCCAAGCTGCGGCTGCTCATACCCGCGGTCCTCTTCCTCGTCCCCGTGGCGCGTGCTTTGGCGGCTGCCCGCACCCGTACGGCGGTGACCGTGCTGTGCGCGGCCACGCTCTTCGGCTGCTGGTACGGCGCCTTCATGCTCACGGTGTGGAAGTACGCGATATGAGGGCGAGGGGCGCGCGGTTCACGGCTTGCGGGCGACCGCGGCGCGGCAGACGGCTTCCGCGGCCGTGGGCCGGCCCGTCCGCCCGCCGGGGAACCAGTCGTGGATGCGGGCCGAGTGGGGCCACCGGCCGGTAACCGCTCCGCTGCGGAGAGCCAGATTTTTTACGGGGTTGTGGCACGGCGGGGTCTGTTTTTCCGGTTCATTGGAAGAACGCAGAAGACGCAGGAGAACACGCGACGAGAGGCGCCCATGAGAGACAGCGGTCGGACGCCCGGGCCCGCCGGGACCACCCGCCCCTCCGAGCGCCGGATGGAGATCGCCTTCACGGCCTTCCGCGAACTGCACGAGCACAGGTGGGGCGCGTATGCCTACGTCCACACCGGCGACGCCGAAGCCGCCGCGCACATCACGGAGGCCGCCTTCGACCGGCTGTGCGCGCAGTGGCCGTACGCGCTGCGCCAGCCCTCCGCCGACTCCTACGCCTGGTCGCTGCTCAAGGAGCACGTGGCCGGCTGGCTGGCCCGGCACCGGCGCGGCACGGCGCTGCCGACGGCCGCCCTCCACTGCGCGGCGCACGCCCCGGAGCCCGAGCGCGGCCGGCGGTTCCGGATCCTGGAGAGCCGGACGGCGCTGTACGCGGCCATCGCCCGGCTGCCCGAGCGGCAGTGCGACGCGCTCGTGCTGAACCTGGTCATCGGCTACACCGTGGCCCAGGTCGCGGACCTGCTCGGCGTCGAGCGGGCGGCCGCGCGCTCGCTCATCGGCCACGCCAAGCGCAAGGTCGTCGCGGCGGTGTCGGCGGTGTCCGCGCTGGAAGTCCCTTCGGAGGCCGGGCATTCCGGCGGGGGGAAGTAGTGCTGCCCCCTGACCCGTACGAGTGAGAGCACGGATGCCGTCCGGTGCGAACGGGAATTCTCCGGAGTGCCGGACGACGTGGTTCCGCCACGACGTCGAACGCCGCCGGGAAGGACCGCCGCCATGACCCTGATTTCCGCCCAGGACGGTCTGGTCGTGCCGCCCGGCGGGGGGCGCACCCTCGTCACCCCCGCCCAGCAGGTGACCTTCAAGGTCACCGGGGAGCACTCGCGCGCGGCCTCCAGCTTCGAGGTCGTCGTCCCGCCCGGCTTCGACGTCGGCGCGCACCTGCACACCCGCAGCGAGGAGCTCTTCTACGTGCTGGAGGGCGAGCTGGACGTCCTCGCCTTCGAGCCGCTCGTGCGCACGCGGGACCACTGGCGGGAGTGGCGCTCGGCCGCCGGGCAGCGGTACGCCCGCGCCACGCCGGGCACGGTGATCCTGGTGCCGCCGGGCTGCCCGCACGCCTTCGCCAACCCCACGTCGGAGCCGGTGCGGATGTTCTTCCAGGCCTCGCCGCCGCCCGACCACGAGCGCTATTTCGAGGAGCTCTTCGAGATCCTCGAGGCGGGGCCGCCGGTCGACCAGGAGGCGATCGCCGCCCTGCGCGTGCGCTACGACATCGAGCAGCTCACGCCGCTGCGCACCGCGGGCCCCGCGGCGGGCTCGTGACGGACCTTCACGACGTCCTCGAACCGCACGTCCGCAGCGGTGCGGTGCCGGGGGCGGTGGCTCTGGTGGCCCGTGGGGGCCGGGTGGAGGCGGAGGCCCTCGGCTCGCTCGACGCCGACGGCACCGCCCCGATGACGAGGGACTCCGTCTTCCGTATCGCCTCGCTCACCAAGCCCGTCACCGCCGCGGCCGCCATGATGCTGGCCGAGGACGGCCGGATGGCCCTGGACGACCCGATCGGGCGGTGGCTGCCGGAGCTGGCGTCCCCGGTGGTGGTCCGCACGCCGGAGTCGGCCGTCGGCGACGTGGTCCCGGCCGCCCGGCCGGTCACCGTGGCGGATCTGCTCACCTTCCGTGCCGGCTACGGCTTCCCCGCCGACTTCTCGCTGCCGGCGGTCGCGGCGCTGTTCGAGGAGGTGCAGGGACACATCCTCGAACCCCGGGACAACCTCCCGCCGGACGAGTGGCTGGCGGCCCTGGCCCGGATCCCGATGCTGCACCAGCCGGGCGAGGCCTGGCTCTACCAGACCTGCTCGGACGTCCTGGGCGTGCTGATCGCCAGGGTCGCGGACCGTCCCCTGCCCGACTTCCTCGCCGAGCGGCTGTTCGAGCCGCTGGGCATGGCCGACACCGGCTTCGCGGTCCCGGCCGCCGCGCTCGGCCGGTTCACCAGCCTGTACCGGCCCGTTCCCGGCGGCGGCCTGGAGCTGGCCGATCCGCCCGACGGGCAGTGGAGCAGCACGCCTGCGTTCCCGGCCGGGGGCGGCGGGCTCGTCTCGACCGCCGACGACCTGCACGCCTTCGCCCGCATGCTCCTCGCCGGGGGCACGACGGACGGCGGGCGGCCGCTGCTGTCGCCCGCGGCGGTGCGGCAGATGACCACCGACCACCTGACGAGGGCACAGCGCGAGGGCGCCGGGCTGTTCCTGGAGGGCCAGGGGTGGGGTTACGGCGGCGCGGTCGACGTCGCGGCCGCCGACCCGTGGAACGTCCCGGGCCGCTACGGCTGGATCGGCGGCACCGGGACGGCAGCGCACCTCGTCCCCTCGACCGGCCTGGTGACCGTCCTGCTCACACAGGTGCAGATGACCGTGCCGGCTCCGCCCGGGGTGATGCGGGACTTCTGGCGGTACGCGGCCGGTTTCTGACCCGGCTTCCGCCGTGGCTTCGGCTGAGGGCTCTCTTACGGGTCCGTCTACGAGGCGGCTGCGACCGCGGCCGCGGCGACCGGCGCGCGCCGGGCCGGGACGACCACGGGGGAGCCGTCGGCGGGGGCCTCCAGGATGTCGGCCTCGATGCCGTACAGCTCGCGCACCAGGGCGGTGTCGACGACGTCGCGCGGTGCGCCGTGGGCGACGACGCGGCCGTCCTTCATGGCGACGACGGTGTCGGCGTAGCGGGCGGCGCTCGCGAGGTCGTGCAGGACCATGACGACCGTGCGGCCGGCGAGGGCCACCTCGCGGACGAGGTCGAGCACCTCGACGGCGTGGCCGATGTCCAGGGCGCTGGTCGGCTCGTCGAGGAGGACGATGGGCGTCTCCTGGGCGAGGACCATCGCGAGCCAGCAGCGCTGGCGCTGGCCGCCGGAGAGCTGATCGAGCCGGCGGCCGGCGAGCGCGGCGACGCCCGTGGCCCGCAGCGCCTCCTCGACGGCCCGCTCGTCGTCGCGCGACCACTGGCGGAACAGGCCCTGGTGCGGGTGGCGTCCGTAGCGCACGAGCCCGGCGACGGTGACCGCCTCGGGGGCCAGCGGCGACTGGGGGAGCAGGGCGATGCGGTGCGCGGCCTGACGCTGCTTCAGCTGCCAGATGTCGGCGTCGCCCGCGTACACCCGGCCGGACTCGGGCTGGTGGAGCCGGGCGACGGAGCGCAGCAGGGTGGACTTGCCGCAGCCGTTGGGACCGACGATCGCGACGACCCGGCCGGAGGGGATGGTGAGGTCGACTCCCGCCACGGCGCGGTGGCCGGGGTATCCGGCGATGAGCTGTTCGACGCGGAGCTCCACAGGCGGGCCTTTCCAGAAGATCGCCGGCTGATATGGACCCTCCCATGGGGAGAGCTTTAAGGTAAGGCTAACCTAATGTCGATTGCGGGCCGGTGCGAGGGGTTCCTCGTGCTGCCTGCCGTCCTTTTGCCATTCCTTTCCGTCCCCCGTCTTCACCCCACGCCCGGAGCCTTCTGATGACCACACCCACCCGCCTCCTCCCGTTCGCCCCGCGCCGTGCGGTGCAGGTGCTCGCCGCTGTGGGGACGGCCGCGCTGCTGGTCACCGGCTGTGGCTCGGACTCCGACAAGGGCTCGGACAAGAAGTCCGACAGCGCGGCCGAGTCGGGCGGCGGCACCCGCACCGTCAAGGACGCGACCGGCACCGCGGTGAAGGTCCCGGCCAACCCCAAGCGCATCGTGACGCTCACCCAGGAGGACCTGGACGCGGTGCTGGCGCTGGGCGTCAAGCCGGTCGGCATCACCAACGGCCAGGGCCTGAGCAAGCCGCCGGCCTACCTGGCCGACAAGGTCAAGGACATCAACGTCGTCGGCAACCTGCTGCAGCCGGTGATGGACAAGGTCGTCGCCGCCAAGCCCGACCTCATCCTGGCCGGTGACATGCAGGACGAGCAGATGCTCAAGCAGCTGCGCGAGATCACCCCCGCCACGCTGGTCACCATGGCCCCCACCGATGACTGGAAGCTCTCCTTCCGTGGCATCGGCAACGCCCTGAACAAGATGAACGAGACCAACAAGGTCATCGGCGACTACGAGGCCAAGGCCAAGAAGGCCGGCGAGGGCCTGGGCGACAACAAGGGCGCCGAGGTCAGCATCGTCCGCTGGAACCCGGACGGCCCCAGCTGGATGGAGAAGAAGCAGTTCGCCAGCGGCGTCGCCCTGGACATGGGCCTCAAGCGCCCCAAGGCGCAGGACAAGGACGGCAACGCCCACACCCCGGCGCTCAGCCTGGAGAAGATCAACGAGATCGACGGCGACTGGCTGTTCCTGTCGACCCTCACCTCCGACGGTGAGAAGGCGCTGAAGGACGTCCAGGAGAAGCCGGCGTACAAGGACCTCGGCGCGGTCAAGAAGAACCACGCCGTGACGGTGAACGGTTCGGTGTGGTCGACGCGCGGCGGCCCGATCGCCAGCACGGTCGTCGTGGACGACATCGTGAAGGCCCTGTCGGCGAAGTAGCCGCCTCGCCCCCGATCGCCGGACAGGCAGGCAACGGAGCCGTCCGGCGATCGGGGGGCCGGGTCCGGGGCGGAGCCCCGAAACGGTCAGGCGCGGCGCGCCGCCGCGAAGTCGGCCGCCGTCCAGGCCATCCCGACCGCCCCGTCGAGCAGCGCCTGCTCGCCGCGGGGCGACACGGCCGCGTCGGCGAACTCCGCCTCGTGCGGGCCGCAGGCCCCGCCGCTGATGTCGAGCACCGGGTGGATCGACGGCACGACGTGCGAGACGTTCCCCATGTCCGTGCAGGCGAAGGCGTCCCGCTGCAGCGGCTCGGGCCGGCCCAGCGCACGGGCGTTGTCCCGCCAGAGCGCGACGAGCCCCGCGTCGGTGCGGAAGTCCAGGTAGTCGGGCTCGGGGCGGGTCAGTTCGACCTCGCAGCCGGTGGCCAGGGCGCCCGCGCGGAAGCACGCCTCGACGCGCTCGCGCAGCTCCCGGAGGTCCTCGGCCGCGGAGGCCCGGATCTCGTACTCGGCCGTGGCGCGGTCGGGGATCAGGTTGGGCGCCGTGCCGGCGCCCGTGGTCACCCCGTGCACCTTCCACTGCGGCGGCAGTTGCTGGCGCAGCAGCCCGAGGGCGACCTGGGCGACGGTCAGCGCGTCGGCGGCGTTGCGGCCCTCGTGCGCGTTGAGGCTCGGGTGGGCGGCCTTGCCGGTGTAGGCGACGGAGAGCGTGCCGAGCGCGAACGAGCGGAACTCGGCGACCTCGAACGGGCACGGGTGCACCATCATCGCGGCGTCGACCCCGTCGAAGGCGCCCGCGTCGAGCATGAGCGCCTTGCCCGCGCCGCGCTCCTCCGCGGGCGTGCCCAGCACCCGTACCGTCAGCCCCAGTTCGTCCGCGTGGGGCGCGAGGGCGAGGGCCGCGCCGAGGCCGGCCGCGGCTATCAGGTTGTGGCCGCAGGCGTGCCCGAGGCCGGGCAGGGCGTCGTACTCGCAGACGAGGGCCACCGTGACCGGTCCCGAACCCGTCGTCGCGGAGAAGGCGGTGTCGAGGCCGTACGCGGGCGCCGTCACGTCGAAGCCGTGCCCGCGCAGGAATTCGGCGCACCAGCCGGCGGCACGGTGCTCGGCGAAGGCCGTCTCGGGGTGCGCGTGGATGCGCCTGCTGAGCGACAGGAGGTCGTCGCGGTGGGCGAGTACGCGCTCGCGCAGGGCTGTTCTGAGGCCGTCGGCCGCGGTCATGATCGGTGCTCCTGTTCGTTCCCCACCCTGTGGTGGGAGACTCTCACGGTGAGGCAAAAAATAGCTTAGGCTTACCTAAGCTGACATACCGGGGGGTACCGGTGTGGCCAGATCGCTGTCATACAACGGGAGTCCCCACACCATGCGTCACCACGAGGCCGAGACTTCTCCTGCCGCGCTGCCGCTGCTCGCGGCCCAGGCCGGAATCCTGTACGCGCAGGAACTCGCCCCTGACAACCCCGTCTACAACACGGGTGACTGCGTGGAGATCCGGGGCCCCCTGGACGAGGAGCTCTTCGCCCGGGCCCTGCGGCGCACCGCAGGCGAGGCGGAGACCCTCGCCCTGCTCGCCGTGCCGGCCGACCCCGCCGACGAGAACGCCGCCCCCGCCCAGCGCCTGGCCGGCGGACAGGAGCCCGCGCTCCACCGCATCGACCTGCGCACCGCCGGGGACCCCTGGGCCGAGGCCGAGGCATGGATGCGCGCCGACCTCGACCGCCCGGTCGACCTCACCCGCGGCCCCCTGGTCACCCAGGCGCTCTTCCGCATCGACGACGAACTGCACTGGTGGTACCAGCGCGTTCACCACTTCGCCGTCGACGCCTACGCCCTGACCCTCATCGGCCGCCGCGTCGCCGAGGTCTACACCGCGCTCGCCGCCGGCGAGGAGCCCGCCGCCGCGGACTTCGCGCCCCTGCGCGAACTCACCGACGAGGAAGCCGCCTACCGCGCGAGCGCCCAGCACGCCACCGACCGCGACCACTGGCTCGCCCACCTCGGCGACCGGCCCGAGCCCGCCTCCCTCTCCGCCCGCCCCTTCGCGCCCGCCACGACGGTCCTGCGCCGCACCGCCGTCCTCCCCGCAGGCACCCGCGCCCGCCTGGAGAAGGCGGCGGCCGCCGTCAAGGGCAGCACCTGGGCCGAGCTCGTCATGGCCGCCACCGCCGGCTACGTGCACCGCATATCCGGCGCCCAGGACGTCCTCCTGGGGCTGCCGCTGAAGAACCGGCGCAGCCGCGCCGCCCTGCGCACCCCCGCCATGACCGTCAACGTCATGCCGCTGCGCCTCGCCGTCCGCCCCTGGGACACCGGCGCCGAACTGGTGCGCCGCGTCGTCCTCGCCGTGCGCGCCGCCGGCCGGCACCAGCGCTACCGCCTGGAGGACCTGCGCCGCGACCTCGGCCTCACCGGCAGCGACCGGCCGCTCTTCGGCCCCATGGTCAACATCAAGCCCTTCGAGGACGGCGCCCTGGACTTCGCGGGCGCGCCCGGCACCGTCCGCAACCTCGCCGCGGGTCCCGTCGACGACCTCGCCGTCACCGTCACCCCCGGCCCCGGCGGCTCCCTCCTCCTCGGCCTCGACGCCAACCCCGGCCGCTACACCGACGCGGAACTCGCCGCCCACGAGGGGGCCTTCCTGCGCTACCTCGACGCGCTGACCGGCCTCCTCCTGGAGGACCCGGACCGGCCCGTCGGCACCCTCGACCTGCTCGACGCGGACGGAATCCGCCGCGCCACCGCCGGCCGCACCGAGCCGCCCGCCGAGCACACCCTGCCCGAGCTCTTCAGCGCGCAGGCCGCCCGCACCCCCGGCGCCACGGCCGTCCGCAGCGGCGGCGAGACCCTCACCTTCGCCGAACTCGAGGCCGCCGCCAACCGCCTGGCCCACGAGCTGACCGCCGCGGGCGTCACGGCGGAGATCCCCGTCGCCCTGGCCCTGCCCCGCAGCGCGTCGACCGTCGTCGCCCTGCTCGCCGTTCTCAAGGCGGGCGGCGTCTGCCAGCCCCTCGACCTCGGGCACCCCGCCCAGCGCATCACCGCCGTCCTCGACGACGCCCGGCCCGGCTGCCTCGTCGGCACCGCCGACGCCGTGCGCGGACTGCCCCCGCACGCCGTCCCCACCCTGCTCCTGGACGACCCGGAGACCCGCGCCCGCATCGACGCCCGCCCGGCGACCGCACCCGCCGCGCCCACGCTCCGTCAGGCCGCGTACATCATCCACACCTCCGGCTCCACCGGCCGCCCCAAGGGCGTCGTCGTCACCCACGCCTCGCTGGCCAACCTGCACGCCGGGCACGGCAGCGACCACATCGCCCCCGCCGTGGCCCGCACCGGCCGCGACCGCCTGCGCATCGGCCACAGCGCCTCCTTCGCCTTCGACGCCTCCTGGGACCCGCTGATCTGGCTCGTCCACGGCCACGAGCTGCACCTGCTGGACGACGCCGGCTACCGCGACCCCGCCGCCCTCGCCGGCTACGTCCACGACGAGCGCCTGGACTACCTCGACGTCACCCCCTCCTACGCCGAAGCCCTCCTCGCCGAAGGACTCCTGGACGAGGGCCGGCACCACCCGGCCGTCGTCGTGGTGGGCGGCGAGACCGTGCCCGACCCGCTCTGGCGGCGCCTGGCTGCCACCGAGGGCCTGGGCCCCGTCAACCTCTACGGCCCCACCGAGACCACCGTCGACGCCTACTACTGGCTGGCCGGCGAGGACGGCACCCCCCAGGGCAGACCCGTCCGCGGCTCCCGCGCCTACGTCCTCGACTCCTCCCTGCGCCCCGCGCCCGACGGCGTCACCGGCGAGCTCTACATCGCCGGGGCCTGCCTGGCCCGCGGCTACCTCGGCCGCCCCGACCTGACCGCCGAACGCTTCACCGCCGACCCCTTCGGCGCCCTCCACGGCGAGCCCGGCGCCGCCATGTACCGCACCGGCGACCTGGTGCGCCGCCGCCCCGACGGCACCCTCGAATTCCTCGGCCGCGCCGACGACCAGGTCAAGATCCGCGGCTTCCGCATCGAACTCGGCGAGATCCAGGCCGCGCTGGCCGCCCACCCCGCGGTCTCCCAGGCCGCCGTGATCGCCCGCGACACCGCCCACGGCAAGCGCCTGCTCGGCTACGCCGTCCCCGCCGGGGGCACGGCCGCGGAGTTCGACACCGAGGCCCTTCGCACCCACCTCGCCGGGCAGCTGCCCGCCCACATGGTGCCCACCGCGATCCTCGCCCTGGACGCCCTGCCCCGCACCGCCAACGACAAGCTCGACCACCGCGCCCTGCCCGACCCCGAGCCCACCGCCGGCCCGGCCGCCCGCGAGCCCCGCACCCCGCAGGAAGCCGCGCTCTGCGCCCTCTTCCAGGACGTCCTCGGCCTGGACGCCCCGCCGTCCCCCGACGCCGACTTCTTCGCCCTGGGCGGTCACTCCCTGCTGGCCGGCCGTATCGCCGCCCGGATCCGCGAGAGCGCGGGCGAGGGCTTCGGCCTCGCCGACGTCTTCCGCAACCCCACCCCCGCCGCCCTCGCCGCCCTCCTGGACACCGCCCCCGGCGCGCCGGCCGGTGAGCGCCCCGCCCTCGTGGCCGTGCCGCGCACGGAGCGGATGCCGCTCTCCCCGGCCCAGAAGCGGCTGTGGTTCATGCACCGGCTCGAAGGCCCCAGCCCCACGTACAACATCCCCCTGCTCCTCACCCTCACCGGCCCGCTCGACCAGGACGCACTGCGCCTGGCCCTGCGCGACCTCACCGAGCGTCACGAAACACTCCGGACCGTATACCCGGCCACTGACAACGAGCCCTACCAGCGGATCCTGACGGCCGACGAGGCGTACCCCGAGCTCCACACCGCCCCGCTGACGGCCGACGTCACCGCCGCCGTCCGGCACTGCTTCGACCTGGCCGCCGAACCCCCGCTGCGCGTCACCCTGTTCACGGGAGGGGGGACGGAGCACACCCTGCTCCTCCTCCTGCACCACATCGCCGGCGACGGCGCCTCCACCACGCCCCTCGCCCGCGACCTCGCCGCCGCCTACACGGCCCGCGCCGCGGGCCGGGCCCCCGAACTCGCGCCGCTGCCCGTCCAGTACGCCGACCACACCGCCTGGCAGCAGCGGCTCCTCGGCACCGCCGACGCCCCCACCGCGCTCGCCGACCGCCAGATGGAGCACTGGAAGCAGGCCCTCGCCGGCCTGCCCGACCAGCTCGAACTCCCCACCGACCGGCCGCGCCCGGCCGTCGCCTCCTACGCCGGCGACACCGTGCCCTTCCACCTCGGCGCGGACGCGCACGCCGCCGTCGAGGCGCTCGCCCGCACCACCGGCACCAGCGTCTTCATGGTCGTCCAGGCCGCCCTCGCGACCCTGCTGACCCGCTACGGCTGCGGCACCGACATCCCGCTCGGCACCCCCGTGGCCGGCCGCGACGACGACGCGACCGCGGGCCTCGTCGGCTTCTTCGTCAACACCCTCGTCCTGCGCGCGGACACCTCCGGCGACCCCGCCTTCCGCACGCTGCTGGAGCGCGTGCGCACCGCCACGCTCGGCGCCTACGAGCACGGCGACCTGCCCTTCGACCGGCTCGTCGAGGAGCTCAACCCGCCGCGCTCGCTGGCCCGGCACCCGCTGTTCCAGGTGATGCTCGCCTGGCAGTCCCTGCCCGACGCGGCGTTCGCCATGGGCCCGGGCCTGACCGCCGCGATGACGGCCACGCCGTCCGGCACCGCCAAGTTCGACCTCACCCTGAACGCGGGGGAGCAGCCCGGCGGCGGCATCGCCGGCTTCCTGGAGTTCCGCACCGACCTCTTCGACCGCGCCACCGCCGAGCGCCTGTCGGCCCACCTGACGCGCCTGCTGACCGCTGCCGCCGCCGACCCCGACACCCCCGTCGGCCTGCTGCCGATGCTCGGCGACGACGAGCGCCACCGCCTGCTCGTCGAGTGGAACACCGGCACCCCGGCCCCCGCGCCCTCGAAGCAGACCCTCGTGGAGCTCTACGAGGACGCCGCCCGCCGCCACCCCGGCCGCACCGCCGTCACGTGCGACGGCGCGTCGCTGGACTACGCCGGGCTGTCGGCCCGGGCCAACCGCCTCGCGCGGCTGCTCGCCGCGCGCGGCATCGGCCCCGGCTCCATCGTCGCGCTCGCCCTGCCGCGCTCCCTGGAGCTGGTCACCGGCCTGCTGGCCGTCGCCAAGGCCGGCGCCGCCTACCTCCCGATGGACCCCGACTACCCGGCCGACCGCCTGGCGTACATGCTCCAGGACGCCGCGCCCGCCGCCGTCGTCACCGACACCGCCACGGCGGCCCGCATCCCCGCGCACGACCTGCCCGTCGTCCTCGTCGACGGGGCCGAGGCCGAGGCGTACGGGGCCGCGGACCTCGCCCCGGAGGAGCGCGTCCGGCCCGTGCGCCCGGACGACGTCGCCTACGTCATCTACACCTCCGGCTCCACCGGCCGCCCCAAGGGCGTCCCCGTCACCCACCACAACGTCGTCCGGCTGTTCACCGCCACCGACCAGTGGTTCGGCTTCGACCACACCGACGTCTGGACGCTCTTCCACTCCTACGCCTTCGACTTCTCCGTGTGGGAGATGTGGGGCGCCCTGCTGCACGGCGGCCGCCTCGTCGTCGTGCCCCACCTCGTCAGCCGCGACCCGGCCGCCTTCCTGCGCCTGCTCGCCGCGGAGAGCGTCACCGTCCTCAACCAGACGCCGTCGGCCTTCTACCAGCTGATGGCGGCCGACAAGGAGAACCCCGGCAGCGACCTGGCCCTGCGCTACGTCGTCTTCGGCGGCGAGGCCCTCGAACTGGCCCGCCTCGCCGACTGGTACGAGCGCCACGCCGAGGACGCGCCCACGCTCGTCAACATGTACGGCATCACCGAGACGACCGTGCACGTCTCGTACATCGCCCTGGACCGGGTCAAGGCCGCGGCGGGCGCCTCCAGCACCATCGGCGTCAACATCCCCGACCTGCGCGTCTACGTCCTCGACCCGTACCTGCAGCCCGTGCCGCCCGGCGTCACCGGCGAGATGTACGTCGCCGGCGAGGGTCTGGCCCGCGGCTACCTCGGCCGGCACGCCCTCACGGCGGAACGTTTCGTCGCCGACCCCTACGCCGCCCTCTTCGGCGAGAGCGGCACCCGCATGTACCGCTCCGGCGACCTCGCCCGCCGCCGCCCCGACGGCAACCTCGACTACTTCGGCCGCGCCGACCACCAGGTCAAGATCCGCGGCTTCCGCATCGAGCTCGGCGAGATCGAGGGCGTCCTCGCCGACCACCCCGACGTCGCCGACGCCGCCGTCGTCGTCCGCGAGGACACCCCCGGCGACAAGCGCCTCGTCGCTTACGCCGTCCCGGCCCGCGACGTCACCCCCGCCGCGCTGCGCGAGCACGCCGCCGGCGAACTGCCCGTCCACATGGTGCCCTCGGCCGTCGTCCTCCTCGACCGGCTGCCGCTGACCGCCAACGGCAAGCTCGACCGCAAGGCCCTCCCGGCCCCCGACCTCGCCTCCGCCGTCACCGAGGGCCGCGCCCCCCGCGGGCCCCGCGAGGAACAGCTCTGCGCGATCTTCGCCGACGTCCTGGGCCTGCCCCGGGTCGGCGTCGACGACAACTTCTTCGACCTCGGCGGCCACTCGCTGCTCGCCGTGCGCCTCGCCGGACGCGTCAAGGACGCCCTCGGCGCCGACGTCGGCATCGGCACCATCTTCCAGGCGCCGACCGTCGCGGCCCTGGACGCCGCGCTCGACGCCTCGGAGCGGACCGACGCGCTGGACGTCCTGCTGCCGCTGCGCCCGGCCGCGCCCGGCGACAAGGCCCCGCTGTACTGCGTCCACCCCGCCGGCGGCCTCAGCTGGTGCTACGCGGGCCTGATCCGCCACCTGCCCGCCGACGTGCCGATCTACGGCATGCAGGCCCAGGGCGTCGGCCCGGCCACCGCCGCGCAGCCGCTGCCGCGGACCCTGGAGGAGCTCGCCGCGCACTACGTCGACCGGCTCCGCGAGGTGCAGCCCGAGGGCCCGTACCGCCTCCTGGGCTGGTCCACCGGCGGCATCATCGCCCAGGCCATGGCCACCCGTCTGCAGGACCTGGGCCAGGAGGTCGAGCTGCTGGCCATCCTCGACGCCTACCCCGCCGAGGGCTTCCGCGAGCTGCCCGTGCCCGACCAGGCCGAGGCGCTCGAAGCGCTCCTGGCCATGGGCGGCTACGGCCCGGACAGCCTGGAGGGCAAGCCCTTCGAACTCGCCCACGTCACCGACGTGCTGCGCCGCGAGGGCTCCCCGCTGGCCAGCCTCGACGACGCCACCATCGAGGCCCTCAACCGCACCTACCTCAACACCAACCACCTGGTGCGCGCCTTCGACCACCGGGTGTACGAGGGCGACGTGCTCTTCTTCCGGGCCACCGTCGACACCATCGACGACGAGCTCACCCCCGACACCTGGACCCCGTACGTGACCGGGCGCATCGACAACACGGACGTCGCCTGCTCGCACAAGGACATGACCCTGCCCGAACCGATCGCGCACATCGCGAGCGTGATCGCCGACCGTCTGCAGAACCTGGAGAACTGACCCCATGAGCGACGCACCCGCCAACCCCTTCGACGGCGACGGCCCCTGCGGGGACTTCTGCGTACTCGTCAACGCCGAGGGCCGGCACAGCCTCTGGCCGGGTTTCGCCGCCGTGCCGGACGGCTGGACCCTCGTCCACGGTCCCTGCGAGCGGCAGCAGGCCGTGGACTGGATCACCGAGAACTGGACCGACCTGGCCCCGGCGGCCCAGGGGTGAAGGGCATCAACCCGCGCGTCGCCGTCGTGATCGTGTACACGGCGGCGATGTGCATGAACGGCCTCGACTCCACCATCGTCAACCCGGCGCTGCTGACCATCGCCCGGGACTTCGGCGAACCCGTCTCCGCCGCCAACACCGTCGAGGTCGCCTTCCTGGTGGCGCTCGCCGTCGCCCTGCCGGTCGCCGGCTGGCTCGGCGACCGCTTCGGCACCAAGAAGGTCTTCCTCGGCTCGCTGGCCGTCTTCACGGCGGCCTCGGCGGTCTGCGGCCTGGCCCAGGACCTGCCGACCCTGGTCCTCGCCCGCGTCGTGCAGGGCATCGCGGGCGGCCTGCTGACCCCGGTCGGCATGACGCTGCTCTTCCGCGCCTTCCCGCCGCACGAGCGGATGAAGCTGTCGAAGGTCCTCATCGTGCCGACCGCCCTGATGCCGGCCCTCGGGCCGCCGCTGGGCGGCTTCCTGACCGAGCACTTCTCCTGGCACTGGCTGTTCTTCGTCAACGTGCCGATCGGCGCGGCGGCGGTGCTGCTGGGCATGGTGGGGCTGCGCGAGGAGAAGGAGGAGGCGGAGGACGGCGCCGCCCCCTTCGACGTCCCCGGCTTCCTGCTGGCCACCCCCGCGCTCGGCCTGCTCACGTACGCGCTGGGCTTCGGCCCCGCGCACGGCTGGACCTCGCCGTCCGTCGCCGTGGCCGGCCCGCTCGGGCTCGTCCTGCTCGTGGCCGGGTGCGTCCACCTGCTCCGTGCGAAGTCCCCGCTGCTGGAGCTGCGGCTGCTCGCCGACAAGGTGTTCGCCTCGGCCACGGTGCTCGCCCTGGTCACCTCGGCCGGGCTGATGGGCGTCCTCTTCGCCTTCCCGCTGCTCTACCAGGCGGCGCTCGGGGCCTCGGCCCTGGACGCGGGCCTGAGCGTCTTCCCCGAGGCGCTCGGCCTGATGCTGGCCTCGCAGGTCGCCGACCGGCTGATGCCGAAGCTGGGCCCGCGGCTGCTCGCCGTGCCCGCCCTGGTCCTGGCCACCGGGGTGTTCGCCGCGCTGGCCGTGCCGGGCGTCGCGGAGAACGCCTGGGCGGTGCGGGCGCTGATGTTCTGTGTCGGCCTCGTGCTCGGCACGGCCGTGCTGACCGTCCAGATCGCCGGGTTCGCGGACGTCCCGCCCCCGGCCATGGGCCAGGCGATGGGCCTGTTCACCATCGTGCGCACGCTGGGCGGCGCGCTCGGCATCGCCGCGACGGCCGCGGTGATGGCGGCCTCCGGCGGCTCGCACGGGCAGGACACGGACCCCGGCCCGTACCGGGCGGCGATCCTGGTGACCGCGGGCCTGGTCGCCCTCGGCGCGCTCGTCGCGCTGCGGATGCCCAAGGACGCCCCCGCGCCGCCGCCGTTCGACGACGAGCCGCACGAGGAGCAGGCCGTGGCGGCCTGACGCACCACCCGGATACGGCCGCGGGCCGGGACCGGCGTACGAGAGTACGCCGGTCCCGGCCCGCAGTGCGTCGTGTGCGCGCCGGTTGTCCGGCCGTCAGCCCCGGTCGCCCAGCAGGGCGGCCAGCCCTCCGGCGAGCCCCCCGCGCCAGCAGGCGTAGTCGTGGCCCCCGTTGAACTCGCCGTAGGCGACGTCGTAGCCCCGGGCCTCCAGCACGTTGCGCAGGTGGCGGTTCTGGGGGAGGAGCATCCACTCCTGCAGGCCCACCTCCACGCGGAGGCGGACGGGCAGCTTCTCGCTGACCGCGAACTGCCGGGTCAGCCACTCGCTGCCGCCGTCGAACTCCGTCCCGTCCGGCCACCAGAAGGACCCGGACTGGGAGAGGGCGTTGCCGAACCGCTCCGGCCGCCGGAACGCCGCGAACGCGGCCGTCAGCCCGCCCGCGCTCTGCCCCGCCACGACCGTGCGCGCCGGGTCGTCCGTGGCGCCGTGGGTCCGCGCGGCCCACGGCAGCAGGACGTCCGCCAGCCAGTCGACGAACCCCTCGCTGCAGCTGAGGTCCTCCATGCGGCGGGCGCGGCCCATGGTGTCCACCATCAGCGTGACCGCAGGCGGCATGCGCCCGTCCGCGTACAGGTTGTCCAAGGTGGTGCCGAAGTCCAGGACCGGCCCCCACATCTCGCCGTCCAGCAGCACGACGACGGGGTACGGGCCGCCGTCCGCCCGGTGCCCGGCGGGCAGGTGGACGTGCACGCGCCGCCCGTCGACCACGGCGTCGGCCCGCGCGCCGCGCGCCGTCCCCGGCCGGGGGGCGGCCCACTCCTGGGCCGGGGCGTCCGGGAGCGCCATCACCGACGACGGGTTCCGCCCGTCGCGCGAGGGCAGCTCCGGGAGCGCGCTGAGCGGGTCGGGCACGGCCGAGTCCAGGACGTGCAGCCAGGCGTTGCGGTCCGCGCGCAGCGTCTCCTCGCGCGGGCCGTGCGCCACGAAGAACTGGTACGAGGCCCGGTGGTCGGCCCGCAGCCGGTGGCTGATGGCCCAGACGTCCGTGCCCTCGACCTTGTCCATGAGGTGCGGCGCGAGGTCGCCCGCGTGCCGGTCCTTGTCGGTGACGGTGTGCAGGAGGGCGAGCACGTCGGAGGCGGGCCGGCCGGGCTCGTCACGCCGGAGGAAGGTGACGAGCCGCCAGGCGGGGTCGCCTTCGGGGTCGGGCTCGACGAGGGGCGTGCCCCGGGTGGCGGCGTGCCGCCAGAAGGTGCCGAGGGCGTCGGGTATGCCGTGGCGCACGGCGGCGGCGAGCTCGCGGAGGAGGGGACTCTGCAATGGCATGGGGCTCCCTGTTTCAGCCCGGCCGGCGATTGAGGCCGAGCGCGTTCAGCGCGATAGGGGGTCCGGGGGCGAAGCCCCCGGTTCGGGTAGGGGCGGGTAGGGGAAAGCCCCCCGGTACTACACCCGCGTCGCGGCCGACCGCCCCAGCAGCACCCACAGCAGGAACGGTCCGCCGAGAACGGTGCTGACGATCCCGACGGGAATCTCCGCCCCGTCGAGCGCGACCCGCCCCACGGTGTCCGCCAGGACGACGAGCGTGGCCCCGACCAGCATGGAGCCCACGACAGGCACCCGCAGCGGCCCGGCCAGCCGCCCCGCGATCACGGGCGAGGCGAGGGCGATGAAGCCGACCGGCCCGCAGATGCCCACCGCCAGGCCGGCGAGGCCGACCGCCAGCAGCATGCACACCAGCCGCACCCGGCCCGGCGCGACGCCGAGCGAGGCGGCGGTGGAGTCGTCGAACCGCAGCACGTTGAGGTGGCGGGCGACGACCAGGGCGATCGGCACGAGGACGGCCAGGCCGATGAGGACGGGCACGGCCACGGAGTAGCTGCGGCCGTTGAGGCTGCCGGACGTCCACACGTACAGCGAGCTGGCCGAGTTCAGGGAGCGCCGGGAGAGGACGACCTGGGTGATCGCCGAGGCGAGCGCGGACATGGCGAGGCCCACGACGAGGACGCGGTACCCGCGCTGGCCCAGGCCGCCGGAGACGGCGGTCACGACGAGCACGGCGGCGAGCGCGCCGAGCGGGCCCGCCCACCACGCGCCGAACGTGCCGCTGAGGGTGGCGGAGAGCAGGACGGCGGCGGTGGCGCCGTCGTTGACGCCGAGCAGCTCGGGCGTGGCGAGCCGGTTGCGGGCGAGGGTCTGCGTGAGGCAGCCGGCGAGGCCGAGGGCCGCGCCCGCGGCGAGCCCGGCCACGATCCGGCCGAGCCGGAACTTCTGCACGAGCAGGACGTCGAACCGGTCGCCCGATCCGAAGACGGCGTTGAACGTACGGCTCAGGCTCATCTCGCTCTGCCCGGCGTACGCGGAGAGGACGACCGCGCCGACGAGCAGGGCGGCGAGGGCGAAGGCGGCGACGGCGGCCCGGCGCGGCACGAGCAGCGACAGGGAGCCGCTGCGGACGACGAGGGTTTCGGCGCCGGCGTCCTCTCCCTTGCGGGGACGGGGCAGCCTGGCCGCGACGCCGCGCCCGCCCTTCGGGCTCTCCTCCGCTGCGGGGTCGGTCATGCCCATCGAGGCCATCCGCCGGGAGCGGACGATGGCGATGAGCACGGGGGCGCCGAAGAGGGCGATGATGACGGAGACGGGTGCCTCGAACGGCCGGGAGACCACGCGGGCGAGGACGTCGGAGCCGGTGAGCACGCCCGCGCCGATGAGGCCGGCGAGCACGATCTGGGCGGTCAGGCGCGGTCCCGTGACGGCCCGTGCGAGGAACCCGGCGAGCAGGCCGAGGAAGGAGATGGGCCCGACGAGGGCCACGGACGCGGCGGTGAGCAGGGTGACGGCCACGGCCACGACGACGCGGATGACGCCGGGCCGGTGGCCCAGCCCCTTGGCGAGGTCGTCGCCGAGCGCGAGTGCGGACAGCGGGCGGGCGATCAGCAGCGCGACGACGAATCCGGCGGCGAGGACGGGCACCAGGCTGCCGAGCTTCGTGAAGCCCTCGACGCCCGCGAGCGAGCCCAGGACCCAGAAGCGGAAGCGGTCGTAGGTCTCGGCGGAGTTGACGATGAGCACGCTGGTGATGCCGCCGAAGGTGGCTCCGAGCGCGGAGCCGGCGAGCACCAGCCGCATCGGGGAACCGCCGCCGCGGCGGCTCGCGATGAGCAGCACCAGCGCGCTGGCCAGGACGGCGCCGCCGAAGGCCCACAGGAGGTAGCCGTAGCCGCTGCTCACGCCGAGGAAGGCGATGCCGACGACGACGCCGAGCGAGGCACCGGCGTTCACGCCCAGCAGGCCGGTCTCGGCCAGGGGGTTGCGGGTGACGGCCTGCAGCAGGCAGCCCGCGGTGCCGAGCGCGGCGCCGACGGCCAGTGCGGTCAGCGTCCGGGGCAGCCGCAGGTCGCCGACGACCAGCGAGAGCCGGGAGCTGTCGCGGGCCCCGTTCCGCCCGAGGACGTAGTCCAGTACGTCCCCGGCCCCGACCTCGCCCGCCCCGACGCACAGGGAGAGGGCGGACAGCAGGAGGACCCCGGCCACGAGGAGGGCCGAGGCGGTCAGGACGGCCCGGTTGCCGTGCACACGCCCCGCCGGGGCCTGTTGGCCGGCGGGCTGCACCTCCGGGGGGCCCACTTGCGACACAGTCATAAGGTAAGGCTAGCCTAAGGAGTTTGTGTTTCCGCAGGCGAGGCGGTGTCCGTCGTCCCCTGCGGCAGCGGAACGCCGCAGCGCAGGTTCCACCGGCCCCCGCGCCCCGACAGTTCCGTCACCGACAGGGGCAGCACGTCGAGGCGCCAGAACGTCTGCGGCGGCAGGGCCAGGGCGTGGACCAGCGCCGCGCGGACCACCGCCGGAGCGGCGACGGCCAGCACCCTGCCGTCCGCCAGGCCGTCGAGCCACGCGCCGACCCGGGTGACGAGGTCCCGCACCGACTCGCCGCCGTGCGGCGCCGCGTCCGGGTCCGTCAGCCAGGCGGCCAGCGCCTGCGGTTCGTCCGCGCCGACCTCGGCGAGCGGGCGGCCGCGCCAGCGGCCCGGGTCGAGGTCGCGCAGCGCCGGCTCGGTGCGGGCCGCTGCCAGACCGAGCGCCGCCGCGCTCCCGGCGCAGCGGGCCGACGGCGCGGTCAGCACCTGCCCGGCGGCCGGCAGCGAACCGGCCGCCGCCCTCGTACGGCGCAGACCCGCCGCGCCCAGCGGTCCGTCGTCGCCGAACCGGGCCTCGTGGGAAGGGGTGTCGGCGGCGGGTGAGATCAGCATCACACGGACGGTCACGGTGGTCCTCGTCCCCCTCTGTCAACGGGTGGCGTCTGCCGCGAATCAGCAGATCACGGGCGTCGCCGGAGGCGCGCGCCGGGGTGAGCATCCGCACGCCGTAGCGCAGGTCACCCGCGCGCGGTACGGTCGCGTGGCAATGACGACGGTGTGACGGAAGCCCGGTGAGATCCCGGCACGGTCGCGCCACTGTGTACCCGGCGGAGCCCCGCAGGGAAGTCAGACCCCGCACTGTCGTCCTAGGCCCCAATGATCGGGACGCGTGTTCCCCAGGAGGTTCTGCCATGGCACAGTCCGCCGCCCCCGCCGCCGGTTCGTCCGCGATACCCGCGGTCGCCCCCATCTCGCTCAAGCAGATCGCCCCGTGGGCGCTCTTCGTCGGCATCCTCATGCTGGTCCTGCTCTACTTCGTCGGCGCCGAGCAGGGCGCCACCTCCCTCATCGCCGGCGAGAACGTCCACGAGTGGGTCCACGACGGGCGCCACCTGCTCGGCTTCCCCTGCCACTGACGAGCCACCAGGGGAACCACCGTGAACTCGATCTCCGTCAGAGCCCTGCTCGTCCGCGGCATGCTCGCGGGCCTCGCGGCCGGCGTCCTGGCCCTCGCCGTCGCCTACTTCCTCGGCGAGCCCCACGTGGACTCCGCCATCGCCTTCGAGGAGGCCCACAGCCCCCACGACCACGGCGAGGGCGGTGAGGACCCGGTCAGCCGCACCATGCAGTCCACGGCCGGGCTGGCCACCGGCATCCTCGTCTACGGCGTCGCGATCGGCGGCATCGCCGCGCTGGTCTTCTGCGTCGCCCTGGGCCGCATCGGCCGCTTCGGCCCGCGGGCCACGGCCGCCCTGGTCTCGCTCGGCGCGCTCCTGGCCGTCTACGTGGTGCCGTTCCTGAAATACCCGGCCAACCCGCCCTCCGTCGGCGACCCCGACTCCCTCGACAAGCGCACCGCGCTGTTCTTCCTGATGATCGCGCTCAGCATTCTGCTGGCGGTCGGTGCGGTCATCCTCGGCAAGCGCCTCGCGCCCCGGCTGGGCAACTGGAACGCGACGGTCGCGGCGGGGGCGGCCTTCGTGGTCGCCGTCGGCCTGGCCTACGCCTTCCTGCCCTCGGTCAACGAACTGCCCGACGACTTCCCGGCGGGCCTGCTGTGGAAGTTCCGCCTCTCGGCCCTGGCCGTGCAGCTCCTGCTGTGGACCGGCTTCGGCCTCGTCTTCGGTCACCTGGCCGAACGGCTCCTGGCCCCGCGGGCCGGGGCGCCGGACAAGGCGCGGACGGCGGCGCAGGCGGGCTGATCCCCCGCCGGCGCCCCCGCCGCATCCTCGCGAGAAGAGCCCGCCCGGGCCACCGGGCGGGCTCTTCGCCTGTTCCCTCCGGAGCCGTTCCCCCCCGAACCCTCCCCGTGCCGTCCCGCACGTCCCGTCAGCCTCTTAAGTCCCGCTCACCCGTTAGTGGTTCGGATTTCTTTCCGCACACGGGCTGGTGCGACGATGCCGCTCGCCCCGACCACCGACAGCCTGGGAATGGAGCCTTGATGCAGCGACGTGGGGGAGAGCAGGACCACCGCCGGGGAACGTGGGGAGCGCCACTGGCGGCGACGGTGACGGCGACGGCCGCGGCCCTCGCCGCCGCCCTCCCGGCACCGGCCGCGCACGCCGCGCACGGCCCGTCGGTCGACGCGAAGGGCGCCTACCTGATGGACACCGCCTCCGCGCGCCCGCTGTGGGCCAAGGGCGCGACCGTCAAGCGGCCCATGGCCAGCACCACCAAGATCATGACCGCGGTGGTGGTCCTGGACACCCCGGGGGTGAACCTGGAGCGGCAGATCGAGATCAAGCAGTCCTACCGCGACTACGTCCAGCGGACCGGCGCGAGCACGGCGGACCTCCGCACCGGTGACAAGCTCACGGCGCGTCAGCTCCTCTACGCGCTGATGCTCCCCTCCGGCTGCGACGCCGCCTACGCCCTCGCCGACGCCTTCGGCACGGGAGCCGACGAGGCGGCCCGCACGAAGTCGTTCGTCTCCAAGATGAACGCCAAGGCCCGGCAGCTGAAGCTGCGCGGCACCAACTACGACTCCTTCGACGGCATCTCCTCCGCGGGCAGGAACTACTCCACCCCCCGGGACCTGGCCGAGCTCTCCCGGCACGCCCTGCGCAGCGCCACCTTCCGCACCGTCGTCTCCGCGCTGAACACCCAGCAGAAGGCGAAGAACGTCAACCGGCTGTACACCTGGTACAACACCAACAAGCTGCTCGGCTCGTACCGGGGCGTGACGGGGATCAAGACCGGGACGACCACGGCGTCCGGGCCCTGCCTGGTGTTCGCCGCGCGGCAGGGCGGGCGGAGCGTCGTCGGCGTCATCCTCGACGACCCCGCGAAGCGCTACCCGGACGCCGCCGAGATGCTCGACTACGCCTTCAACAAGCGCACGCCCCTGAAGCTGCGCCGGCTTCCCTCCGCGGCGCACGAGGACTGACCGCACGCCGCCGCTCCGCACGTCCTGCGGGCCGCCCCGCGCGACCGAGCCCGGACCCCGGCCAGGGGTCCGGGCTCGCGTTGTACCAACTCCCGGGAACCGGCGGTCACTTATACCTGAACGAGTGAACAGTCTGCAGGGAACTGCGGGTTGGCGAACTTTCCCGCGGGCCGGGGCGGCTAGAGTCCTCCTGTCCGGAAACGGGCACCGGAAGGCCGCGGAAACCCCGACGGCGTCGGACAGGTCACCGTCCGCCGGGGTCCCGTCCACCACCCTCAGTCCGACTTCCCGGCACGTCGCCGCGTACCGCAGCCGCGGCGTGCTCCTCGGCCATGCCCTTGGCACGGATCGGTTCACCGACGCGTCTCGCCGCCAAGCACCAGCGCCCTCCTGCCCGCACCCGCCGGCCAGCCCCACCGTCCTCAGGAGGCTTCATGTCCCGCCCCGCGTCCCCCGCGGCGTCTCCCCCCACGTCCGTGACCGGCCCGCGAGCCTACCGCCTGCCGGAGGAGCGGTGACGCCCTTCGCGCGGCGCCCGCCGCGCCCGATCCCCGTGTCGGAGAGCGAAGTCCTGCTGTTCGGCGGCGCCTTGCGGCACGACAAGGCCTTCGTCAACCATGAACGGCCGCTGCTGCGGCTGTCGTTCTGGTCGATGGCCCGTCAGCTTCCGGCCATGGTCGCCACCGTCACCCGGGCCGCCTGGCGCGAGGACCGCCCGGCGCTGCTCGTGCTCGTCGGCGCCGAGCTGGGCCAGGGGCTCACGCGCGCCTTCGGGCTGGTCGCCGCCAACCGCGCGCTGACCGCCCTCTTCACCGCCGGGCCCACTACCGAGCGGCTGCGCGAGGCCCTGCCCGCGCTGCTGGCGGTCACCTCGGTCGCCGCCGCCGCCGCGCTGCTCTCGGCGGTCTCCGTGGCGGCCGCCGGGCAGCTGGAGCCGAAGGTGGAGCGGGTGTGCACCGCGCGCTTCTACCGCGGCGCGGTCCGCGTGGAGCTCGCGGTCCTGGAGGACAAGGACTTCCACCGCCTGCTCGACGCGGGCCGGTTCGGCACCGACTCGGTCCGGTTGATGATCGGCTCGTCCGTCACCGTCGTCAACGCCGTCGTGGGGCTGGCGGCCTCCGCCGGGGTGCTCGCCCTGCTGCACCCGTCCCTGGTGCCCATGCTGCTGCTCGTGGCCGCCCCCAAGGGCTGGGGCGCGGTCGTCACCGCCCGCCGGCAGTACGCCTCCCGGCACGCCTGGATCGAGCACCGGCGCGCCATCTCCGTCATCACCTCCACGCTCACCGGCCTCGACACCGCCGCCGAGATCCGGGTGCACGGCGCGGGCCGCATGCTCGTCGGCGCCTACGACGACATGGCCGCCACGGTGGAGAAGGAGCAGCAGCGCCTGGCCCGCGCCGAGGCGGTCACGCGCACCGCCGCGTCCGCGCTCTCGGGGACGGCCGCGCTCGTCGTCTACGGGGCGCTGTGGCTGCTGCTCGCCTCGGGCGGCATGCCGCTGGCCGTCGCCGGCACCGCGGTGATCGCCGTGCGGGCCGCCGGCGCGAGCCTCACCGCGCTGGTGACCCAGGTCAACCGGCTCTACGAGGAGGCCATGTACCTCAGCGACCTGGAGCGCGCCTGCGTGGAGGCGGAGCGGCACGCGATCCCCGAGGGCGGCACGCCGATGGCGCCCGGGGTGAAGGAGATCCGGCTGGAGAAGGTCACCTTCGTCTATCCCGGGGCTCCGGCGCCCGCGCTCAGCGAGGTCAGCCTGACCGTCCCGCCGGGCAAGGTCGTCGCGCTGGTCGGTGCGAACGGCTCCGGCAAGACCACCCTGTCCAAGCTCGTCGCCGGGCTGTACCTGCCGACCTCCGGGCAGCTGTACTGGAACGGGGTCGAGATCCGTGACGCCGACCGCGACCTGCTCTTCGACCAGGTCGCCGTGTTGTCCCAGGACTTCCCCCGCTGGCCCATGACCGCCCGCGCCAACATCCACATCGGCCGGCCGGGGACGCCGCCGGACCAGGACCGGATCGAGCGGGCGGCCGCCGAGTCCGGCGCCACCGGCGTCGTCGACTCGCTGCCGCACCAGTGGGACAGCCTCGTGGTCAAGGGATTCGAGCGCGGCACCCAGATCTCCGGCGGCCAGTGGCAGCGCCTGGGCAGCGCCCGCGCGCGCTACCGCCGCGCGCCCCTGCTGATCGTCGACGAGCCGACATCGGCCCTCGACCCCAAGGCGGAGGCGGAGGCGTTCCAGTCGCTGCGGTCGCTGACCGACGGCGGCACGACCGTCCTGCTGATCACCCACCGGCTCGCCGCGACCGCGACCGCCGACCTCATCTACGTCCTCGACAACGGCCGGGTGGTGGGGGAGGGGACGCACGAGGAGCTGATGGCCGTCGACGGCGGCCTGTACCGGTCGATGTACGAGCTCCAGGCCGCCCAGTACGGATTCGGTGCGCCCCAGGCCGCCTCCGCCGGCCAGGCTCCGGCCTCCGCCCGGACCGAGGCTTCCGCATCCGCTCCCGCGTCCACTCCCGCTCCCGCGTCCACTCCCGCTCCCGCTTCCGCCCATGCCTCCGCCCACGCCGCCTCCGACCCCGCCCCGCGCAAGAGTTCGCCGCATGCACAGCCCGCCCAGACCTGAGGACAGGGCGGTGTCCGCTCCGCCTGCTCCGCACGCGCCCCCGCCGGACCCGTTGAGTCCGCTGGCGAGCACCTTGCGCGATGTCCTGGGGTGCCTGGGTGTGATCACGGCCGCGGTTCTCATCTCCATCCTGTGTGTCCATCTCGGCCAGGCCTTTCCGGGACTGGCCGCCAAGTGAGTAGAGGAACGCCGTAACCGCCCCCGGGGTTACGGGCCGGAGCCGTATCGAATTCCAGGACGGCTTGCGGGGCTGCCGATTTCTGTGTGGATCACGCCGCCTCCTGTGTTTAGCGGGAGGCGGCTGCCGGGAAAAACGGGGTGAATTCACGGTTCCGGGTAAGTGCCGGATGCGGCCCATTTCACTGTATTGAGCAAGTGTCTACAGGCGTCCGGGGGTTGTGGCTTCCCGCCCACCCCGGTCACCTGGGCCTCCGTTCGGACGGGAAAACCGGGGAACGGTTGTCCGACGAGGAGTCTGGCGGACTCGGGTGGCGCCTCCTACCATTCGAACGCTCCCCGTCCCCAGGGGTCGTTCGGACGCGGGGCGTGGCATGTCCATGCCCTAGTGATCCGCGCTCTCACCCATTCCGGTCCGGCGTCCTCCGGGTCCCGGCCCGAAATGCAGCCGCTCATTCGAGGACAACCGATTGGAGAGCCATGCCCGGCGCCCTTATCGCAGGAGCCGCGCTCGCGGCACTGTTCGCCTCGCCGATATCCACGTACGACGCCTCGGTCATCGTCAACCCGCCACCGGACAAGATCGTGATCGAGATCGCCACGGTCAACGGCTCTGGCTGCCCCGCGGGGACGGCCGCGGTGGCCGTCTCGCCCGACAACACGGCCTTCACGGTCACCTACAGCGACTACCTCGCCCAGGTCGGCGTGGGGTCCAAGCCGACCGACTTCCGCAAGAACTGCCAGCTCAACCTGATCGTGCACGTACCGCAGGGCTTCACCTACGCCATCGCCAGCGCGGACTACCGCGGCTACGCGAAGCTGGAGCCCGGGGCGACCGGCACCCAGAAGGCCTCGTACTACTTCCAGGGGTCCTCCACGACCACGCCGAGCTCCCACGTCTTCCGCGGCGCCTACGCGGACAACTGGCAGGCCACCGACCGCGTCGACGTGGCCGCACTGGTCTGGGCCCCCTGCGGCGAGAAGCGCAACTTCAACATCAACACCGAGCTGCGGGTCAACGCGGGCTCCTCCGACCCGTCCAAGACCAACAGCTTCATGACCATGGACTCCACCGACGGTGACATCAACACCATCTACCACCTGGCCTGGAAGGAGTGCCCGAGGAAGTAGCGGCCCGTCCGCCACGAGGGTGCAGGGGCCGGCGGGGCCGCGGAACGACGCGGGCCCGCCGGCCGGTCCGTACCCCTCGCCGGTCCACCGGGCCACAGCGTGAATTTATGCCGTACGCACCCGCCCCCACCTGCGGTGATCGCGCTCCGCAGGGAACCCGTGACCAACGGGGTATAGACCTGTGGCGAAAAGCAGGCGACTGTGGGGGGAACCACACAGCGAAGTCCCACGGCCCGCACAGCTTCCCAGGACCGTTACGGCGCCACGGACGAGCTCCCGTCCAGCGCCCTTCGCGCTCACCGGATTGCACTTGAGCCACATGTTTGCAACCAGTCGCGACACCGCGAGTCCCTTGCATTCGGCTGACGCCGTCATCAGCGCCACCGACCCGGCCGCCCTCCGGGCACCCTCCCCGCGGAAGCTCCCCGGTCCCTGGGGCCACCAGATCCCCCTGTGCATGCACAGCCCGCTCTCCCGGCGGCAGCCCCACCTGCTCGCGTCACCCCACGCCACGCACGCCGTCTCCCTTCCGGCGACGGAGCGCTCGGCCGCGGCCGCGCGCCGGTTCTGCCGGCAGCTGCTGTCCGAGTGGGGCCTGGAGGAGCTGGCCGGCGACACCTCCCTGCTGCTCTCGGAGCTCGTCACCAACGCCGTCCTGCACGTCCCGGAGACGCGCGAGGGCATCCGGCTCGTGCTGAGCCGGGGCCAGCGCCACCTCGTCGCCCAGGTCACCGACGCCGGCGGGCACCTGCCGCGCTGCAACGAGGCCGGGCCCGACAGCGAGAACGGGCGCGGGATATGGCTCGTCGAGCAGATCGCCGCCCAGTGGGGCCACCACGCCTCCGGCAACGGCAAGACCGTCTGGTTCACCCTCCGCCTCCCCTAGCGCCCCCGGCCCGGGAGGCGGCTCCCGTACCGCCCCCGTACCGCCACTGGTCCGGACCTGTGAACCCGCAGCCGGCGCGCCCCGCCCCCGCGGGCTGCGCACCCACCGGTTTCGGAGAGACCATGGAAGTCGTTGCGGCAACACGGCGGCGCAAGGACGGGTGAGCCGGTCCGGCCGGCACGGGGCCGCCGCACCACCCCCGGCGGGCGGAAGGAGGTCCTCGATGGGCGCGACCGATGCGTTCCGGGCCCGGCCCGTCCAGCCCGCCGGCCGTCCCTCCCTCGTCCCCGGGGGCCTGCTGGACGTCCTGGGCGTGGCAGCCGGAGTGCTGGACCGCGAGGGCCGGATCGTGCTGTGGAGCCCGCAGGCCGAGCAGCTCTTCGGCTGGAGCGCGGCCGAGGCCCTCGGGCAGTACGCGGCCCGGCTGCTGGTCGCCGAGGACGACGTCGGCGCGGTGCTGGAGCTGTTCGCGGAGGTCATGCGCGAGGGGGAGACGTTCGCCGTGGTCTTCCCCGCGCGGCACAAGGACGGCGGCACCCGGCTGGTCGAGTTCCGCAATGTGCGCCTGGAGGACCGGCACGGCGACTTCTTCGCCCTCGGCATCGCCACGGACCGGGAGGTCCTGCGCGGGGTCGAGCGGGACCTCGCCCTGTCCCTGCGGCTCGTCGAGCAGTCCCCGATCGGCCTCGCCGTCTTCGACACCGGGCTGCGGTACGTCCTGGTCAACCCCGCCCTGGAGCGGATCCAGGGCCTGCCCGCCGCCGCGTGCGTGGGCCGCACCGTCCGCGAGGCCCTGCCCCACGCGGACGCCGGCGCGATCGAGGGCGCCATGCGCCGGGTCCTGGCGACCGGCACCCCGCTGCTGGACGAGCTCAGGGTCGGCCGGGCCGGCGGGTCCGCCACCGACGAGGAGGCCCAGCTCGTCTCCTGCTACCGGCTGGAGGACCCGGGCGGCAGCGTCCTGGGCGTCGCCACCTCCGCCGTGGACGTCACCGACCGCCACCGGGCCAACAAGGAGGACCGCCGCCGCACCGCCCTGATCGCCGACGCCTCCGTGCTGATCGGCACCACGCTCGAACTGGAGCAGACCGCGCGCGAGCTCGCCGACGTCGTGGTGCCCGGGCTGGCCGACGTGGCCGCCGTGGACATCCTCGACACCGTCGTCGACGGCGACCGCACCGCCGTCCCGGACGGGCGACCCGCCGTCTTCCGGGCACTGGCCGTCGCCGCGGCGGGCGGGGCGGCGTCCTCGGCCGCCGCGGACGCCGTACGGGCGGCCGACCCGCCCGGGCAGATCGCCAAGTACGACCCCGACCGGCTGGTCGCGCGCTGCGTGCGCACCGGCCACCCCGTCAGGGTGGCGCACGTGCGCGCCGAGGACCTGCCGGGCATCGCCCGCGACGACGAGGCGGCCCGGCTGCTCGCCCGCGCCGGCCTGCACTCCTACATGGCGGTGCCGCTCATCGCCCGCGGCGAGGTGCTCGGCGCCCTCGACCTCAAGCGCCTGACCGACCCGCGCCCCTTCGACGAGGCCGACGCCGCCCTCGCCGCCGAACTCGCCGCCCGCGCCGCCGTCTCCATCGACAACGCCCGCTGGTACCAGCGCGAGCGCGCCACCGCCCTCACGCTGCAGCGCTCCCTGCTGCCCCAGCGGCCCCCGGACCCCGCGGGCCTGGAGATCGCCTACCGCTACCAGCCCGCCGGCACCGCCAGCAGGGTCGGCGGCGACTGGTTCGACGTCGTCCCGCAGGACGGGGACAAGAGCGCCCTGGTCGTCGGCGACGTGATGGGCAGCGGCATCAACGCCGCGGCCGCCATGGGCCAGCTGCGCACCGCCGCCCGCACCCTCGCCCAGCTCGGCCTCGACCCCGCCCGGGTGCTGCGCCACCTCGACCACACCGCCAGTGGTCTGGACCAGATGATCGCCACGTGTCTGTACACCGTGTACGACCCGCAGGGCGGCACCTGCTGCGTGGCCAACGCCGGCCACCTCCCGCCCGTCGTCCTGCGCCCCGGCCGCCCCCCGGCCCTCGTCGACCTCCCCGCCGGCGCCCCGCTGGGCGTCGGCGGCATCCCCTTCGAGAACACGGCCGTCGACCTCAAGCCCGGCGACCGCCTCGTCCTCTACACCGACGGCCTGGTGGAGACCCGCGACGAGTCCATCGACACCCGCCTCGAAGCCCTCCTGACCGTCCTGGCCGACGCCCCCGAAGGCCTGGAGGAGACCTGCGACCTCCTCCTGACGTCCCTGCGCTCAGGCGACGACCAGGACGACGTGGCCCTCCTCATCGCCCGCGCCGCCCCGGCGGACCCCGGCGCAGCGGGTTGAGGTCCGGGGCGGCCGGCGGGCGCCGTTCAGGGCCTTGCCGAGGCCTGCCGACGCGGTCAGCGCAGCTGGACGCGGTAGAGGGTGCGGCGGTTCTCGATGGTGAGGCGGACCTCGCCCTTGGCTCCCGCGTACGCTCCCGTGCCGCCGACCACGGCCGCGTCGGCGCGGTGCGGGCCGCGGCCGAAGCGGTTCTCCATGGATTCCAGGACCAGGGTTCCGTCGTTGCCGCGCAGCACGTAGCGGCACTGGGCCACCACGCCCTCGTAGCGCAGGAGCACCACCGTGCAGACGGCGCTGCCGTCGCCGGCGGGCTCGCCGGACGGGCCCTGCAGGTCGGCGTAGACGGACCAGGTGTCGCCCTCCTTGGGGTGCTCGGGCGGGCTGCCGGTGCGGTGGACGGCGGTCCACGCGAGGGCCTTCTCCCCGGCGGCCGCGGCGGGCTGGGGGGACGGCAGGGCGACGGCGACGGCAGTGGCCGCCACGGCGGCAACGGCGGCCACGGCGGCGGCTTGGCGGCGCATCAGGCGCATCGGGCACCTCCGGCTCGTACGGACGGGTCGGGCACCCACGTACCCGATCCTGGTGCGTTCACCCCACCCCGTGCATGGCGCCCGCACAATTCCCGTCACGAAGGCTTCACCCTTCGCATGTTCGGATTCAGGTGAACCATCCCTATTCAGGGGGCAGTTCGTCCAGGGTCGGGTACGAGGGCTGGGCGCCTGGCCGGGTCACGGCCGCCGCGCCGACGCGCACCGCGAAGCGGGCCGCCTCGGGCAGCGGCGCCCCGGCCGCCAGCCGGGCCGCGAGCGCGCCGGTGAAGGCGTCGCCCGCGCCCGTGGTGTCCACGGCCTCGGCCTTGACGCCGGGCACCGCCACCGCTTCCGCGGCCCCCGCCTCCAGCACCAGGGCCCCCTCGGCGCCGAGGGTGACCACGACCGAACGGGCGCCCTGGTCGCGCAGGGAGCGGGCCCACGCCTCCGGCGTGCCGTCCACGAGCTGCGTCAGGTGCCGGGCCTCGTGCTCGTTGACGACCAGCGGGTCGGCCGCCGTGAGGAGTTCGGGGTCCAGCCGGTCCGGGGCGGGCGAGGGGTTGACCACGACCCGCGTGCCGGCTTCGCGCGCGGTCTCGGCGGCGGCCCGGACGGTGGCCGGGGGGATCTCCAGCTGGAGCGAGACGACCGCCGACGCGGCGATCACCTCCCGGGCGGCCTCGACCTCCTCGGGGAGGAGGTGCGCGTTCGCGCCCGGCGAGACGACGATGCTGTTGTCGCCGTCCGGCCCGACGACGATCATCGCCGTGCCCGTCCGGGCGCCCTCCTCGACCAGGACGTGCCGCAGCTCCGTGCCGGCTTCGCGCTGCCCCGCCAGCAGCAGCTCGCCGAACGCGTCGTCACCGACCTTGGCCAGGAGGGCCGTCCGCGCGCCGAGGCGGGCCGCGGCGGCGGCCTGGTTGGCGCCCTTGCCGCCCGCCGACTCGACCAGATCCGCGCCCAGGACCGTCTCGCCCGCCCCGGGCCGGCGGTCCACCCGCACCGTCAGGTCCGCGTTGGCCGACCCCACGACCAGTACGTCGTACATCCGCTCGATCCGTTCGCTCTGTGTGTCACCCATCGAAGTGTCACCCATCGAATTCCGCCGCGTTCTTCCTGTCGACCAGCACCACCGGCACCTTGACCCGTGCCGGCAGCTTCTCACCCTTCGAGGCCCTCACCGCCCAGTCCACGGCCTGCCGCCCCAGCAGTTTCGGCTGCTGGGCGACGGTCGCGGTCAGCGTGCCCGCGCGCACGGCGGCGATCCCGTCCGGGGTGCCGTCGAACGCGACGATCTTCACGCCCTTGCCCGCCGCGGAGCCCAGCGCCTTGGCGGCGCCGAGGGCCATCTCGTCGTTCGCGGCGAAGACCCCGGTGACGTCCCGGTGCGCCTGGAGCATGTTCGCCATGACGTCCATGCCCTTGGTGCGGTCGAAGTCGGCGGGCTGGCGGGCCACGACCTCGATGCCGGGGTAGGCCCTGATGCCCTCCTCGAACCCCTTGCCGCGCTCGCGCGCCGCCGACGTCCCCGGCTGACCCTCCAGGAAGGCCACCTTCCCCTTGCCGCCGAGGGATTCGGCGAGCGTCCGCGCCGCCAGCCGTCCGCCCGCGACGTTGTCGGAGGCGATCGTCGAGCCGACCCGGCCGCCGTTCACCCCGCGGTCGATGGAGATCACCGGCACCTTCGCGCGGTTGGCCACGCCCACCGCCGGGACGGCCGCGTCGGAGTCCACGGGGTTGATGACGGCGGCCTTGACGTTCTGGCTGGTGAACGTCTCCATCTGGTTGATCTGCTGGGTGGGGTCGTTCTGCGCGTCCGTGATGTTGATCTTCAGCCCGCGGGCCTTCGCCTCCGCCTGTGCGCCCTCCTTGATGCCGACGAAGAACGGGTTGTTCATCGTGGACAGGGCGAGCCCGAGGTCGGTGCCGCCGCCGCGGTCGCAGCCGGACAGGGCCAGGGCCGCCGTGAGCGCCGCAGCCGCGGCCGCGGCCGCCGTCGCCGCGCGCCTCCGCCCCCTCACCGGGCGCTCCGGCGGCGCAGCGTGTCGAGCAGCACGGCCAGGGCGATGACGAGGCCGGTGGCGACCTGCTGCCAGAAAGCCGAGACGCTCAGCAGGTTGAGGCCGTTGCGCAGGACCGCGAGGATCAGCGCGCCGATGAGGGTGCCGGAGGCCTTGCCGGAGCCGCCGGACAGACTCGCCCCGCCGATCACGACGGCGGCGATGGCGTCCAGTTCGTAGCCGACGGCCGCCTGCGGCTGCGCGGAGGTCAGCCGGGCGGCCAGGACGATGCCGGCCACGGCGGCGAACAGCCCGGAGAGCGCGTAGATGACGAGTTTGCGGCGCTTGACGTCGATGCCCGACAGCCGGGCCGCCTCCTCGTTGCCGCCGATCGCGAACATCGCGCGCCCGGTGTACGTACGGGCCAGGACCAGCGCCGCGAGCGCCCCCATGGCGATCGTCACGAGGACCGGCACGGGCAGCCGGCCGCCGAGGGTGTCGCCGAGCCGGCCGACGGACGAGGGGAGGGCGATGGGGGAGCCGCCGGAGATCACCAGGGCCAGGCCGCGGCCGACCGAGAGCATCGCCAGGGTGGCGATGAAGGCGGGCAGCCTCCCGTACGCGACGAGGGCTCCGGAGACGAGGCCCGCGCCCGCGCCCACCGCGAGGCCGAGCAGCACGGCGACCCACACCGGCAGGCCCTTCTCGGTGGCCGCCCAGGCGACGACGGTCGCGGAGAGCGCGGCCACCGAGCCGACGGACAGGTCGATGCCGGCCGACACGATCACGAACATCACGCCGAAGGCGAGGATCGCCGTCACGGACGCCTGCACGCCCACGTTGAGGAGGTTCTGCCCGTTGAGGAAGTCCCGGGACAGCACCGCCATCACCACGACCAGGGCGACCAGACCGCCCAGCGGGCCGTTGCGGAGCACCGCTCTGGTGAACCACTGCCCCGTACTGCTCCCGGGCGCCCGCAGCACCTCAGCCGACATCGGAGCCCTCCATCGCGCTCGCTTCGTACGTGTCTGCGGTGTCCACCGGCCGGACGGCCAGTTCCACCACCGCGTCCTGCGTGGCCCGTTCGCCCGACAGCTCGCCGGCGATCCGGCCCTGGGCCATGACCAGCACCCGGTCGCTCATGCCGAGCACCTCGGGCAGGTCGCTGGAGATCATCAGCACCGCGCAGCCCGCCGCCGTCAGCTCGTTGACGAGCCGGTAGATCTCGACCTTCGCGCCGACGTCGACGCCGCGCGTCGGCTCGTCGAGGATCAGCAGCCGGGCGCCCGCCAGCAGCCACTTGCCGATGACGATCTTCTGCTGGTTGCCGCCGGAGAGGGTGCGCGCGCTCTGCTCCAGGCCGCTCATGCGCACCTTCAGCCGCTCGGCGACCTCGGCCGCCCGCCGGCGCTGGCCGCCCCGGTCGACGAACCCGCCCCGGGTGTCCTGCGCCAGCCGGGCCAGGGTGAGGTTGTCGCCCAGCGAGGCGTCCAGCAGCAGGCCCTGGCCCTTGCGGTCCTCGGGGACGAGGCCGACCCCGGCCCGCATCGCCGCCCGCACGTCGCCGCGCGCCAGTTCCCGGCCGTCGACCTCGACGGTCCCGGTGTCGTAGCGGTCGACGCCGAACAGCGCCCGCGCCACCTCCGTCCGGCCCGCGCCGACCAGGCCCGCGAGACCCACGACCTCCCCGGCCCGGACGTCGAAGCCGATGTCGCGGAAGGCGGGCGTGCGGGTCAGCCCGCGCACGCGCAGGAGCGGGGCCCCGGGCTCCGCGGGCCGCTCGCGCGGGTACTGCTCGGCGATGTCGCGGCCGACCATCAGCCGGATCAGCTCGTTCTCGTCCGTCGCGGCGGGCACTTCGGCCACCGAACGGCCGTCGCGCAGCACCGTGACCCGGTCCCCGAGCGCGGCGATCTCGTCCAGGTGGTGGGTGATGAAGACGACGCCCACGCCGCTGTCGCGCAGCTCGCGCACGATGGCGAAGAGCGTGCCCACTTCCTCGGAGGTGAGCACGGCCGTCGGCTCGTCCACGATCAGGACGCGGGCGTCCAGGCTCAGGGCCTTGGCGATCTCGACCATCTGGAGCCGGGCGATGCCGAGCCCGGCGACCGGCGCGGCGGGGGAGACGTCCAGCCGGACGCGGCGCAGCAGCTCCGCCGCCCGGGCCCGCATGGTGCGCTTGTCGATCAGCCCCAGCGCGGTGCGCGGCTGGCGGCCCAGGAAGATGTTCTCGGCGACGGTCAGCCCGGGGACGAGGTTGAACTCCTGGTGGATCGTGGCGATGCCGAGCCGTTCCGCGTCCTGCGCGGAGCGGACCGCGACCTCGCGGCCGCCCACCAGGATGCGGCCCCCGTCGGGCCGGTGGACGCCGGAGAGCAGCTTGATGAGCGTGCTCTTGCCGGCGCCGTTCTCGCCGAGGAGGACGTGCACCTCTCCCGCGCGGAGGCTCAGGTCGACCCCGTCCAGGGCGCGGACGCCCGGGAACGACTTGGTGACGCCTTCGACCCGCAGCAGTTCGCGGCCGCCCGGTACGTCGTCGTCGACGCCGGTCATGCGCTGCCCCTCTCCTGTCCTGCCTGTCCTGCCTGTCCTGATGCCGGTCGGCCCGATCTCGGTCGGCCCGGTGTCAGCCGGTCGGCGGTTCGCCGCACGAGCGGCGCCGCACCAGGTGCGCGGGGAGCAGCACCGACGGCGCCTCGCGCCCCTCGATCCGCGCCAGCAGCGTGTGCACGGCGGCCCGGCCCAGCTCGCGCGTCGGCTGGGCGACGGCGGTCAGCGGCGGGTCGAGGTGGGCGAACCACGCCACGTCGTCGAAGGCGACCAGCGCCACGTCGGAGGGGACGCGCAGCCCCCGTGCCCGCACTTCGTCCAGGGCGCCGAGCGCCATCAGGTTGTCGGTGGCCAGCACGGCGTCCGGCGGCTCGGCGAGGTCCAGCAGCCGGCGCATCACCTGCCTGCCGCCCTCCGGCCGCAGGTCGGGCGACGCGCCGATGCGCTCGGCCGGCAGGGGGACGCCGTGCGCGGCGAGGGCCGTGCGGAACGACTCCAGGCGCTCGTCCCCGACGGGCGTGCCGGCGGGCGCGACGATGACGGCCGGCCGGCGCCGCCCCAGCGCCGCCAGGTGCGCGGCCAGCTCCGTCAGCGCGGCCCGCCCCTCCGCCCGTACGCACGGGGCGGCGACGCCCGGGACCTCGCGGTCGAGGAGCACGAGCGGGGTGCCGGCGGCGACGGCCTCGCCGAGCATGGCCGAGCCGGTGCCGGCCGAGCTGACCAGCAGGCCGTCGATGCGCCGGTCGAGGAGGGTGCGGATGTGGTCGTCCTGCTGCTCCGGGCTCTCGCCGGCGTTCCCGATGATCAGGCTGTACCCCAGCCGCCGGGCCTCCTGCTCGACGGCGTCGGCCAGTTCGGTGAAGAAGGGGTTGCGCAGGTCGCTGATGACCAGCCCGAGCGTACGGGTCCGGGCGGTGCGCAGGGCGCGGGCGACGACGTCGGGCCGGTAGCCCAGCTCGGCCACGGCGGCCAGCACGCGCTCGCGGGTCTCGGCCACGGGCGAGCGGCCGTTGAGGACGCGGGAGACGGTGGCGACGGAGACGCCGGCCCGCTCGGCGACGTCCTTGATGTTCGCCATGGCGCTGCGCCTCCCGGTCCCCGGCGTGTAATCGATTTCGTGCCGCCGTCGTGCCGGTCAGGTAATCGATTACACGCCCGGGGCGTCAAGGTTCCGCCGGGGTGACGCACATCACACGGGCGCACGTCACGGGGGCGCACGTCACGCGGGCGCATGTCACCCGTGCGCATGTCACGCGGTGCGGCGCGTCACCCCGGCCAGCTCCAGTCCGCCACCTCCGGCATGTCCACCCCGTGCTCCCGGATCCACGCGTGGTGGCGGGTGCGGGCGTCCGCCATGGCCTGGCGCACGGACGCCGCGCGGACGCCGAGGCCGGGGACGCGGTCGACGACGTCCATGACGAGGCGGTAGCGGTCGAGGTCGTTGCGGACGACCATGTCGAACGGGGTGGTCGTGGTGCCCGCCTCCTTGTAGCCGCGCACGTGCAGGTTGGCGTGGCCTGCGCGGCGGTAGGCGAGGCGGTGGATCAGCCACGGGTAGCCGTGGTAGGCGAAGACGACGGGCCGGTCCGTGGTGAACAGCGCGTCGAACTCCGCGTCGGTCATCCCGTGCGGGTGCTCCTCCCGGGGCAGCAGCCGCGTCATGTCGACCACGTTGACGACCCGCACGGCGAGCTGGGGCAGCTCGTGGCGGAGCAGGTCGGCCGCCGCCAGCACCTCCTGGGTGGGGACGTCGCCGGCGCAGGCCAGGACGACGTCCGGCGGCCGGTCGCCGTTCTCCGTGCCCGCCCATTCCCAGATCCCCGCGCCGCGGGCGCAGTGCGCGCGCGCCTCGTCCAGGCCGAGCCAGTCGAAGCAGGGCTGCTTGCCCGCCACGACGACGTTGACGTAGTCGCGGCTGCGCAGCACGTGATCGGCCACCGACAGCAGGGTGTTGGCGTCCGGCGGGAGGTAGACCCGCACCACCTCGGGGCTCTTGTTGAGGACGTGGTCGACGAAGCCGGGGTCCTGATGGGAGAAGCCGTTGTGGTCCTGGCGCCACACGTGCGACGTCAGAAGGTAGTTGAGGGAGGGGACGGGGCGGCGCCAGGGCAGCGTGCGCGCGGTCCTGAGCCACTTGATGTGCTGGTTGACCATCGAGTCGACGATGTGGACGAACGCCTCGTAGCAGGAGAACAGGCCGTGCCGGCCGGTGAGGGTGTAGCCCTCCAGCCAGCCCTGGCAGAGGTGTTCGGAGAGCACTTCCATGACGCGGCCGTCGTGGGCGAGGTGCTCGTCGACGGGCAGCTCCGCGGCCTGCCACGCCTTGCCGGTGGCCGCGTAGAGGGCGTCGAGCCGGTTGGAGGTGGTCTCGTCCGGCCCGACCACGCGGAAGTTCCGGCTGCCGGCCGTGTCGGCCATGATCTGGGCGAGCAGGCCGCCGAGGACCCGGGTCGGCTCGTGCAGCGTGGCGCCGGGCTTGTCGACGGGCACCGCGTAGTGCTCCAGCGGGGGCAGCGGCAGGGAGCGGGTGAGCAGGCCGCCGTTGGCGTGCGGGCTCGCGCCGAGCCGCCGCTTCCCCTCCGGTACGTGGGCGAGGACCTGGGGGCGCGGCCGCCCCTCCTCGTCGAAGAGCTCCTCCGGCCGGTACGAGCGCAGCCAGCGCTCCAGCTGCCGCAGGTGGTCGGGGTTGTCGCGCACCCCGGCCAGCGGCACCTGGTGGGAGCGCCAGGTGCCCTCGACGGGCAGGCCGTCGACCTCGTCCGGGCCGGTCCAGCCCTTGGGCGTGCGCAGCACGATCACCGGCCAGTGCGGCCGGTCGGTCACGCCCTCCTCGCGGGCGGCGCGCTGGGCGAGGGCGATGTGGTCCAGGGCCCGGTCCATCGCGTGGGCGAGGGCGCGGTGCACCTCGGCCGGGTCGTCCCCGGTGACGTGGATCGGCTCGTGGCCGTAGCCGCGCAGCAGCCGGTCCAGCTCGCCCTCGGGCAGCCGGGACAGCACCGCCGGGTTGTCGATCTTGTAGCCGTTGAGGTGGAGGATCGGCAGGACCGCGCCGTCGTGCACCGGGTCGAGGAACTTGTTCGCGTGCCAGGACGTGGCCAGCGGCCCCGTCTCCGCCTCGCCGTCGCCGATCACGCACGCCACGAGCAGGCCGGGGTTGTCGAGGGCGGCGCCGTAGGCGTGGGCGAGCGAGTAGCCCAGCTCGCCGCCCTCGTGCAGGGAGCCGGGCGTCTCGGGGGCGACGTGGCTGGGCACCCCGCCGGGGAAGGAGAACTGCCGGAACAGCCGCTCCATGCCGTCGGCGTCGCGGCCGACGTCCGGGTAGACCTCGCTGTAGCTGCCCTCCAGCCAGGAGTTCGCGAGGACGGCCGGCCCGCCGTGCCCCGGCCCCCAGACGCAGACGGCGTCCAGCCCCCGCGCCTTGATCACGCGGTTGAGGTGGGTGTGGACGAGGTTGAGGCCGGGGGAGGTGCCCCAGTGGCCGAGCAGGCGGGGCTTGATGTGCTCGGGCTCCAGGGGAACGGTCAGCAGCGGGTTGCTCAGCAGGTAGATCTGGCCGGCGGCCAGGTAGTTCGCGGCGCGCCAGTGCGCGTCGAGCGCCGCCAGCTCCTCCTCGGCGGGGCCGTCCGGTCGCGGTCCGGCGGTGCGGTCGGCGTGCTCGGGCATGTACGGCCTCCTCGGGACGCGTGCCGGGTACCCGCGACCGGGCACGGGAAACGCTTCCAGCACCCCGGCCTCTCCGCGTAGGGGCTGTCCGGCCAGCTTTGCGGTCCGTCCGGCCTGCATCGCGGCCCCGTCCGGCTCCTGCCGCCCCGCCCGCACCCGGCGCACCGTCACCCTGTGTGCCGCCCCCGGCGCTCCGAGTCGCGGGAACGGGTGCGCCGGGTGATTCTTGGAGGACGTGGCCTGCCCCCAGGCCACCGCCCCGCGGCACGGCCGGGGCGATCCGCCGAGCAGTTTGCAGGTGCCCCGCGGGGGCAGCCGCAACTACCGGAAGGTGCTTCCGGCCGGCAGGCACTCCTTTTGCTCAGGAGCGAGGAGGACCGTGACCATGGCCCAGACGATGCGCCGGCGCAACCGGGACGCCCCCGACACCGCCGACTCCTTCGCCCGCATGGCGGAACTGCCGGCCGGCGCGGAGCGCGAACGGCTGCGGCAGGACGTCATCGCCGCCTGGCTGCCCATGGCGGAGCGCATCAGCCTGCGCTTCCGCAGCAGCGGCGAGAGCCCCGCGGACCTGCGCCAGGTCGCGGCGCTGGGGCTGGTCAACGCCGTGGACCGGTACGACCCCCGGCTCGGCCACGCCTTCGAGACCTTCGCCGTGCCCACGATCGTCGGCGAGCTCAAGCGGCACATCCGCGACCACGCGTGGTCGCTGCACATCCCGCGCCGCGACCAGGAGCTGCGCACGGCCGTGCGCTCCGCCCAGGCGGCCCTCGGCCAGCGCGGCGCCCGGAGCCGGCCGAGCCCGGCCGAGCTGGCCGCGGAGTGCGGCCTGTCCGAGGACGAGGTGCGCCGGGGCCTGGCCGCCGAGGGCGTGCACAACACGCTGTCGCTGGACCACCCGGTCCTGGGCGCCGACGACCTCCCGCTCGCCGACACCCTCGGCGGCCTGGACCGGGCGCTGGACCTCGTCGTCGACCGCCAGTCCCTCAAACCGCTGCTGAGGGCGCTTCCCGAGCGCGAGAAGTACGTCCTGTACTGGCGCTTCTTCGGCAACCTCACCCAGAAGCAGATCGGAGCGCGCCTCGGCGTCTCCCAGATGCAGATATCCCGCATCCTCAGCCGGACCTGCGCCCGGCTGCGCGACGAGCTCGGTCCCGCGGGGACCCCGCAGCGCACCCCGGCCCCGGGCTGACCCCTCGCTCCCCTCCGGCCCACCCCACCCCTCCCTCCTTCTTCTCCCCACTCCTTCCCAGGACCTCCGACAAGGCAGGCACCAGCGATGACCTCAGGGCATACGCACTTGACCCCGGACCTCCCGCCCGTCGTGGAGATACCCGACCTGCCCGGCGCGCAGCGCCCGGGCCGCCCGGCGGCGGAGGACGGCCGGGACGACGGGGACGACGGGGGCGGCCGCGAGGACGCCGGACGTGACCGTGGCGCCCACCATGCGGAACATGATGGGCGCCACGAAAGCGCAGGTCAGAATCCCGGCGGCTGACTGTGACCCCGCCTGCGCCTACCGCGCAGGTGGGTCCGGTGGTCCCACCTGGGCGCGGGGTTCCCTAGTCGGCGTTGATGCAGGTGTTGCCGAAGGTCGGGTTCAGGAGAGCGACGATGTCGATCGTGTTGCCGCACAGGTTGATCGGGATCTGGATCGGGACCTGAATGACGTTCCCGGAGATGACGCCGGGCGAGCCCACGGCCGCACCGTTCGCTCCGGCACCGGCGAAGGCGACCCCGGTGGCACTGCCGACGGCGACCCCGGCGGCAGCGGTCAGGACGGCGGCCTTGGCGATACGCGACATGGCTAAACCTTTCTCATGGGTGGTGAGCGGCAATTGTGTCCGGTGTAACTGTGGGGATTGGTCCGATGTGGTCACTGAAAGGCGTAAATAACCCGGAAGACCCAATAAGTGGTATGTGATGCATGCGCCGCGAGGGGCGGGTGCGTACCCTGTGCCACAACGCTCGCGCCTGCGGGTTTGGCGGTGCCGCCGCCGTCTACGTACAGTTCCCTGGAAGCTTCATTCGAACAGACGAACTGGGACACAACAGCGGCGATGACGGTCACCGAGGTCACTGAAGGCAGCCGCGCAGGCGCAGGCACGGACGCAGAGGGCGAGTACGGGCCCGGCATCGACCCCGAGCGCATGGCGGTCTGCCTGAGCGTGCTCGAGGAGCTCGACGAACTGCCCGTCGACCACCCCGACGCCATCACCGTCCGCCGCGCCACGGCCGGCATCTACCGCACGGTCAAGCAGCGCCGCCGCCAGGAGCGCCGGGCCGCCAAGACCGCCCACGACAAGTCGGTCACCGAGGCCACGGCCACCGGCGCAGCCGACCGGATCGACGACGAGACCCGCGGCATCCCGCTCGCCGCCACCGCCACCACCCAGATCGTCGGCATCCTCGAGCGCCCCCGCTCCTGCTACATCTGCAAGGGCCGCTACACCGAGGTCGACGCGTTCTACCACCAGCTCTGCCAGCCCTGCGCGGCGGAGAACCGCGCCCGCCGCGACGCCCGCACCGACCTGACCGGCCGGCGGGCCCTGCTCACCGGCGGCCGCGCCAAGATCGGCATGTACATCGCGCTGCGGCTGCTCCGCGACGGCGCGCACACCACGATCACCACGCGCTTCCCCAACGACGCCATCCGCCGCTTCAAGGCGATGGAGGACAGCGCGGACTGGCTGCACCGGCTCAAGGTCGTCGGCATCGACCTGCGCGACCCGGCGCAGGTCGTCGCCCTCGCCGACTCCGTCAGCGCCGAGGGCCCGCTCGACATCCTGATCAACAACGCGGCCCAGACCGTCCGCCGCTCCCCGGCCGCCTACCGCGAGCTCATCAGCGCCGAGGCGGCCCCGCTGCCCGCCGGCGAGCTGCCCGCCTCGGAGGTCTTCGGGGCCTTCGGCAGCGGCGCCCAGCCGGCGCTGCCCGCCCCCGCCGGCAGCAAGCACGACGAGCTCACCCCGCAGGCCCTCACCGAGCTCGCGCTCACCAGCGGCTCCGCGTCCCTCGCCCGCGTCGAGGCCGGCACCGCGATCGACGCCGGCGGGCTCGTCCCCGACCTGGACGCCACCAACACCTGGATCCAGGCCGTCGGCGAGGTCGACCCCGTCGAGCTGCTCGAAGTGCAGCTGTGCAACGTCACCGCGCCGTTCGTCCTGGTCAACCGGCTGCGGCCGGCGATGGCCGCGTCGCCCGCGCGCCGCAAGTACGTGGTGAACGTCTCCGCCATGGAGGGCGTCTTCAGCCGCGGCTACAAGGGCGCGGGGCACCCGCACACCAACATGGCCAAGGCCGCGCTGAACATGCTCACGCGCACCAGCGCCGAGGAGATGTTCCAGACCGACAACATCCTCATGACCAGCGTCGACACGGGCTGGATCACGGACGAGCGGCCCCACCCGGACAAGGTCCGGCTCGCCGAGGCCGGCTTCCACGCCCCCCTCGACCTGGTCGACGGCGCCGCGCGCGTCTACGACCCGGTCGTCCGGGGCGAGCAGGGCGAGGACCTCTACGGCTGCTTCCTCAAGGACTACAGCCCGGCCGGCTGGTAGCCGGCGTGGACGTCCACGTCCTGCGGGTGTTCACCGGCCGCCCGGATAGGGCGGCCGGGGCGGCCGGGGGTAACCCCCTCGGAGTCGTCACCGACGGGCCGGCCGTTCCGGACCCGGCGGAACGGCAGCGACTGGCCGCGGAACTGGGCTTCAGCGAAACGGTGTTCGTCGACGACGCCGAGCGCGGCGTCGTCGACATCCGCACCCCGAGCGGGCGCCTGGCCTTCGCCGGGCACCCGCTGGTGGGCGTGGCGTGGCTGCTGCGGCAGCACGGGTACGCGGCCGACGTGCTGCGGCCGCCGGCCGGTGAAGTGCCCTCCTGGACGGCGGACGGCATCACGTGGATCCGCGCCCGCGCGTCCTGGGCCACGGGCCGCCTCCTCCAGCAGTACGCCATGCCCGCCGACGTCGACGCCCTCCCGTCACCACCGCCCGGCGAGGGCTGGCTCTACGCCTGGTCCTGGCAGGACGAACCGGCGGGCCGCGTCCGCGCCCGCGGCTTCCCGCGCCGGGGCGACGGCATCACGGAGGACGAGGCGACGGGAACGGCGGCCCTGTCCCTGACGGCCGCGCTGGAACGATCCCTGACGATCAGTCAAGGCCGGGCGTCACTGATCCGCACCCGCTACGAGGGGGAGGACACGGCGTCTTTGGGAGGCGGGGTCGCCTCCGGCGGGGTCCGCGTCGTCAACGCCTGAGGGTTCGGCGGGCGCCGAGGGGGCGCGCCGCCACCGTGACGGCGGGGGCTTCTGGCGCCGCCGGTATCCAGAGGGCGGGCCGCGCCACCCTTTTCCGCCGCGATGGTGATCAGCCCGCACGTGGCGTTTCGGCGGTGCCGAGCCGGCGTGCAGGTTGGCGGTTCTCCGGGCGTCGCCTGGCCGCGGCCTGTGCGTCGCCGGGCCCGGGCCGGGGCCCGGATGTTCGTTCTTCTTCGCTGGTCAGTAGAGTTCCCGTGCCCCCGCCCGTAGCGAATGCCGAGGTGTCAGCCCGTGAGCCCCGCCCCCGTCGCCGTCACCGTCGTAGGCATCGGCGCCGACGGCTGGCCCGGTCTCGCCCCGGTCTCGCGGGAGGCGCTGCGCGGGGCCGAGGTGGTCATCGGCGGTCCGCGTCAGCTGGACCTGCTGCCCGGTGAGTGCGCCGCCGAGCGCGTCGCCTGGCCGTCGCCGCTGCGTCCCGCCGTGCCGGGCCTGCTGGCCGCGCACGCCGGGCGCCGGGTGTGCGTGCTCGCCAGCGGCGACCCCATGTTCTTCGGCATCGGCCGCACGCTCGCCGACATCGCCGGCCCGGCCGCCCTCCGCGTGCTCCCGCACCCGTCCTCCGTCTCGTACGCGTGCGCCCGGCTCGGCCTGCCGCTGGAGGAGGCGGAGGTCGTCAGCCTCGTCGGCCGCCCGCTCGCCGCGCTCACCGCGGCCCTGCACGACGGCCGTCACCTGCTTGTTCTCAGCGCGGGCGCGGACACCCCGGCCGAGGTCGCCGCGCACCTGCGTTCGCGCGGCTTCGGGCCGAGCCGGATGACGGTCCTGGAGCGGCTCGGCGCGCCCGCCGAGCGCCGTGCCGAGGGCACCGCCGACGACTGGCCGCACCCGCCGGGCGACGCCCTGAACGTCATCGCCGTCGCCTGCCGCCGCGCCCCCGGCGCCCCCCGCCTCCCGCTCACGCCCGGCTTGCCCGACGACGCCTTCGAGCACGACGGGCAGCTGACGAAACGTCACGTACGGGCGGCCACGCTCGCCGCCCTGGCCCCGGCCCCCGGCGAGCTCCTGTGGGACGTGGGCGGCGGCTCCGGCTCGATCGCGATCGAATGGATGCGGGCGCACCGCACGTGCAGGGCCGTCAGCGTGGAGCGCGACCCCGCGCGGGCGTCCCGCATCACCCGCAACGCCGAAGCGCTCGGCGTCCCGGCCCTCCGGGTGGTCACCGGCGCCGCGCCGGCCGCCCTCGCGGAACTGCCCGCCCCGGACGCTGTCTTCATCGGCGGTGGCCTGACGGCACCGGGCCTGCTGGCCGCCTGCTGGGAGGCGCTGCCCCCGGGCGGCCGTCTGGTGGCCAACACGGTCACCCTCGAATCCGAGGCGCTGCTCACCGAGTGGTACAGGCGTCACGGGGGCGAGCTGACCCGGCTGGCGGTGGCGCACGCCGTCCCCGTGGGAGGCTTCACGGGCTGGCGCCAGGCGATGCCGGTGACGCAGTGGTCGGCGGTCAAGCCCATCGACGCCGACCCCGACCCCGGCCCTGGCCCCGGCTCCGATCCGGACCCCGGCCCCCGCCCTGGCCCCGACTCCGATCCGGACCCCGGCCCGGACCCCGGCCCGGGCCCGGCCCCGGCCCCGCTCACCGCTCCCGAGGGGAACTTCCCGTCATGACCGTGTACTTCATCGGCGCCGGCCCCGGCGCAGCCGACCTCATCACGGTGCGCGGCGCCCGCACGCTCGCCCGCTGCGGCGTCTGCCTGTACGCGGGCAGCCTCGTCCCGCGCGAACTCCTCGCCGAGTGCCCGCCGGACGCCCGCCTCGTGGACACGGCCGGGCTGAACCTGGACCAGATCACCGAGGAGTTCGTCCGCGCCCACGAGGCGGGCCACGACGTGGCGCGCCTGCACTCGGGCGACCCGTCGGTGTTCAGCGCGGTCGCCGAGCAGATGCGCCGCCTCGACGCGGCGGGCATCCCGTACGAGATCGTGCCGGGCGTCCCCGCCTTCGCCGCGGCCGCCGCCGCGCTGGGCCGCGAGCTGACCGTGCCGACGGTGGGCCAGACCGTGATCCTCACGCGCATCTCGCAGCAGGCCACGCCCATGCCCCCCGGCGAGGACCTCGCGACCCTCGGCCGCAGCGGCGCGCTGCTCGTCCTGCACCTGGCCGCGCGCTACCCCGAGCGGATCGTCTCCGAGCTCCTCCCGCACTACGGCCCAGACTGCCCCGCAGCCGTCGTGGCCATGGCCAGCCGCCCGGACGAGCTGGTCCTGCGCGGCACGCTCGCCGACATCGCGGGGAAGGTGAAGGAGGCCGGCGTGGTCCGTACCGCGGTCATCCTCGTGGGCCGCACGCTGGCCGCGGAGCAGTTCCCCGACAGCTACCTCTACTCGGCGGGCCGGGAGCGGGATCAGGACCGGGGGGGCCGCTGCGCAAACTGAGGTCAGCCTATGCTTACCCCTAAATGATCATGTGGTCGTCAGTCCGGCCACGACATTTCCCAGGGGGGAAGCGCATGTCGCAGCACGTATCCAAGGTCCTGAGGGCCACGCTCGTCGCCCTCACGGCGACCGCGGTCGTCGGCACGGCGGTCGTCCCGGCCGTCGCCGCGACGGCGCCGGGCGCGGACAAGGCGCACGCCGCCACGCAGGAGGCCCTGAACGGCCTGGTCGCCGCCGACATGCCGGGCGTGGCCGCCGAGGCCCGTACGCCCAAGGGCACCTGGTCCGGCTCCGCGGGCTACGCGGACACCGCGACGAAGCGCAAGCGCACCGCCGCCGACCACTTCCGCGCGGGCAGCATCACCAAGTCCTTCGTCGCCACGGTCCTGCTGCAGCTGGAGGCCGAGGGGAAGCTGAGCATCGACGACTCCGTCGAGAAGTGGCTCCCCGGCGTGATCAAGGGCAACGGCTACGACGCCAACAAGATCACGATCCGTCAGCTCCTCAACCACACCAGCGGCGTGCACGACATGGTGTACACGCCCGAGTGGAACGAGCAGATGAACGGCCAGGGCTTCTTCGAGCACCGGTACGACATCAAGACGCCCGAGCAGATCGTCGCCATGGGCATCAAGTACGGCCCGGACTTCGAGCCCGGCAAGGGCTGGCGCTACTCCAACACCAACTTCGTCCTCGGCGGCATGATCATCGAGAAGGCGACGGGCAACGCCTACGCCCGCGAGGTCGAGCGGCGCATCGTCAAGCCGCTGGGCCTGAAGGAGACCACCTTCCCCGGCACCGACCCGAAGCTGCCCGCCCCGCACCCCGTCGGCTACTCCAAGCTCTACGTGCCGAACCCGGGCCCGGAGATCTACGACGCCACCGAGTACCGGCCGTCCTGGTCCGGCGCCACGGGCGAGGTCGTGAGCACCAGCGGCGACCTCAACCGCTTCTACAGCGCGCTGCTGCAGGGCAAGCTGCTGCCGAAGAAGCAGCTCGACGCGATGCTCACGACCGTCGAGACCGGCGAGCACTACACCTACGGGCTCGGCATCATCTCCCGCAAGCTGTCCTGCGGCGTGCAGGTGTACGGGCACGACGGCGTCGTCTGGGGCTCCCTCAGCGGGTCCGCGGGCACGCGCGACGGCAAGCACATGCTCACCTTCAACATCAACGGTGACTGGCTCAACGAGAGCCCGCCCTTCGAGAACATGTTTGAGGGCGAGTTCTGCGGCGCGCTCCCGAAGCCGGTGAAGGACAAGCCGGCGGCCGCGCCCTCCGCGCTCAACACGCTGCGCTAACCCCGCCCGTGAGGGCCGCGCGGGCCCGCGGGCTCCGCGCGGCCCACGATCGTGCCCGCGCGGTCGATGCAGATCACGTCGACCGCGACGGGCGCGCCGCGCAGCACCGCCAGGGCCTCCTCGCGGGCCGTGGCCGCGACCAGGTCGCCGAGCGGGACGCCCGCGGCCTCGCACAGCCGCAGGGCTTCCAGGCCCGTGTTGGCGGAGGCGACCGCGGCCGCCAGCTCCTCGCCCGCGCCGCCGTGCCGGGCCAGCTCCGCGAGGAACCCCTTGTCCACCTGCGAGCGGCCCGAGTGCAGGTCGAGGTGGCCCGCCGCCAGCTTCGACAGCTTGGCGAAACCGCCCGCGACGGTGAGCCGGTCCACCGGGTGCCGGCGGATGTACTTGAGCACCGCCCCCGCGAAGTCGCCCATGTCCAGCAGGGCGTCCTCCGGCAGGCCGTGCACGGCCACGGCGACCTTCTCCGACGTCGAACCCGTACAGCCCGCCACGTGGCGGCGGCCCGCCGCCCGGGCCACGTCCACCCCGCGCCGGATGCTGTCGATCCACGCCGAGCACGAGTACGGCACGACGATGCCCGTCGTGCCCAGGATCGAGATGCCGCCCAGGATGCCCAGGCGCGGGTTCCAGGTGGAGCGGGCGATCTCCGCGCCGTGATCGACCGACACCTCGACCTCGACGTCCCCCGTACCGCCGTACCGGGCCGCGACGCCGGCGACGTGGTCGCGGATCATCTGCCGCGGCACGGGGTTGATCGCGGGCTCGCCCACGTCCAGGGGCAGGCCGGGGCGGGTCACGGTGCCGACGCCCGGGCCGGCCCGGAACACGACGCCGGAACCCGGCGGGAGGATGCGCACCGTCGAACGGATCAGCGCGCCGTGCGTCACGTCCGGATCGTCGCCGGCGTCCTTGACGATGCCGGCCATGGCGGAACGGCCGCCTCGGCCTCCGCCTTCACCGTTGCCCTCGCCCTCGCCCTCGCCCTCGCCCTCGCCTTCGCCCTCGCCGTCGCGGAGGTCCTCCGCGGCCAGCGCGAATGCGGGCGTCTGCCCCTTGGGCAGCGTGATCGTCACGGGGTCGGGGAACTCGCCCGTGAGGAGAGCCGTGTACGCGGCCGTGGTCGCGGCGGTCGCGCAGGCGCCCGTCGTCCAGCCGTGGCGCAGCCCGGTGTGCTGCAGCTGCGCGGTGCGCCCGCCGGTGACCTTGCCCGGTGCGTCGGTGGTGGCGTCGGTCATGGAGCACTCCGGAAGAATTTCCCGCCGCGACGGCGGACCACCACAATGTGAGGGACCGGCGGGGTGGAACCGGCCGCGACCCGAAGGCGAACAGAAAGGCACGACGTGGGGGCCGAGCGCCACATCCTGATCCTGGGCGGCACGACCGAGGCCCGCCGGCTGGCCGGCGAGCTCGCCGCGGACCCCGGGCTCCGGGTCACGACGTCCCTCGCCGGGCGCGTGGCGCAGCCGCGGCTGCCGGCGGGGCAGGTCCGCATCGGGGGGTTCGGAGGCCCGAGCGGCCTCGCCCGGTGGCTGCGCGAGCAGCAGGTGGACGCGCTCATCGACGCCACCCATCCTTTCGCCGGCACGATCAGTTTCAACGCGGCGCAGGCCGCCGCAGAGGTCCATGTTCCCCTGCTCGCCCTCCGCCGCCCCGGCTGGGTCGCGGGTCCGGGCGACGACTGGCACGACACCGGCTCGCTGGAGGAGGCCGCGGCGGCGCTTCCCGCGCTGGGCGAGCGGATCTTCCTCACCACGGGCCGCATGGGCCTCGCCACCTTCGCCCACCTCGACCGGCTGTGGTTCCTCGTCCGCTCCGTGGACGCCCCCGAGCCCCCGGCACCGCCGCGCATGGAGGTCCTCCTGGACCGGGGCCCCTTCACGGTCGAGGGCGAACGCGAACTGATCCGGCGGCACCGCATCGACGTCCTGGTGACGAAGGACAGCGGTGCGGCGGCCACGTCGGCCAAACTCACCGCGGCCCGCGAGGCGGGCATCCCGGTGGTGGTGGTCCGGCGCCCCGCGACGCCGCCGGGGCTGCCCACGGCCGCGGGCCCGGCGGACGCGATCCAGTGGCTCCGCCACCACCTCGCCCTACCGGGCGCCTGACCCTCCCGTCTCCGGCGCCGCCGGGCCGGTAGGCCGTGTCTGGTCGCCGCGGCGGCGGAAGGGAGCATCCGCCGCCGCGGCGCGCAACCGCGACGGTGGAGTCCGGCGGTGCCGTACGGGCCTCGGGTGAGGTCGGCACCGCCGAGAACCGCCGCGGCGGCGGGAGGGAGCGGGCCCGGGTCGAGGGCGGCCGCTCCTTGGATCCGCCGCCGTGCCGTCAGCTCTCCGTCACCCCTCCGGATACCGTCGCGGCGTCCAGACGATCTCCTCCGGGGAGCCTTCCGCCGTGCGGCGGACCGTCCGGGTCTGGGTCGAGCCGACCAGCAGGATCGTGCGCATGTCGACCTCGGCCGGGTCGAGTTCGCCGAGGCGGACGATGCGCACGCTCTCCTCGGGGCCGCCCACGTCGCGGCCCAGGACGACCGGGGTCTCCGGGGAGCGGAATTCCAGGAGCAGTTCGCGGGCCTTGCCGACCTGCCAGACGCGGCTGCGGGAGCCGGGGTTGTACAGGGCGAGGACCAGGTCCGCGGAGGCCGCGGAGCGCAGCCGTTCCGCGATGACCTCCCACGGCTTGAGCCGGTCGGAGAGCGAGATCACCGCGTAGTCGTGGCCGAGCGGCGCACCGGCCCGCGAGGCCGCCGCGTGGGCGGCGGTCATGCCCGGCACGACCCGTACCGGGATGTCGCGGTACGGGCCCTCGGAGGCCACCTCCAGGACGGCCGTGGCCATGGCGAAGACGCCGGGGTCGCCGGAGGAGACCACGGCGACGCGCCGCCCCTGCCGCGCCAGGTCCAGCGCGAACTCGGCGCGCTCGGACTCCACCTTGTTGTCGGACGCGTGCCGCCGCTGGCCGGGCCGCACGGGCACCCGGTCCACGTACGTGCTGTAGCCGACGAGGTCCTGCGCGGCCGCCAGCTCGCCGCGGGCCTCGGGCGTGAGCCAGAGCGGGCCGGCCGGGCCGAGCCCGACGACGACGACCTCGCCCCGTTCCGCGGCCGGCTCGGCGTCCACGCGGCTCGGCAGCACGGCCACCGAGAAGTACGGGACGGACTCCGGGTCCACGTCGGCGAGCCGCCCCGTGCGCTCGCCGCTCATCGTGGCGCGCTCGACGTAGCGCGCCTCGCCGAGCCGCCCGGCCCGCTCCAGCGCGCCGCGCACGGCGGGGAAGGTGCGGCCGAGCTTCATGACGACGGCCGAGTCGGTGGCGGCGAGCCGCGCCGCGAGCTCCTCCTCGGGGAGGGTGCCGGGCAGGATCGTGAGCACCTCCTCGCCCTCGACGAGCGGCTCGCCGAGCCGCGCGGCCGCGGCGCTCACGGAGGTGACCCCGGGGATGACCTCGGTGGGGTAGCGGTCCGCGAGGCGCTTGTGCATGTGCATGTAGGAGCTGTAGAAGAGCGGGTCGCCCTCCGCGAGCACGGCCACCGTGCGCCCGGCGTCGAGGTGGGCTGCCAGCCGCGCCGCGGCCTCCTCGTAGAACTCCTCCATGGCGCCCCGGTAGCCGCCGGGGTGATCCGTGGTCTCCGTCGTGACGGGGTAGACCAGGCGCTCCTCGATGTGGTCGGGGCGCAGGTGCCGTTCGGCGATGGAACGCGCGATGGAGCGGCCGTGCCGGGCGCTGTGGTACGCGACGACGTCGGCCGCCGCGATGACCTCGACGGCCCGTACGGTCATCAGCGACGGGTCGCCGGGGCCGAGCCCCACCCCGTACAGCCGGCCCGTCGTCTGCGGATGCTGCTCGCTCACTCTTCCTCGCTCGCTATCGCGTTGATCGCGGCCGCGGCCATGGCGCTGCCGCCGCGCCGCCCCCGCACCACCAGGTATTCCAGCCCCAGCGGGCTGCCGGCCAGGGCGTCCTTGGATTCGGCGGCGCCGATGAAGCCGACCGGTATGCCGAGGACGGCGGCCGGGCGCGGCGCGCCCTCGGCCACCATCTCCAGGAGCCGGAACAGGGCGGTGGGCGCGTTGCCCACGGCCACCACCGCGCCGTCCAGCTTCTCGCGCCACAGTTCCAGCGCGGCGGCGCTGCGCGTGGTGCCCATGCGCTGGGCCAGGCCGGGCACGGACGGGTCGGTGAGGGTGCACAGCACCTCGTTGTCCGCGGGCAGGCGCTTGCGGGTGACGCCGCTGGCGACCATGTTCGCGTCGCACAGGATGGGCGCCCCGGCGAGCAGGGCCTCGCGGGCCCGTGCCACGACCTGCGGGGAGTACGCGAGGTCCCGTACGAGGTCGGTCATCCCACAGGCGTGGATCATGCGCACCGCGACCCGGCTGACGTCCGGCGGCAGCCCGCCGAGGTCCGCCTCGGCGCGGATGGTGGCGAAGGACTGGCGGTAGATGGACGCGCCGTCCTTGTCGTACTCGAACACTCTGCCTCGCTCGCTGGTGGTGCTGTGTCTGTTGGTATCGCTGGATGCCGCTGTGCCGCTGTCGCTACTGCTATGTCGTTGTCGCCGCCGCCGGCGTGGCCGCGCGTGCCGCCGCCACCGCCTCCGGCAGCCCGCCGGGCGCCACCCTCCGCACCGGGCCGTCCGGCTCGCCGCCTCCCCGCAGGGAGACCTCGTAGCCGTCGCCCGTCGCGAGGACGTCGACCCAGCGGCCGCCGCCCGGCCGGCCGCAGCGCCGCTCGCAGCCGGACCAGTACACCGGCAGCGCCGTCGGCACCGTCACCGTCACCGCCGTTGCCGTTGCCGTCGTCGCCGCACCGGCAGGCTGCCCGCCGGAGAGGCACCGCGCCGCATCCGCCCGCACGTCCGCGAGGGACTTGGCGCATCCGGGGCGCCCGGCGCACGCGCCCGCGCGGTGCCAGGCGGAGCCGGCGGAGGTGACGAACCCGGCGTCGGCGAGCTCGGCCAGCAGCTGCGGGGCCTTGTGCGCGGGGAGCCCGGGGACGACGAGGCCGCGCCAAGGAGTTACCCGGAGCTCCTGGTCCCCCTCCTCGGCGGCCACGCGGGTGACGAGCCGCCACTGCGCGCCGGTCAGCCGCCCCAGCGGCGCCGTCACCGACAGCGCGCAGCGGCCGCCGGGGCCCGTCACCAGGCCCGGCGCGGGCGGGTCGCCGAGGGGGAGCCGGGGGAGGGGGAGCGGGCGGCAGTCGATGCCCGCCGCGGCGAGCCGCTCCGCCAGCCCGGCGGCGGTCGGCCGCTGTTCCGGCGGGAGCTCCCGTACGCGCCAGGCCGTACTCCCGTGCGCCTCCAGCGCGGCCAGGAACCCGGCCGCGGCCACGACGGCCGCGCGCGGGGCGTCCGCGGCGGAGATCCGCAGGCCGGGACCGGCCGTGCCGAAGAACAGGCCGGCGTGCCCGGCGCCGCTTGCGATCAATGTCACATCGGGCCGGAGCGCCACGATGTCGCCCCGCCCGTCGTCCAGTCCGAAGAGGAATCTTCCGGAGAGGCCGGTCAGATCGGCGGAGACGCCGGGGACGTCGTCGGCGCAGAGAAGTCCGTCCAGCTCACGGGCCCACGCCTGGACGTCGGGCGGGGTCGCACCGGCCTCCGGCGCAACCGCCTCCGGGCCGGAACCGGAATCCTGGTGCGGGCCGTCCGGTCCGCCGAGGTGCCGGTCCTCCGGGTGCCGGTCGTCCAGCCCGCACAGCGGCGAGGCCGCCACGTTGCGGATCCGGTCGTGCCGGTCCGACGGCAGCAGGCCGTGCAGCCGCAGCCGCCCGGCGACGGCGCCGCCGCAGCCGGCGGCGAGGCCGCGCAGCTGGACGTTGCCGCGCGAGGTGAGGTCGAGGTGCCCGTCGCCCAGCTCGTCCGCCGCTCCGGCCAGCGCCTCGGCCTGACGGACCGTCAACAACCCGCCGGGCAGCCGGACACGGGCCAGCGCACCGTCGTCCGCGGTGTGCAGGCGCAGGGTGCCGGGGCAGGCGTCGCCGCGCTCGCGGACGGGCCCCGCGGCGGATGTTCCGGCACCGGAGCCGTCCCGGCCCGGGGAAGGTGCGGGGAGGGTGGACATGGCGGCGAGCATACCGACGCCCGTATCCGGCGCACGGCCCCGTACCGCACGCCCCGCAGTCTCCCGTACCGCTCGCCCTCCACTCTCCCGTACCGCCTCCTGCCAGGGCTTTACTATGCTCAGCGGTGGAACGGTGCCCGCTCTCGCGGGCGCAGCTCCGCCAAACGCCAGCGACGGCGACAGGGGAGGAAGCCGGTGAGACTCCGGCACGGTCCCGCCACTGTGAGCCCGGCACTCCCGCCGGGCGAGTCAGGAACTCCCGCCGTCCTCCAACCGCCCGGGGCGCGGACCCCGAGGAAGGCTTGCCGCCGCATGCGCACATTCCGGTGCCGGGCACCCCGGGCGACCCTCGAAGCCCTGGGGAGCGCCGCGTGATCCTTCTCCTGTCGACGTCCGACACCGACCTGCTCAGCGCCCGCGCGGCTGCTGTTCACGGCGGCCCGGTCCCGTACCGGCTCGCCAACCCCGCCCGGCTCGCCCTCGACGACCTCCCGGCCCTCCTGGAGGGCACCGACCTCGTCGTCGTCCGCCTCCTGGGCGGCGTCCGCGCCTGGCAGGAGGGCCTGGACCTGCTGCTCGCCCAGGACCGCCCCGTCGTCGTCCTCACCGGCGAACAGGCCCCCGACGCCCAGCTGATGGAGGCCTCCACGGTCCCCATCGGCATCGCCGCCGAGGCCCACGCCTACCTCGCGCACGGCGGCCCGGCCAACCTCGAACAGCTCGCCCGCTTCCTGTCCGACACCGTGCTCCTCACGGGCCACGGCTTCGAGCCCCCCGCCGCCGCCCCCACCTGGGGCGAGCTGGAGCGCACCCCGCGCGCCGGCAACGCCGGCGGCCCGCTCGTCGCCGTGCTCTACTACCGCGCCCACCACATGAGCGGCAACACCGCCTTCGTCGACGCCCTCTGCGGCGCCGTCGAGGACGCCGGCGCCCGTGCGCTGCCGCTGTACGTCGCCTCGCTGCGCGCCCCCGAGCCCGAGCTGATCGAGGCCCTGAGCGGCGCCGACGCCGTCGTCACCACCGTCCTCGCCGCCGGCGGCACCAAGCCGGCCGAGGCCTCGGCCGGCGGCGACGACGAGTCGTGGGACGCCGGCGCCCTCGCCGCGCTCGACGTGCCGATCCTGCAGGCCCTGTGCCTGACCGGCCCGCGCAGCGCCTGGGAGGAGAACGACGAGGGCCTCTCGCCGCTCGACGCCGCGACCCAGGTCGCCGTGCCGGAGTTCGACGGCCGCATCATCACCGTCCCGTTCTCCTTCAAGGAGGTCGACGAGGACGGCCTCCCGGCGTACGTCGCCGACCCCGAGCGCGCCGCCCGCGTCGCCGGCATCGCCGTGCGCCACGCCCGGCTGCGCCACATCCCCGCCGCCGAGAAGCGGATCGCGCTCGTCCTCTCCGCGTACCCCACCAAGCACTCCCGCATTGGCAACGCCGTCGGCCTCGACACCCCCGCCAGCGCCGTCGCCCTGCTGCGCCGCCTGCGCGAGGAGGGCTACGACTTCGGCGACGAGGCCGTGCCCGGCCTGGAGTCCGGCGACGGCGACGAGCTCATCTACGCCCTCATCGAGGCCGGCGGCCACGACCAGGACTGGCTCACCGAGGAGCAGCTCGCCCGCAACCCCGTCCGCATCCCCGCCGCCGACTACAAGCGCTGGTACGGCAAGCTGCCGCAGGAGCTGCGCGAGTCCGTCGAGCAGCACTGGGGCCCGCCGCCCGGCGAGATGTTCCTCGACCGCAGCCGCAACCCCGAGGGCGACATCGTCCTCGCCGCCCTGCGCCGCGGCAACCTGCTGATCCTCATCCAGCCGCCGCGCGGCTTCGGCGAGAACCCCATCGCCATCTACCACGACCCCGACCTGCCGCCCTCGCACCACTACCTCGCCGCCTACCGCTGGATCGCGGCCGCCCGCGAGGACGGCGGCTTCGGCGCCGACGCGATGGTCCACCTCGGCAAGCACGGCAACCTGGAGTGGCTGCCCGGCAAGAACGCCGGCCTGTCCGCCGCCTGCGGCCCCGACGCCGCCCTCGGCGACCTCCCCCTCGTCTACCCCTTCCTCGTCAACGACCCCGGCGAAGGCACCCAGGCCAAGCGCCGCGCCCACGCCACGCTCGTCGACCACCTCGTGCCGCCCATGGCCCGCGCCGAGTCCTACGGCGACATCACGCGCCTGGAGCAGCACCTCGACGAGTACGCCCAGATCTCCGCGATGGACCCCTCCAAGCTCCCCGCGATCCGCGCCCAGATCTGGACCCTCATCCAGGCCGCGAAGCTCGACCACGACCTGGGCCTGGAGGAGCGCCCGGACGACGACGGCTTCGACGACTTCCTGCTGCACGTCGACGGCTGGCTGTGCGAGGTCAAGGACGCCCAGATCCGCGACGGCCTGCACGTCCTGGGCGGCGCCCCCACCGGCGAGGCGCGCGTCAACCTCGTCCTGTCCATCCTCCGCGCCCGCCAGATCTGGGGCGGCACGGCGGCCCTGCCGGGCCTGCGCGAGGCCCTGGGCCTGGACGAGTCGGCGGCGACGCGCACGACGGCGGACGAGGCGGAGGAGAAGGCCCGCGCGCTGGTGGAGGCGATGGAGGCGGCGAACTGGGACCCGGCCGCCGTCCCCACGGTCGTGGGCGACGCGGCGAACGCCGAGGGCATCGCCGCGATCCTGGACTTCGCGGCACGCGAGGTCGTCCCCCGCCTGGCGGGCACGACCGCCGAACTCGACCACGCCGTCCACGCCCTGGCGGGCGGCTTCGTCCCGGCCGGCCCCTCCGGCTCCCCCCTCCGCGGCCTGGTCAACGTCCTGCCGACCGGCCGCAACTTCTACTCCGTCGACCCCAAGGCCGTCCCCAGCCGCCTCGCGTGGGAGACCGGCCAGGCGCTCGCGGACTCGCTCCTGGAGCGCTACCGCACCGACAACGGCGACTGGCCGCAGTCGGTGGGCCTGTCCCTGTGGGGCACGAGCGCGATGCGCACGGCGGGCGACGACGTCGCCGAGGCCCTGGCCCTGCTGGGCGTCCGCCCGGTGTGGGACGAGGCGTCGCGGCGCGTGACGGGCCTGGAGCCCGTCGCCCTCGACGAGCTCGGCCGCCCCCGCATCGACGTCACCCTCCGCATCAGCGGCTTCTTCCGCGACGCGTTCCCGCACGTCATCGGCCTCCTGGACGACGCGGTGCGGCTCGCGGCCTCCCTGGACGAGCCGGCCGAGCAGAACTACGTCCGCGCCCACGCCCAGGCCGACCTCGCCGCCCACGGCGACGAGCGCCGCGCCACGACCCGCATCTTCGGCTCCCGCCCGGGCACCTACGGCGCGGGCCTGCTCCAGCTCATCGACAGCCGCGACTGGCGCACCGACGCCGACCTCGCCGAGGTCTACACCGTCTGGGGCGGCTACGCCTACGGCCGCGGCCTCGAAGGCCGCCCGGCCCGCGAGGAGATGGAGACGGCGTACAAGCGCATCGCGGTCGCGGCCAAGAACACGGACACCCGCGAGCACGACATCGCCGACTCCGACGACTACTTCCAGTACCACGGCGGCATGGTCGCCACGGTCAAGGCCCTGCGCGGCAAGGCCCCCGAGGCGTACATCGGCGACTCCACCCGCCCCGAGACGATCCGCACCCGCACCCTGGTCGAGGAGACCTCCCGCGTCTTCCGCGCCCGCGTGGTCAACCCCCGCTGGATCGAGGCCATGCGCCGCCACGGCTACAAGGGCGCCTTCGAACTCGCGGCGACCGTGGACTACCTGTTCGGCTACGACGCCACCACCGGCGTCGTCCCCGACTGGATGTACGACAAGCTCGCCCAGACCTACGTCCTGGACCCGGAGAACCGCGCCTTCCTCCAGGAGGCCAACCCCTGGGCCCTGCACGGCATCTCCGAGCGCCTCCTGGAGGCGGAGAGCCGCGGCATGTGGGCCAAGCCGGACGCCGACACCCTGGCGGCCCTCCGCGAAGCCTTCCTGGAGACGGAGGGGAGCCTGGAGGGCGGCACGGACGACGAGTGACGTCGCCCTGGGACGAGTGACATCGTCCTGAGCGGACGGTGAACCATCGCCCGTCCTGCCGGCCTCTTTAACGGGGCGGCAGGGCGGGCGTTGGCGTTCAGGGCACCGGTGACAGCTCCACGGTCACCGTCGGGGGTGTTGCCGGGTGGCTTTTTCTGGTGATCCAGTCGCCGGGGGTGATCGTGCCCGAGTCGTCGAGGTCCGCGTGGGCGCGGATCGTGTAGCGGGTGCCCGGGGGCGGTGGGGGGAAGGTCAGGCGGACGCGGGGGTGCGGGGGGTGGTCCAGGCGGGTGCGGGGGAGGCGGGCGCGGGCCACTGTGCGGGACGGGGCGTCGGCCGTGCTCGTGTCCTCCACGGTGACGTGGAGGGTCAGTGGCGTCCGGGGCGCGGCGGCGCCCGGTGCCAAGGTCACTTCGACTTCGATTTCCGCGAGGTCCGCAACGGACATACGCCTCACCTCTTGTCAGACAGCATATCTCTCAGTATTTTCCGGAATTGAGACCTATAAGGTTGACGGAAGTCGGGGTGGAACCATGTCCCCTGCTGAGACCAATGATGCCGGTGCGGGTCGCGGTGAATTCCGTACGGCGCCCCCGGCGAAGACGGTGAGGACCGCGCTGATCGCCGGCGCGACCTTTGGAATCCGGGCCGTTCAGTACGTGGAGATCGACGGACTGGCCGTATTCGAGGGGGATATTGTCCTCGGTACCGCGGCCGAGGTCGAACGGCGCACGGAGGCGGCGCAATTCCGTCCCGAAAGGGGGCTGCCGCAGTCGGCGGTGGTCGTCGTCGGGCCGGGCGTCCGCTGGCCGAACCACGTGGTGCCCTTCGAGATCGACCCCGCGCTGCCGAACCAGCAGCGGGTCACCGACGCCATCGCGCACTGGGAGTCGCGCACGCAGATGCGCTTCCCGCGGCGGGCCGGGCACCCGGATTACGTGCGGTTCGTACCGGGCAACGGCTGTTCGTCGTTCGTCGGCCGCCGGGGCGGTCGCCAGGACATCACCCTCGGGAACAACTGCAGCACGGGCAACGCCATTCACGAGATCGGGCACGCCGTGGGGCTGTGGCACGAGCAGAGCCGCGAGGACCGGGACCGGTTCGTGACGATCCACTTCGAGAACGTCATCCCGGGGTTCGAGCACAACTTCGACCAGCACATCGCGGACGGCGACGACGTCGGTCCGTACGACTACGGGTCGATCATGCATTACCCGAGGGACGCGTTCTCCCGGAACGGGCTGGACACCATCACCCCCACCGACCCCAATGCCGTCATCGGCCAGCGGATCGGGCTCAGTCCGCGGGACATCGACGCGATCCGCGCGATTTTCGATCCGGAGCCCGCGTAAGGGCCGGGCAAGGGCTCGGGCAAGGGCCTGGGCAAGGGCCTGGGCAAGGGCCCGGGTAAGGGCCCGGGTAAGGGCCCCGTAACCCCGGGTACTTCGAGTTGGGCCCCCGGCCGGTGATCACTAGGATCATTCCAATGATCATCAGAAAACGGCTGGCAGCGGGCGCCTGCGCCCTCCTCGCCGCCCTGGCCGGGGGCATCGCGCCGGCGAACGCCGCCGACGGCCCCCCGAAGGATTCCCCGAAGGTCGAGCTGGTGCTGGACGTCAGCGGCTCGATGCGCGCCCAGGACGTGGACGGCGGCAGCCGCACCCGCATGGCGGCCGCGAAGCAGGCGTTCAACGAGGTCATCGACGCGGTGCCGGCGGACGTCCGGCTCGGCATCCGGACCCTCGGCGCCAACTACGCCGGTGACGACAAGGAGCTCGGCTGCCGCGACAGCAAGCAGCTCTACCGCGTCGGCCCCGTCGACCGCACCGAGGCCAAGACCGCCGTCGCGACGCTGCAGCCCACCGGCTGGACCCCCATCGGCTACGCCCTGCGCGGCGCCGACCAGGACCTCGGCACCGACGGCGGCACCCGCCGCATCGTCCTCATCACCGACGGCGAGGACTCCTGCGGCCAGCCGGACCCGTGCGACGTGGCCCGCGAACTGGCGGCCAAGGGCACGCACCTGACGATCGACACCCTCGGTCTGGCCCAGGACGACAAGACCCGCGAGCAGCTCAGCTGCATCGCCGAGGCCACCGGCGGCACGTACAGCACCGTCCGCCACACCAAGGAGCTGTCCGGCCGGATCAAGCAGCTCGTGCGCCGGGCCGAGACGCCCGTCGAGACCCCCAAGCCCGTCAAGGGCGCCGACGCGTGCTCCAAGGCCCCCGAGATCGGCGCCGGCCTGTGGACCGACCGCGAGACGTTCTCCGAGCACCGCTGGTACCGCGTCAATGTGAAGCCGGGTCAGGAGCTGCGCACGTCGGTGAGCATCGGCGCGGACCGGGCCGTCGACCGTGACTACGGCGTGCTCGTGCGCGCCGTGAGCGAAGGCGGCCAGGAGCTCGTCCGCGGCGCGGAGTCCGGGAGCGGGCGCACGGACGTCATCTCGTCCGGCCTCCGCTACCCGTACGGCCAGGCCGGGGACAAGGACAAGGCCAAGGAGGACGGCAAGGAGCCGCGGACCGTCTGCCTGGAGGTCTCCAGCTCCTTCTCCGCCCCCGCCGGCGTCAAGCGCGACCCGGGCCTGCCCGTCGAGCTGGCCGTCGATCTCGTCGACGCCCCGGACGACCCCTCCGACCTGGCCGCCTTCGGCCTCGGCCGCGGCTGGGTGCTGCTGGCCGTCCTGGCCCTGACCGGGCTGATCGCAGGGCTGGTGTGGGGCTGGGTCTCCCGCTGGCGCGTCACGGTGTGGAGGGCGAACTGATGAGACTCCCCCTTATGGCCTCCACGACCCGCGCGGCCTCGGCCGCGCTGCTCGCCGCCGCCGCACTGTTCACCTCGGCCGGCGCCGCGGCGGCCGCCTCCCCGAGTCCGAGCGCCCCGGCGAGCGAGGACGGGGCGCCCACGGAGGCCGGCACGGGCTTCCGCACCGCCACCGTCCTCAAGCAGGGGCAGAAGGCGACCGCCGACGCCTCCACCGGTGACTACCTCTACTGGCAGTTCCCCGCCGGGGCCGGGCAGCAGCCGCAGGTGAAGGCCACCGTGAACCTGCCGGAGGCGGCCACGCGGCACGGCTCCGCCGTCTGGCAGCTCGACGTCTACGACGGACTGCGCCGCCGCCAGGCGTGCGCCTCGGGCGAGCCGACGAAGCGCGCCTCCGAGCAGGACGCGACGGTGACCCTGACCTGCACGCTGCGGACCGTCCGCCCGTGGTCCGAGCGATGGGCCAACGACCCGCTGCCCGGGGCGTACTACATCCGCCTCACCCTCACCGACGCCCCCGACCAGGACCACGGCCTGCCGGTGAAGGCGGAGGTCGAGGCGACGGCCAAGGACGCGGGCGGTGCCCGCGCCGAGGGCGGCGAGGTGACCCCGCTGCACGCCGCGGCCGTCAAGGAGCCGGAGGACGGCTGGAACGGCAGCTGGTGGTCGGACCGCTGGGCCTGGACCGTCGGCGGCGCCGTGCTCGGCGCGCTCGCGGCCATCGGCGGCTACGTGCTGACGCGCCACCCGCGGCGCCCCGCACAGCAGTAACGCCCATGCACGGGCGGTGAGGCGGGACCGGACCGGTCCCGCCTCACCTGCTCGGCGGCGGATCGCCCTCCACGGCGGCCACATACAGATCCAGCAGGTCCTCCGTGAAGTACGAGCTGTACGAGATGTCCGGAGTGTCGCCCCCGGTGTGGTAGCCGCCGATCACGCCGATCAGCGCGTACCCGCCGCTCACCCCGCCGCGCACCAGGAACGGCCCGCCCGACGTACCGCCGACGTACCCCGCACAGGCGATCTCCAGGAAGTCGCCCGGGGCGCCGGGATCGGTGCTGGTGTAGCGGTGCGTGGAGGAGGAGCAGTCCAGCGGCTTGGGGTACTTGGCGTCGCTGCTGCCCGGATAGCCGATGAGCCGCACGTTGCGGTGGGAGTACCCCGGCCGGATCGCGAGGTCGAAGCCGCCGACGACGCTCTGCACGTTCCTGCCGTCCTCGCGCTCGCCGAGCCGGAGCACCGTGTAGTCCCAGCGCGCGCCGGCGTCCGTCCCCAGGTCGTAGTAGCGCTGGTCGATGTAGATGTCCTCGACGGGGAAGACCCCGTGGGGCTTCTGCCCGTCGTGGTACTGCGGCACGAACGTCAGCCGCTTCTTGGGATCCGGCGACCGCAGGCAGTGCGCTGCGCTCACGGCCAGGTCCCGGTGCGGGCTGCGCACGACCGTACCCCCGCAGAACCGGCCGGTGTTGTCCCCGTCGGTCCAGAAGAACGTCCCCACCTGCGGCAGCCCGTCGAAGGGACGGCTGGGCGGCACGGGCCCGCCATGAGCGCGCGCGCCCTTCCGCACGGCGGCGGTGGACGGCACGGCGGCCTTCATGCGCTCGGCCGTCCAGTAGGCGCCGGCCTCGGCAGCGGCCTTGCCGACGGCCCGCCCCGGCGGCGGCCCGCCGGCGGCGACCGCACCCGGCCCGGACGCGACGGCGGCCGACAGCCCGAACAGCAGGGCGGCCAGGCCGCGCACGACGACCGGTCTGCGGCAGCGGGGTCTGTTCACGACGGGTTCCTCCCTGGTGCGCGGGGCGCCCGGCAGGGCGAGGGCACGTACGGGGCGAGCGTGTCATCGTCCTACGGGCGGGAGCCGGGGGAACAGGGCAGGACGCGACAAGGTTCACGAGGACGTGGGACAGGCCGAGGGGAGAGCCGCGCGGCGTGAACCGTTCCTCCGCGCGTGGTTGAGCTCGGTATCAACTCGTGGTTAAGTCCTCACCCAGTCGAAACGCCCTACGGACTAGTGCTGAGGGTTCGAGCCGTGACAGGATGCTTCTCGCAGTCGCTTCCGGCTTAACTGGCCGTGAGGTGGCGTGGGGGAAGAACGTCGGTCGGTGAGGACGGAGCAGATGGCACCCGGGGGCGACAGGTCGGCAGGTGACGCGGGCAGCCCGCTCGCGGCGCGGCTCAACTACCTGTTCGCGAACATGCATCCGCCCGGTGCCCCGTACACCAACGGTCACGTCGCCGACGAGATCACCAACGGCGAGGAGTACGGCGAGGTCGGTCTCACCGAGCAGTATCTGTCGATGCTGCGCAACGGCCGCCGCGCCAACCCCAGCCCGGACGTGCTGCGTGCGCTGGCGAAGTTCTTCGCCGTGCCCGTCGGCTATCTGATGGGCGACCTCTCGGCCTCGCAGGCCGAGCGCGTGGAGGAGGAGGTCCGCTTCCTCGTCGCCATGCGCGACCAGCGGGTGCGGGCCATCGCCCTGCGCTCGGTGGGGCTGCCCCCGGAGGTGCAGGACAGCCTTACGACGATCATCTGCCAGTTCCGGCAGCAGATGAACCTTCCGTCCGACCCGCCCGACGCGGGTGGTGAGGAGCGCCCGTGACCGTTACGGCGGATGACCGGCTCTTCACTTACTGGCGGCGTACCGAGGACGAGGACGGTGCAGGCATGCGAGTGGGGCGCATACGGCGCCGGTGCAAGCAGCTCATCCATGAGCTCGCGCTGCCCGCGTCCACCGACCTGCAGGGCCTGTGCGACATCGTGGCGCGCCGCGTCGGCCTGCCCATCCGCCTGGTTCCCATGAGCCTCGACGGCGTCGTCTCCGGCATGACCGCGACCACCGACGACGCCTACTGGGTCATCTACGAGCAGAAGACCTCCCCCTGGCACCAGGTCCACATCGTCCTGCACGAGATCGGCCACCTCCTCCTCGGCCACGACCAGGACCCGGCCGTCACCGAGGACGCCCTCAAGGTGTGGACCCCGTCGGTCGACGTGGCCACCGCCATGCGCCGCATGGGCCTGACGATGGGCCTCGCCCGCCACCACTGCTACGACAACCTCACCGAGCGCGAGACGGAGATCCTCGGCACCCTTCTCATGGAGAAGGTCGTGCCCCCGCCGCCCGGTCAGGACGCCCGCCTGGAGGGCGCCGCCGCCGAGCTGGCCGCGTCCCTCGGGCCCGCCCTGCAGCACGTCCGCCGCGGGAACCGGGAGCACGGCGCAGACGGCGACGCGGGCGGCGACGGCGGAGGCGGCCGTGTTTGACGTCCTCTACCTGACCTTCAGCGCCGTCGCCTGGGCCATCGTCGGCTACAAGGCCCGCGCCTGGTTCCGCGACCGCGGCAACGTCGACCTGGGCCTGACCGCCCTGATGACCTCCGGCGTCCCCGTCGTCTTCCTGTTCTCCGCGCCCAGCGTCTACCGCGCGTTCGACCGGCTGACCGGCGTGGCCAACCTGGCCATGGTCTTCCTGTACTCGGCCGTGGTCCTCTTCGCCTCGGGCGCCACGGTGCTGCTCCTGCGCTGGACCAGCCGCGGCGACGCCCGGGCCCACGCCCGCGCGGCCGCGCGCTCCCGCATCGCCGTCGCCGTCGTGGCCGTCGCCTGGGCCACCGCCATCGTGTGCTTCGCCGTCGGCCGGCCCGACTCCGTCGAGCACCCGCGCGACTTCAGCACCGCCTACGCCCACGCGCCCGGCGTCGTCGCCTTCCTGGTGCTGTACCTGGCCATCTTCGGCACGAGCCTGGCCGGGCTCGGCGCCCTCTGCCCGCGCTACGCCACCCAGCTCGGCCCCTGCTGGCTCGCCAAGGGGCTGCGCACGCTCGCCGCGGGCTGCTGGCTCGGCCTGCTCTACTGCCTGTGCAAGCTCGTCGGCTTCGTGCTGACCTGGGCGGGCCACGACGTCTACTGGCTGTCGAACGGCGTCGCCCCGATGAGCGCCTCGGTGGCCGCGCTGCTGGTCCTCCTCGGCTTCTCGCTGCCCGCCGCCGGCCCCCGCGTCTCCGCCTGGCGCCGGCTGCACCGGCTGCAGCCGCTCTGGCAGGCCGTCACCGCCCACGCCCCCGAGGTCACCCTCACCGGCCACCGCCTGACGGGCCGCTGGCCCTTCGCGGACCTGGAGTGGCGGGCGAACCGGCAGATGGCGGAGATCCGCGACATCCAGCGCGGCATCCGCCGCCACGTCGAGCCCGCCACCCTGGACATCGCCCGGCGCAAGGCGACCGGCGCCGCGCTCGACGAGCGCCGACTCGCCGCGCTCGTGGAGGCCGCGGCCCTGCGCCGGGGCCTGCAGAACCAGATCACCGGGCACGTCCCCGCCCCGCACGCCGACAGCGTCGTCGTGACGGTCAGCGCCGACCCGGCGGAGGAACACGAACACCTGGCCCTCGTCGCCGACGTCTACCACGATCCGATGGTCGACGCCGTCCTCGAGGAACTACGGGAGATGAGCGCGGCACGCCGTTCCTGACGGCGTGCGGCCCATGGACGAGGCGGCCCTGGACGGGGGTCAAGGCCGCCTGCGCCACAGGCCGGCGCCGGGTCCGTCACCACGACGGATCCGGCGCCGCCCGTGCGCGTCTCCTTCGGAGGGGTTCGCCCCGGGCGCCGGTGAGCCCACGTGGCGGGTTCCACGCACAGGACTCCGTGCACCGGCTCCGCATCCGCCCCCGCCCCTGCCCCGCCGTCCTCCAGCACCGGACGGTTTGATCTTCTAGAGTCGGGCGCCATGCAGAACTCCACCGCCTCCGGGCTCATGACCGACCCGCACGGCACCTACGCCAGGCTGCGCGAGGCCGGCCCGGTCCACCGCATCACCGGCCCCGACGGACGGCCCGCCTGGCTGGTGACCCGCTACGACGACGTCCGCCGGGCGCTCGCCGACCCGCGGCTTTCCCTGGACAAGCGCAATGCCACGCCGGGCAACTACGCCGGATTCAGCCTCCCTCCGGCGCTCGACGCCAATCTGCTCAACATGGATCCCCCGGACCACACCCGTATACGCCGCCTCGTGGTCAAGGCCTTCACCCCCGGCCGCGTGGAAAAGCTCCGCGCACCGGTGCGCAAGGTCGCCGGCGAACTCCTGGACGCCGTCGAGGCCGACGGCCGTACGGACCTGCTGGCCTCCTACGCGGGCCCGCTGCCCATCACCGTCATCTGCGACCTGCTGGGCGTACCGCAGGAGCAGCGACCGGACTTCCGGTCCTGGACGGACGCGCTGATCACGCCGGACCCGGCGCGGCCGCACCTGATGAAGGAAGCCATCGGCAACATGATGCGCTTCTTCACCGACCTCATCGCGAGCAAGCGCGCCACCCCTGGCGACGACCTGCTGTCCGACCTCATCGCGGTCCGCGACGGCGACGCGGGGGACGGGGCGGACGGGGCGGACGGGGCCGACCGGCTCTCCGAGGACGAGTTGTCCTCGCTCGCCTTCCTGATCCTCTTCGCGGGCTACGAGAACACCGTCCATCTGATCGCCAACTCCGTCCTGGCGCTGCTGGACCACCCGGCCTTGATGGACTCTTTGCGAGCGAATCCGGCCGGACTCGGAACGGCCGTGGAGGAGTTCATGCGGTGGGACGGGCCCGCGGCCCTCGCGATCCGCAGGTTTCCGCTGGAGAACGTGGACATCGGTGGGGTGACCGTGCCGGCCGGGGAGACCGTCCTGCTGTCCCTGGCGTCGGCCAATCGTGACCCTCATCACTTTTCCGAGCCGGATCGGCTGGATCTGAACCGTGATCGTTCCGGTCATCTCGCACTGGGCCACGGGATCCACTACTGCCTCGGCGCCCCGCTGGCCAGGATGGAGACGGAAATCGCGCTGGCAGCGCTGCTGGAGCGGTTCCCCGGGCTCGCGCTCGACGGGGCGCGGGAGAATGTCGCCCGGCGGCCCTCGATCCGCGCGAGTGGCCTGATTTCGCTCCCTGTTCGCTGGTAGTCAGCAAAGCCGAACAGGTTTTTGGTGCATAACCCATCCTTGATGAGGTAGAACTGTCATCGAGCCCGCCCGGTGTGCATCCCCCGTCGCACCGGGCGGGCCTTCGAACCCTCAGGCCGGTTCTCCCGGTTCTTCCGGCGCGCCCGCCGCGGCGACCACAGCAGCCGCAGCGGTCGGGGCAGGCGCAGGGACCGTGGCAGTCGCAGCGGCCGGACCGGCTCGCGGTGGATCAGACCGTGGTGGCAGGGAACTTCAGCAGGGCGACCGCCGCGAGCATCTGTATGCTCACCGCCGCCACGGCCTTGTGCGTGGGCAGGTGGTGCTGACCGCGGATCAGCAGGGTGGCGAAGGCGTAGCCGAAGGCCGAGGTGATCCAGGCGGCCGCCCGTACGGGGAAGGACTCCCCGGGCAGGCACGCGTCCAGGGCCAGGCGCGGCAGGTCCGTCGCCCAGAACACCACCACGAACAGCGTGACCGTGGGGCCGAACTTGCCGTTGCCGCCGAGCCGGCGGGCGATGGCCTGGGTGGCGATGCCCAGCAGCAGGCTGGCCAGCACGAGCACGACGTCGGCTATCGCCATGGCCTCCAGGGCCAGGGCCGGGCCCACGCGCCAGCCCTCCCAGAACGAGTCCTTGCCCAGCGTCCCCAGCGCTCCGCAGAGCAGGCACAGGAACGCCGCCGCCCCCCACACGCTCCGGTCCCGCGCCTCGTCCAGGATCTCGACCGGGCGGTACCACAGCCCGAAGAAGAGGCGGTGCCAGTACAGCCTGCGGCGGGCGGCGGAGGCGTGCGGGGCGGGAGGCGAGTGAGGGGAGGCAGAAACAGGCATGGGTGCAAGTATCACCGCTCGGCGGGCACCCCGGTGTCCGGGTCGGCGTCCGGCGCCTCGCCCGACCTGGCGTCGGGGACCGCACCCGCGGCGACATCGGGGGTGGTTCCGGGTGCCGACCCGGCGTCGGCGTCCGGGTCGGCGCCGTGCAGGTACTCCTCGCTGATCTCCCGCGGCCCGAACGGCCACACCTTCTCGTAGCGCGACCAGAGCACGAAGGCCACGCAGCCCGCCCCGACCCAGGCCAGGGACCATTCGATGGGGTGCCGGCCGGGCGAATTGCGGTCCGCGTAGCCGTAGATGACGAGCCATCCCACCAGCGCAACCAGGCTCGGCAGCGGGTAGAGCCACATGCGGTACGGGCGCGGCAGGTCCGGCTGGCGGCGGCGCAGCACGGTCACGGCCAGCACCTGGGCGAGGGCCTGCACGATCACCATCACGGACGTCAGCAGCTGGATCAGCGTGGCCAGGTCGGTATGACGGCCGATCAGGAACCCTGCTCCCGTGATGACTCCCATGGCGGCCAGGCCCAGCGCCGGGAAGCGGTGCCTGGGATGCAGGCGTCCGAAGGGGCGGAAGAAGACCTTCTCCCGGGCGGCGTCGTAGGGCACGCGGGAGCCGCCGAGCAGCCCGGCGAGGACCGAGGCGACGGCCGTGACGAGGATGAGCACGGTGACGACCCGGGCGGGCCCCTTGCCCCAGGCCTCCTCCAGGACCGCCGAGGCGACGGACGAGGACGCCGTCGAGGTGGGGTCGAGCATCTGCTTCCAGTCGATGACGCCGAGCGTGCCGATCTGCAGGAGCAGGTAGATGGCCATGATGCCGAGGATGGAGAAGACGATGGCGCGCGGCAGGGTGCGCCCGGGGTTCTTGATCTCGGCGCCCATGTACGCGGCCGTGTTGTAGCCGAGGTAGTCGTAGATGCCGATGGTCAGGCCCGCCGCGAAGCCGATCCAGAAGTGGTTGGTCGTCAGCTCGAAGGCGTCCGCGGGGTAGGTGAAGGCCCGGCCGGGGCTGAAGTGGGTGAAGGCGGCGAGGATCACCAGCACGACGGAGGCGATCATCACGCACCACAGCACGACCGTGATCCGCGCGATGTTCTCGACGCGCCGCCACAGCACCAGCACGATCAGCGCGATGACGGCCAGTCCGGTCAGGTCGCCCTGTGCCTGCCCCATGTCCGGCCACAGGTAGCCCAGGTACTGCACGAAGCCGATGACCCCGGTGGACATGCCCAGCGGGATGAAGAGCATGGCCGTCCACACGAACAGGAACGGCATCAGCTTCCCGGTGCGGTACTGGAAGGCCTGGCGCAGATAGACGTAGCTGCCGCCCGCGCCGGGGAGCGAGGCGCCGAGCTCGGCCCAGATCAGCCCGTCGGCCAGGGCCAGCACCGCGCCCGCGACGAAGCCGATGACGGCCTGCGGGCCGCCGAAGGCCGCGACCATGAGGGGGATGGTGACGAAGGGGCCGATGCCGCACATCTGGCTCATGTTGATGGCGGTGGCCTGGAACAGTCCGATGCGGCGCACGAAGCCGACCCGCTCGTCCGGCGATGGTTCCGTCTCTGCCATGGCGGTCGGCCCTTTCTCGCGCCGGACGGGGTCCGGCTGACCTGATTGTCCGTCCAATGCACTGGTAGCACCGGCGTGTCGCAACCGTCCACCGTTCCGGCACCGTCCGGGGGAACGGTTGCGCCCGCGCCCCTGCCCGCGCCCCGCCCCGTTCACGATCCGCCGCCCTCGATTGCGAGATCTTTGCAACTGCAGAACCTGTGCACAACCGCTAAGGTGGCCCGGCCGTGGTGTTCGGGAAGACCGGTGACGGGCCCTCGTGGTCCCAGTCCGGAGCGGCCCTCGCCACTGTGATCGGGGAGTGACCGTCCCGTTCCGCGCGCTCCCCACGGCGCGCGGAGCCACTGGCCGCAGCCGGCTGCCGGGAAGGCGGGGACGGGCGCGAACGGACCCGTAAGCCAGGAGACCGGCCACGGCATCTCGCAAATGGTCCACGAGGTGCTGGAGCGTTCAACCCAAGATGTCCCGTCCTGCTGATTCCCCCGGTTCTCCCGGTTCTCCCGGTTCCCCTGATTCCCCCGGTTCTCCCGGCCCCGGTCCCGCGCCCGCCTTCCGCTGGCGCCGCGAGGACACCGTGCGGACCGCCGGTCTGCTGGCCGTCATAGCCGCCCTGCACGTCGTCGCGTTCGGCGTGCTCTACCTGCTCGTCGTCCCCAACCACTACACCGTCGGCTCGAAGGTCTACGGGGTCGGGCTCGGCATCACCGCCTACACCCTCGGCATGCGGCACGCCTTCGACGCCGACCACATCGCCGCCATCGACAACACCACCCGCAAGCTCATGGCGGACGGCAAGCGCCCGGTCTCCGTCGGCTTCTGGTTCGCGCTCGGCCACTCCAGCGTCGTCGTCGCGATGGCCGCCCTGGTGGCCGGCGGCACCCAGCTCGCCGGGCGGCTGATGGACGAGGAGTCCACGGCCCACCAGACCCTCGGCGTCGTCGGCACGACGGTCTCCGGCGGCTTCCTCTACCTCATCGCCGCGCTCAACCTCGTCGCCCTCGCCGGCATCCTGCGCATCTTCCGCGCCATGCGCGAGGGCCGCTACGACGAGGCCGAGCTGGAGCAGCACCTGGACTCGCGCGGCTTCATGAACCGCATCCTCGGCCGCTTCACCCGCTCCATCACCCGGCCGGGGCAGATGTACCCGCTGGGCTTCCTCTTCGGGCTGGGCTTCGACACGGCCACCGAGGTCACGCTGATGGTGATGGCGGGCAGCGGTGCCGCCGCGGGCCTGCCCTGGTACGCGATCGTCTGCCTGCCGCTGCTGTTCGCCGCGGGCATGAGCCTGTTCGACACGCTCGACGGCACGTTCATGAACTTCGCCTACCAGTGGGCGTTCTCCAACCCGGTCCGCAAGGTCTACTACAACCTCACGATCACCGGCCTGTCCATCGCCGTCGCCTTCCTCATCGGCACCATCGAACTGGTCGGCGTCCTGCACGAGAAGCTGGAGCTGGACGACGCGGTGACCGGCTGGATCGCCGGGCTGAACCTCGACAACGTGGGCTTCGTCATCGTCGGCCTGTTCGTGGTGGTGTGGGCCGTGGCGCTCGGCTACTGGCGCTTCGGCAAGGTCGAACAGCGCTGGGCGGCCCGCACACAGGCCGCGGCCGAGAGCTGACGCCGGGCCGGCCCGGTCCCGGCGGGGCCGGTCCCGCCGGGGCCGGGGCCGGCAGGGTCCGGCTCGACCGCAGGGCCGGGCCCTGCCGCGGCACCGGCCCTGCTCAGACGGCGCGGGCGGGCGCCTCCGCGGTCTCCTCCCGCGCCGCCGGGACGAGGTGCGCCTGCCCGGCGAGGATCACCAGGGCGCCCACGGCGAGCCCGGCGACCCCGCACGAAGCGGCCCACGTGGGCCCCGCCGTCTCCAGCACCGTGCCGACGACGGCCGACCCCAGCGCCACGCCCGCCGTCATCAGCGTCACCAGCCAGGCGAACGCCTCGGTGACGGTGCCCGCCGGGGCGAGCTCGCCCACCAGCACGAACACGACGGTGAGCACGGGCGCGAGGAACAGCCCGGTGAGGATCATCAGGCCGGCCATGAGCGGCGGCGCGGGCAGCAGGCACAGCAGCCCGTACCCGGCCGTGAGCCCGAGCATCAGCAGCAGCGTCCGGCGCGGCGGCGCGATCCGCCAGTGGCGCACGGCCCCGTAGGCCAGCCCGCCGATCAGCGCGCCGAGGGCGTTGAGCGCGAGGAGCGTGGGGGCGCCGCCGGGCAGGGCGTGGTCCTCCGCGTAGTGGACGACGAGGACGTTGAGCGTGCCGATGGCGACGCCCGCGCCCGTGAGGCCCGTGAGCAGCACGACCAGACCGCGGCTGCGCAGCGGACCGAGCCAGTCGCCGGAGCGGGCGGGCGCCTTCCAGACCCGGGCGGGCGGGGCGGTGGCGACGACGAGCACCCCGGCGATGCCCAGGAGCGCACCGGCCCACAGCGCCGCCGAGGGCGAGGCGACGGCCACGCCACCGGCCACCACCAGGGGCCCGCCGACGAAGACCAGCTCCTGCGAGGCGGAGTCCAGGGCGTACGCCGCCTCCAGCTTCCCGGGCGCGACGATGTCGGGCCACAGGGCCCGCAGGCACGGCTCCAGCGGCGGCGTCGCCGCTCCGGCGAGCGCGACCCCGGCGAGGACGGCCGTGCGGCTGCCGGGCGCGATCGCCACGACCGCGAAGCCCACGGCCGCCACGAGGGCGGTGGGCAGCAGGACGAGCGGCTGGCCCGCCCGGTCCACCAGGCGGCCCAGCAGCGGGCCGCCGATCGCGGAGGCGATGGCGAACACCCCCACGGCCACGCCCACGAACCCGTACGACGCCCCCGCCTGACGGAGGGCCAGCGGTACGGCGACGGAGGCCATCGCGCTCGGCAGCCGCCCGACGAGGGTGCCCAGGAGCAGCCTGGTCACGTGGGGGCCGCGCAGCAGATCCGCGTAGCTCATGAGGGGCCCTCGCCGCTCGTCGACTCCCTCGGCCGCTGGGCGGCCATGTCCGGCGCTGACGCTCGCGTGGGTGAGATCACGAGGGCATCGTTATACGTAACACGTCGGCCGTCAAGGGATTTCCGGCAGGCCCGGGCCCTGGCAGCGCAGATCCTTGCCGGGCACCGTGCCGTCCACCAGGTAGGCGGCGACGGCGTCGTCCACGCACGCGTTGCCCCGGCTGGCGAAGACGCCGTGCGAGTAGTCGTTCTCCAGCGTGACCAGGCGGGATCCCGGCAGTACGCGCTGCATGGCCCGGGCTCCCTCGACCGGGGTGACGGGGTCGTGCTGCGAGGCGACGAGCAGGGCCGGGGGAGCGGCGGGGCTGCCGAGCCGCGTGCGGCTCTCCGGGCGGTGGTGCCAGTACGTGCAGGCCGGCGCCTCGATGCCGGTGAGGACGGGCAGCGGGTCGACGCGGCGCAGGCGGCGGAGGTCGGCGACGACCCGTCCGGGGGCGGGGCCGGGGCCGTCGGCGCACTTCACGGTGCGGTTGGCGGCCTCGTACGTACGCGAGTCCGGGCCGTCGAAGGGGGCGGCGGGGCGCAGGCCGCCGGCCGTGCCCTCGCGCAGGTAGGTGCGCAGCCCGTCGCCGAGGGGCGCCCAGCGCTCGGTGCGGCCGAGCGCCCGGTAGACCGCGCGGTCGAACTCGGCGGGCCCGAAGCCGTCCACGGGCCGGGCCGCGAGCCCGGCCCGCACCCGCTCGTACGCCCCGCGGACCGCGCCCGCCGTGCTGCCGAGCCCGAACCGCTCGTGGTGGGCGGCCAGCCACTCCAGCAGGGTCGCGCGCTGCCGCAGCAGGGACCCGGCCTGGCGGAGGTCGAAGGCGTACCAGTCCTCCGGGCCGACGACGCTGTCCAGCACCATCGGGCCCACCCGCCGCGGGAAGAGGGCCGCGTAGGCCGCGCCGAGGTAGCTGCCGTAGGAGACGCCGAGGAAGCCGGTGCGCCGCTCGCCGAGGGCCGCGCGGACGGCGTCCATGTCGCGGGCGGTCTCCTCCGTCGACAGGTGCGGCAGGGCGGGCCCCACGCCTGCCGCGCAGTCGTCGGCGAGGCGGTGCAGGGAGGCGAGGTGCTCCCGCTCGGCGGGGCGGTCGCGCGGGACGGGGTCGGGCGCGGGCGACGCGAACAGGCCGCCCATCGCGCCGCAGTCCGCGGGGGCGCTGCGGCCGGTGCCGCGCGGGTCGAAGCCGATGACGTCGTACGCGCGCCGGACCCGTTCGGGCAGTTTGGCGCGCTTGGTGACGGCGTACGGCAGCCCGGAGCCGCCCGGCCCGCCGGGGTTGACGAGCAGGATCCCGCGGCGCTCGGCGGGGGTTCCCGTGGCGCGGACGCGCGAGACGGCCATGGACAGGTGCGGGCCGCGGGGCCGGGCGTGGTCGAGGGGCACGCTCAGCGTGCCGCACTCGACGCGGGCGGGCGGGGCGGGCGCCGGTACGGAGGCGGGGCACGGCCCGAAGGCGATCGCGGCGGCGGGCGGCGCGGCGGCCGCGGCGGAGGAGGGGGAGACGGGGGAGAAGGGGGACAGGGCTGTCGCGGTGGCGGCGACGGCGCACAGGGCGGCGGCCGGGCGGGTGGGGCGGCGCATGGATCTCGCAATCGGCGGGGGTGGGGTGCGCAGGGGGCGACGCGGGGCGGTGGTGGCTGACGGCCCAGCAGATGACAATGACAACCATTATCGATAACGTGTGCGGGGTCAAGACGGGCCGCGCCGCCCCGAGGGCTCCCTCCGGCATGCCCCGGGCGCGCCCCGGACCCCCGGCCGGAACCGCCGACTGCACTACCAAGAGGGAGAGTTGTGGGACACCTGCTGATGGTCGAGAGCTGGGTCGGATCGATGAGCAGACTGCTGCCACGGGCGATCCGCGAAGCCGGCCACGAATTCACCTTCCTCACCCGCGACCTCCACCACTACCTGCGCTCCGCGCCCGAAGGCACCGCCCACCCCCTGCTCTCCGCCCGCAACGTCGTCCAGGCCGACACCAACGACCCCGCCGCACTGCTCCCGCACGTCGGGCAACTGCACGCCGCCCTGCACTTCGACGGCGTCCTGACCTCCTGCGACTACTACCTCCCGACCGCCGCCCGCATCGCCGCCCGCCTCGGCCTGCCCGGCCCGCCCGTGCGTGCCGTCACCGACGCCTGCCGCAAGGACGCCACCCGCCGCGCCCTCGACCGCGCCGGCCTCCCCGGGCCGCGCTTCGCCGTCTGCCCCGACTGGACCGCCACCGCCGAAGCGGCCCGCGACCTCGGCTACCCCCTCGTCCTCAAGCCCGTCGACCTGTGCGCCGGCATGTACGTGCGCAGGGTCGACGACGAGGCCGGGCTGGCCGCCGCCCACCGCGCCCTCGCGGACTTCCCCGTCAACGCGCGCGGACAGCTCCGCGCCCCCGTCGTCCTCCTCGAAGAGCTGCTCGAAGGGCCCGAAGTCAGCGTCGAGACCGTCTCCTCCGGCGGAACGGCGCACGTCGTCGGCATCACCGACAAGAGCGTCGGCGGCGCCCCGGCCTTCGTCGAGACGGGCCACATGTTCCCCGCCGCCCTGGACCGGGCGCGGGCCGAGGAGGCCGCCGCCACCGCCCTGCGCGCCCTCGACGCCCTCGGCCTCGACGACGTCGTCGCCCACACCGAGATCAAGCTCACCGCCGACGGGCCCCGCGTCATCGAGGTCAACCCCCGCCCCGCGGGCAACCGCATCACCGAACTCGTCCGCCACGTCACCGGCATCGACCTCGCCGCCGCCTGCGTGGACGTCGCCCTCGGGCGCGCACCCGACCTGACCAACCGTACGACGGGCATACGCAGCGCCGCCGTCTCCTTCCTCGTCCCGGAGACCGCCGGCACGCTGCAGCACATCGACGGGGCGGACGGCGTCGCCGGTGCCCCCGGCGTCCTCGAAGCCTCCTTCGCCGAGCCCGGCACCGCCGTCAAGGCGAGCGGCAGCAACAACGACTACCTCGGGCACGTCATGGCCGCCGACCCCGGCGGCCACGGAGCGCGCCGCCGCGCCGAGGACCTCCTCGCCGGCCTCACCCCGAAGGTGGTGGCGCCGTGAACGCCCTCGCCCCCGCCCCCGTCCCCGCCGTCTCTTGTCCCGACCTCGAACAGCGCGTCCTGGCAGGCGCGTACGGGCCCGACCCCCGCACCCTGCGCATCAGCGTCGCCTTCACCACCGCCCAGGCCGTACGCCACGAAGGCCGCAGCGGCGGCTACCGCAACGAGGTGCTCAGCCTGCGCGTCGGAGCCGCCGTCGGCTCCTGCGCCGTCGAACCCGGCGCCCTTCCCGCCGGCGCCGTCGAGGAGTGCGCCGGCACCGACGTCGCCACGCTCCTCGACCACCCCCTGCGCGCTGTACGGGTGGCCGCCCTCGACGCCTACCTGATGCACACCACCCCGCACACCCCCGCCAACGGCGCCCGGCCCTGGGCCCTGCCCGCGGGCGACTCGCTGCGCAAGTCCCGCGCCCGGGCCCGCGCCGTCGTCAGCCTGCTGGACGCCCGCCCCGGGCAGCGCGTCCTCGTCGTCGGCGTCGTCAACTCCCTGCTGGAGGCGCTGCGCGAGCGCGGCCTGGCCTACGTGCCCTGCGACCTCAAGGGAGGCGTCACCGAGTGGGGCGAACCCGTGCGCACCGACGCGCACGCGGAACTCGGGGACTGCGACGCCCTGCTCGTCTCCGGAATGACCCTCGGCAACGGCACCTTCGAGCCCCTGCGCGAACACGCCCGGCGCCACGGCAAGCAGCTCGTGGCCTTCGCGCAGACCGGCAGCGCGATCCTGCCGCGGCTGATCGGCGCCGGAGTGAGCGCGGTGTGCGCCGAGCCGTACCCGTTCTTCTGGCTCGACGGCGGCCCCGGCGTCGTCCACCGCTACGGCGGGCCGGGCGCGCTCGACGCTTCCGGGGGCGCCGTCTCTCTCGACGCGTCCGAGGGCCTGGGTTCCCGCCACGCTTCGGGCGGGCCGGGCGTCCTGCGTGCTTCCGGCGGCCTCGGCGCGCTCGACGCTTCCGTCGGCTCCGGCGCCCGCGAGACTTCCGGCGGCGCCGGCTCCCTCGCCGCCTCCGGAGGCCCGGGCCGCCTCCGCCCCTCCTCGGGTACAGGCTCTCTCCACCCCTCCGGAGGCCCGCGGTGAGCTCCCTCCTGCAGGCCGCGCCCCGCGCCAACCGCGGGCTCCTCGCCCTCCTCGGCCGCACCCCGCTCGCCCGCATCGACGCCGGACTGCCCGGCCCGCACCCCGGGTTCTGGGCCAAGCTCGAAGGGCTCGGCGCCGGCGGCATGAAGGCCCGCGCCGCCGTCTCCATGCTCAGGGGCGCCGAGGAACGCGGCGAGCTCCTGCCCGGCGCGCCCGTCGTCGAATCCACCTCCGGCACCCTCGGCATCGGCCTCGCCTTCGCGGGCCAGGCCCTCGGCCACCCCGTCGTCCTCGTCGGCGACGCCGAACTGGAACCGTCCATGCGGCGGCTCCTGCGCGCCCACGGCGCCCGGCTCGACATCGTCGACCGCCCGGCCGCCGAGGGCGGCTGGCAGGCCGCGCGCCTCGCCCGCCTGCGGCAGCTCCTCGCCGCGCACCCCGGCGCGTACTGGCCCGACCAGTACAACAACCCCGACAACGTCGCCGGTTACGCCTCCCTCGCCGCGGAACTGGCCTCCGGCCTGGACCACCTGGACATCCTCGTGTGCAGCGTCGGTACGGGCGGGCACAGCGCCGGCATCGCCGGGCCCCTGCGCCGGCACTTCCCCGGGCTGCGCGTCGTCGGCGTCGACGCGACCGGCTCGACGATCTTCGGCCAGCCGGCCCGGCCCCGCCTGATGCGCGGCCTCGGCAGCAGCATCCACCCGCGCAACGTCGCCTACGACGCCTTCGACGAGGTCCACTGGGTCGGCCCCGCCGAGGCCGCGGACGCCTGCCGGAGACTGGCGCGCGAGGCGTTCGTCAGCGGCGGCTGGTCCACGGGCGCGGCCGCCCTCGTCGCGGCCTGGGCCGCCCGCGTCCACCCCGGTGCCGTCGTCGCCACCGTCTTCCCGGACGGCCCCCACCGCTACCTCGGCACGCTCTACGACGACGACTTCACCGCCGCACACGGCCTGGACCTCGACGCGGCCGCCCGCCGCCCCCTGGAGATCCCGCACCCGCGAGCCGCGGAGGCGACGGGCTGGGCGCGGTGCACGACGGTGGTGGACCCGGTGCGGGACGCGGGCGGGGCAGGGGCGGCGCCCTGCGGGTGGCTCGGTGCCACCGAGGCGGCTCGCGCCGCCGGCGCGCCCGTGGCGGGCCCGGCCGACGGTGGGACGACGCCTGCGGCCGGTGGGGCCGACGCTGACGCGGCCGGCCCCGGGAACGCGGCAGCCCGAGGCGTCGCGGCAGCGTCCTCGACGGGCTCTGCCGTCGCCGGTTCGCCCGCCGCCCGAGGCGGCGGTGGCGTCGGCGGACACGCCGGCGCCCGGCCCGGCCGCGACAGCGTGTCCACCGGCGCCGGGGGAGCCCTCGCACCGGCCGCTGCTCCAGCCGCCGCACCGGCCGCCCCCGCGGCCCGTCATGACCTCCCCGGCGGCCGCTCGGCGCGCAACCGGGCGGCGGACGGACGTCCTCACTGCCGTACGACCGGAGGCGCCCCGTGAAGACCACCCTGCGCACCGCCCGGCTCCGTCTCGCCGAGCCCCTGCGGATCTCCCGGGGCGTCATGGACGCCCGTGACGCCGTCTGGCTGACCGTCGAGCACGGAGGAGTCCGCGGCTTCGGCGAGGCCGTGGCCAGTGCCTACTACGGGCTGGACGCCGGTGCCATCCGGCGGCTGATGTGCCACGCGGCGGTCGGGCTCGGCAGGTTCGCGACGCCGGAGAGCGCGCTGGAAGCCGTACGAGAAGAAACGCTTCTGCCGCGTGACACCCCACCCGCCGTGGCCGCCGCCGTCGAAGCCGCCCTGCTCGACCTCGCGGGCAAGCGCGCCGGCCTGCCCGTGCACCGCCTCCTGAGGAACGGCAGCACGGCCGCGCCCGCCGCCGACACCGCCCGCACGATCGGCATCACCTCGCCCGTCCGGGCCGCCCTGACGGCCCGCTGCCTCGCCGACGCCGGGTTCACCGTCCTCAAGATCAAGGGCGGGTCGCCCGACCCCGCCGACGACCTCGAGCGCGTACGGGCCGTCCGGCAGGCCGCCCCGCACGCCCGGCTGCTCCTGGACCCCAACGGGGCCTGGACCGTCGCCCGCGCCCGGAAACTGCTGCCGCGCTTCGCCGAGCTCGGCGTAGAGGCCGTCGAACAGCCCACCCTTCCCGGCGACCCCGAAGGTCTCGCCAAGCTCGCCGAGACGTCTGCGCTGCCCGTCATCGCCGACGAGGACGCGGTGAGCCTCGACGACGCCCGCCGCCTCGCGGGCCGTGTCCACGGCGTCAACGTCAAGCTCGCCAAGTGCGGTGGCGTCCACGCCGCCCTGCGGATCGCCGACGCCCTGGCCGGCAGCGGCACGGAGCTCATGCTGGGCTGCCTGACCGCCAGTTCGCTCGGCATCGCGCCCGCCGTGCACCTCGCCGACCGGGCCCGCTGGACCGACCTCGACGGCCACCTGCTGCTCGCCCACGACCCGTGGACCGGCATCGGCGGCCGCGACGGGACCGTCCGGGCCCCGGACGCCCCCGGCCTGGGCGTCCGTGCCGCCGGGCGACACCCGCAACAGATGCAACAGACGAAACAGGCGCAACGCGCGCAAGGAGACCCCGCACCGTGAAGACCTGGCACGAAATACGCGGCTTCCCGCTCGCGATCCGCCTCCTCCTCCTCAACCAGCTCGGCGTCAACACCGGCTTCTACCTGCTGATCCCCTACCTCGCCACCCACCTCGGCCAGGACCTCGGCATGTCGGCCGCCGTCATCGGCATCGTCCTCGGCGTCCGCAACCTCAGCCAGCAGGGCCTCTTCCTCATCGGCGGCTCGGCCGCCGACCGGCTCGGGGCGCGCGGCGTGATCATCGCCGGGTGCGCGCTGCGCACGGCGGGCTTCGCCCTGTTCGCCCTCGGCGACGGCCTCGCCGTGCTGCTCGCCGCGTCCGTCCTCAGCGGCCTCGCGGGCGCGCTCTTCAACCCCGCCGTGCGGACGTACCTCGCCCAGGAGGCGGGGGAGCGGAAGGCGGAGGCCTTCGCCCTGTTCAACGTCTTCGCGACCACCGGCGCGCTCATCGGACCGCTGCTCGGCAGCGCGCTCCTCCTCGTCGGCTTCCGGGCCTCCGCGCTCACCGCCGCCGGGATCTTCGCCGTGCTCACCGTCGCCCAGGCGCTCGTCCTGCCCGCCCGGCCGGCCGCGCCCAGCGGCGGCGGGGTGCTCGCCGACTGGCGCGAAGTCCTCGCCAACCGGGCTTTCCTGGCGTTCTCCCTCGCCATGGTCGGCATGTTCACCATGGAGAACCAGCTCTACCTCCTCCTGCCCGACGGAGCCCGCCGCGCCACCGGCTGGGACGGCGCCGCGGGGCTCGTCTTCCTCGCCGGGACCCTCGCCAACCTGGGCCTGCAACTGCGCATCACACGCGCCCTGAAGGGCCGCGGCAGTCGCGGGAAGTGGGTCGCGGCCGGACTCGCCCTGATGGGCCTCGCCTTCCTGCCCCCGATGGCGGTGGCGGGCACCGAAGGGAACGTGCTCGGGCTGCTGCCCGTCCTCGGCGGAGCCCTGCTGCTCCACCTCGGCGTCATGGTCGCCCAGCCGTTCGTCATGGAGATGATCCCCGGCTTCGGGCGGCCCGGGCTGACCGGCACGTACTTCGGCATCTTCTACGCCGTCTCCGGTATCGCCGCCGCCCTCGGCAACGCGCTCGTCGGCTGGGCCATGGACACCGGGGGGCGCGACGGAACCCAGTGGCTGCCCTGGGCGTGCTGCCTGGCGCTCGGACTCGCCTCCGCGGCCGGGGTGGCGTGGCTGCACCGGCTGCGGGCACTGCCGGCGGCGACGGCTCCGGCGACGGCCTGAAGGAGCGAGGAACAAGGATGGACACCCGAAACCTGCTGACCGACCACCCCGAACTCTACGAAGCCCGCTTCCCCGACCCCGAACGCCTCGCCGCCCGCTGGGCCGAGGCCGCCCTCGCCGCCCACGGCGCCGGGCCGCGCGTCCTCGACCTCGGCTGCGGTACGGGGCGGGACGCGGCGTGGCTCCACGGGGCCGGGCGCGAGGTCACCGGCGCCGATCTGTCCGAAGCCATGCTCTCCCACGCCCGGGCCCGGCACCCCGGCCCCGCGTACCTCCGCGCCGACCTGCGCGGATTCGACCTCGGCGACGGTGTCTTCGACGCGGTCGTCTGCCTGGACAGCGCGCTCCTGTACTGCCACAGCAACGAGGAGCTCGACGGCCTCCTCGGCTCCTGCCGGCGGGCGCTGCGGCCGGGAGGTCTGCTCGTCGCCGAGATGCGCAACGGGGCGTTCTTCCTGGGCCGCACGGAGCTGCTGGACGCGCCCTCGTCCGGGGAGTTCGCCTGGCAGGGGCGGACGTACGCGCACGTGACGACGCTGAGCGTCGACCGCGCGGCGCAGCTGCTGCGGCGCCGCCGCGTCTGGACGGCGGACGGCTCCGCGCCGTTCGAACAGCGCTCGGCATGGCGCCTGCTGTTCCCCCAGGAACTCCGTTACGCCCTGGCCGCGCACGGCTTCGACACCCTCTCCCTCCACGACGGCCCGGGCCCCCGCACGGAGCCTCCCTGGCGCGAGGGTGACCCGCCGTCGCCCAGTGCCGACGGCGACCGCCTGCACGTGATCGCCCGCCGGCGGTAGCGCCTGGCCGGCTACGGGCCGGGGCCGGGTGTCGGCGTCGGCACCCACCCCCCCAATACCACCCCCAACCAGGAGGAACCTCCATGCACACCCCCCACCCCGGTCTCCGCCGGCGCGGGTTTCTCGCTGCTACTGCCGCTACCGCCGTCGGCATCGGCCTCAACGGGTGCGCCCCAAGCGCCGGTACCGGCACTGGATCCGGCTCCGCCGCCCGCAAGGGCGGCCGGTTGCGGGCCGTGTTCGCCGGGGGCGGGGCGGCCGAGACGCTTGATCCGCATCTGGGGAACCTCTTCGCCGACGCGGCCCGGGCCAAGGCCCTGTTCGACAAGCTCGCCGACTACGGGCCCGACCTGACCGCCAGACCCCGCCTGGCCGAGCGGTGGGAGGCGAATGCCGGGCTCGACCGGTGGTCGGTCACGCTGCGGGAGGCCGTGTTCCACGACGGCAGGCCCGTCACCGCCGAGGACGTCCTCTTCAGCTACCGCCGGATCGCCGATCCGAAGAAGGCCTTCCGGGCCAGGGCGTCCCTGGAACCGATCGACCTGGAGGCCAGCCGGGCCACGGGACCCCGTACCGTCGAGTTCCGCCTGAAGCGGCCGACGGCCGAATTCCCCAACGTGCTGGCCGCGTTCGGCGCGTACATCGTGCCGAAGGGCGCCGAGCGCTTCGACGAGCCCGTGGGGTCGGGCCCCTTCCGCCACGTGTCGTTCGCGCCGGGGCGATCCGCCCGGTTCCGCCGCAACGACGCCTACTGGGACGGCGCCCCGCACCTGGACGAGCTGGAGTTCGTCGTCGCGAACGAGGAGTCGGCGCGCGTCAACGCCCTGCTGGGCGGCCAGGTCGACTACGCGCACGAGCTCACCCCCACCACGGCCCGCGCCCACGAGGGCAAGGGCCGCATCGACATCGTGCGGCTGCGCAACAGCGCGATGCAGGGCTTCGTGATGAAGACCGACCGGCCCCCGTTCGACGACCCGCGCGTACGGGAGGCGTTCTTCCTCATCGCCGACCGCGACGAGCTCGTCAAGGGCGCCCTGTCCGGCGCGGGCGAGACCGGCAACGACCTCTTCGGCAAGGGCTGCGCCCACTACGCGGCGGGCCTGCCGCAGCGCCGCCAGGACCTCGACCGGGCCCGGCGCCTGCTGAAGGAGGCCGGGGCCGAGGACCTGAAGGTCACGCTGGACACCTCCCCGGTCGCCGCGGGCTTCACGGAGGCCGCCGGCATCTTCCGCGACCAGGCCGCGAAGGCGGGCGTCACCGTCGAGGTGCGCGTCGGCAACAAGGACAGCTACTGGAAGGACATCCTCGACCACGGCACCTTCGCCAGCTACCGCTCCGGCGCCATGCCCATCGAGTCGCACATCTCCCAGCGGCTGCTGAGCGACTCCACCACCAACGCCACCCACTGGCGCCGCAAGGACTTCGACGAGCTCTACCGCCGCCTGCAGTCGACCAAGGACGCGCAGGAGCGGGCGGGGCTCTACGAGCGGATGCAGCGCGTCCTGCACAGCGAGGGCGGATTCCTCGTGTGGGGCTTCGCCGACTGGATCGTCGGCACGTCCCGCCGCGTGCGCGGCGTGGCCCGCGACGCCCCGGCCAACACCCTGGACTGGGCCCGCTTCGACAAGGTGTGGCTGGCGTGAGCCGCTGGCTCGTCCGCCGGATCCTGCTCGGCGCCGCCCAGACCGCCGCGGTCGTCCTGCTCGTCTTCGCGCTCACGGAGGCCCTGCCGGGCGACGCGGCCGTGGCCCTGGCGGGCGATGATCCGGACCCGGCCCGCATCGCCGCGATCCGCGAGGCCCTCCACCTGGACCGGCCCGCGCACGAGCGGCTGGGGGAGTGGGCCGCGGGCCTGTTCCACGGCGACCTGGGGATGTCGCTCGCCTCGGGCCGCCCGGTGGCGGCGGCGCTCGCCGAGGGGTTCGGTCCGACCCTGCTCCTGGCCGCGCTCACCCTCGCCCTCCTGGTCCCGGCGGGCGTCGGCCTCGGCGTGCTGGCGGCCCGCCGCGAGGGCGGCCCCGTCGACCGGGTGGTCTCCTCGGTGACGCTCGCCGTGTACGCGGTGCCCGAGTTCGCCCTCGGGGTGCTGCTGGTGACCGTCCTGGCCCTGCGCCTGGGCTGGCTGCCCCCGACCGCGGTCGGCTACGGCACCGACCTGCTCGCCCACCCGGAGGCGCTCGTCCTGCCCGTCCTGGTGCTGCTGTCCCGTCCTGTGTGCTCGATCAGCCGGCTGGTGCGGGCCGGCATGGTCGAGGCGCTGGCCTCCCCGTACGCGGCGCAGGCCCGCCGCTACGGCCTGTCCGGCGCCCGCGTCCGCTACGCGCACGCCCTGCCCAACGCGGTCGCCCCCGCCGCCCAGCAGCTCGCCCGCACCGTCGACTGGCTGCTGTGCGGGGTGATCGTTGTCGAGGCCCTGTTCGTGATCCCCGGCCTCGGCACCGTCCTGATGGACGCGGTGGCCGCCCGCGACGTCCCCGTGGTGCAGGGCCTGGCCGTGGTCTTCGGTCTGGTCGCCGTCGTCCTCAACCTGGCCGCGGACCTGGTCGCCCACCGCTTCGCGCCGCGCGCGGGAGCGGCGGCATGAGCGGCGGGCCCGCGAAGGGCGAGCAGATGCGGGCAGGGCGCTTCGCGCTCGGCGCGGCCGTCGCCGGGCTGCCGCTGCTCCTCGCCCTGCTCGGCCCGTGGTGGGCGGGGGAGCCGGGCCCGCGCGGCACGTCGTTCACGCTCGGCGAAGGGCACTGGCTCGGCACGGACTTCGCCGGCCGGGACGTGTGGCGCCAGGTCCTCCTCGGCGGCCGCTCGGCGGTCCTGGTGACCCTCGCCGCCACCGCCCTGGCCTACGCCGTGGCCGTGCCCCTCGGCCTGGCCGCGGCGCTCACCCGGCGGGCGTGGCTGGAGGACGTGCTGCTGCGCCCCCTGGACGTCCTGCTGGCCGTGCCCTCCCTCCTCCTCGTCCTGCTGGTGGCCTCGGTCCGCCCGCCGGGCCCCGCCGGGCTCGCGCTGCTGGCGGCCCTCGTCAACATCCCCGACGCGGCGCGGATCGTCCGGGCGCGCGCCGCCGAGGTGGCGTCCCGGCCCGCGGTGGAGGCCCTGCGCATGCAGGGCGAGTCGTGGTGGCGGATCGCGGCCGGGTACGTGGGGCGCTCGACGGCCGGGACCCTCGCCGCCGACGCGGGCGTCCGGCTGACCGGTGTGCTCTACCTCGTGGCCACGGCGGCCTTCCTCGGCGTGGGCGCCGGGCCGGACGCCCCCGACTGGGCCGTGATGGTGGACCGCAACCGCACCGGGCTGTTCGTCCAGCCGTGGGCCGTCGTCGTGCCCGCCGTGCTGGTCGTGGCCCTGTCCGTCGGCACGAACCTGCTGTTCGACGCGGTGCGCAGGACACCCGCGCGCAAGGAAGGAAGGCGACTGTGAACGGTCCGGATGCTCCGGAGACGCCGGCGGGTCCGGAGGACGCCGTGGCCGGGGTCCGCGGGCTGCGCGTGGTGGTGCCCGGCGGGCGGGCGATCGTCGACGGCGTGAGCCTGACGGCCCGGCCCGGGCGCGTCACCGCCCTCGTCGGCGCGTCCGGCAGCGGGAAGACGACGACGGGCCTCGCGCTGCTGGGCGAGTACCCGCCGGGCGCGCGCGTCACGGGCGAGGTGCGCGGGGCGCAGGGGCTCACCGGGTACGTGCCGCAGCACCCCGCGTCCGTCCTCAACCCCGCCCGGCGGGTGAGCGCCCTGCTGTACGACATCGCCCGCCGCCAGGTCCGCGGACTGCCCCGCGGGGCACGGCGCGAGGCGGCCCGCGCGCGGGTCCGGGACGCCCTGCGGGACGCGCAACTGCCCGATGCGGACGAGGTGCTCGCCCGCTACCCGCACCAGCTGTCGGGCGGGCAGCAGCAGCGCGTCGTCCTCGCCCAGGCACTGCTGCTCGGCGCGCGTGTCGTGGTGGCCGACGAGCCGACGACCGGCCAGGACCCCCGTACGAAGGAGCGCGTGGCCGCGCAGCTCGCGGCGGTGGCCCGCCGGGGCATCGCCGTGGTCCTCCTCAGCCACGACCTGGACGTGGTACGCGCCCTGGCGGACGAGGTCCTGGTGATGCGCGACGGAAAGGTGGTGGACCAGGGCACGCCGGAGGAGATCTGGGCCGGGGCGCGGCGGCACGCGTGGACGCGGGAACTGCTGCAAGGGGACGAGGAGGAAGTTCCGGCAGTGGCCGGCGCCGGGGCGCCGGACCGGCCCCCCGTCCTCGAAGCCCGCTCCCTGACCGCCCGCCACCCCGGTGCTCCCGGCGCTCCCGGCGTCCTGCGCGACGTCTCCTTCTCGGTGCACGCCGGCGAGTGCGTCGCGGTCGTCGGGCCGTCCGGCAGCGGCAAGACCACGCTCGGCCGCTGCCTGGCCGGACTGCACCCCGCCCACGACGGCGTCGTCACCCTCGACGGGGCTCCGCTGCCGCGCAGCCTCAGGCGCCGCGGCAGGGCGGAGCTGGCAGCCGTGCAGTACGTGTTCCAGGACGCGCGGGCCGCCTTCGACGAGCACCGGGCCGTGCTCGGCCAGGTCGCCCGTACGGCGGTGCGGCTGCGCGGCCTCGGCCGGGCCGCGGCCGAGGAGGAGGCCCGGGCGCTGCTCGCGCGCATGGGGCTCGGCGCGGACCACGCGGGGCGGCGGCCCGGCGAGCTCTCCGGCGGCGAGCTCCAGCGGGCGGCCCTGGCCCGGGCCCTGCTGGCCCGGCCCCGGGTCCTGATCTGCGACGAGGTCACGTCCGGGCTGGACGCGGTCACCCGGCGGGGGATCCTGGACCTGCTGACCGCGCTGGCGGGCGAGCCGGACGGGCCGGGGCTGGTGCTCATCACCCACGACACCGCGACGGCCGCCGTCGCGGGGCGGACCGTCGTGGTGGAGGCGGGACGGGTGCGCGAGCGGGCCGTCCGGCCTCCGAGCTCCTGAGGACCGGCGCGGGTCAGGGGGCGAGGCAGTGGACGAGCGGGACCTCGGCCGGGATCCCGGGGGAGGACGGGTCGACGAGGCTCGTGAGGTCGTCGGCGGCGCAGCTGACCGTGGCCACAGGGTCGGGCGCGGCTGTGGCGGTGGTCGTGCTCACCCCGAGGAGGCAGGCGGCTCCGAGGACTACGGCGGCGATGCGGCGCATGAAAGGCCTTTCGACGGGCTGGAGTTGACACTGGGCACACCCTGCCCAGCGGTGCGTCGCGGCATGTGCGCTGTCACCCGTCCGTGAGGGGCCGAATCGATACCCCGCCACCGTGTTCGGGGCGCGGCGGCGGGGCACCGGGCCGGGACGGACCGGGCAAATAGAATCGCGCACATGCACGACCCCTACGTCCGCGTCCGCGGTGCCCGCGAGCACAACCTCAAAGCCGTCGACGTGGACGTCCCGCGCGACGCCCTCGTAGTCTTCGCGGGCGTCTCCGGCTCCGGGAAGTCCTCCCTCGCCTTCGGCACCGTCTACGCCGAGGCCCAGCGCCGCTACTTCGAGTCCGTCGCCCCGTACGCCCGCAGGCTGATCCACCAGGTCGGTGCGCCCAGGGTCGAGGAGATCACCGGGCTGCCGCCCGCCGTCGCGCTGGAGCAGCGCCGCTCCGCCCCCACCTCCCGCTCGTCCGTCGGCACGGTCACCACGCTGTCGAACTCCCTGCGCATGCTGTTCTCCCGCGCCGGCGACTACCCCGAAGGCGCCGGGCGGCTCGACTCCGACGCCTTCTCGCCCAACACGGCAGCGGGCGCCTGCCCGGAGTGCCACGGCCTGGGGCGGGTGCACCGGGTCACCGAGGAGTCGCTCGTCCCCGACCCGGCCCTGTCGATCCGGGAGGGGGCGATCGCCGCCTGGCCGGGCGCCTGGCAGGGCAAGAACCTGCGGGACATCCTCGACGCGCTCGGCTACGACGTCGACCGGCCCTGGGGCGAGCTCCCGCAGGAGGACCGGGACTGGATCCTGTTCACCGACGAGCAGCCCGTCGTCACCGTCCACCCCGTCCGGGACGCCGAACGCATCCAGCGCCCCTATCAGGGCACCTACATGAGCGCCCGCCGCTACGTCCTGCACACCGTCGCCGACTCCAAGAGCGCCGCGCTGCGCGCCCGCGCCGAGCGGCACCTGGTCAGCGCCGCCTGCCCCGTCTGCGCGGGCAGGCGGCTGCGCCCGGAGGCGCTGGCCGTCACCTTCGCCGGGCAGGACATCGCCGCGCTCGCCGCGCTGCCGCTGTCCGACCTCGCCGCGACGCTCCGCCCCGCCCGCGCCGGCGACGGCGTCGCCGCGACCCTCGCGCAGGACCTCGTCGCCCGCATCGAGGTCCTCACCGAACTCGGCCTCGGCTACCTCGCCATGGACCGGCCCACCCCCACCCTGTCCGCCGGCGAGCTGCAGCGGCTGCGGCTCGCCACCCAGCTGCGCTCGGGCCTCTTCGGCGTGGTGTACGTGCTGGACGAGCCCTCCGCCGGCCTGCACCCCGCCGACAGCGCCGCCCTGCTGACCGTCCTCGACCGGCTCAAGGCCGCGGGCAACTCGCTGTTCGTCGTCGAGCACCACATGGACGTGGTGCGCCGCGCCGACTGGATCGTGGAAGTCGGCCCGGGGGCCGGGGAGCACGGCGGGGAGATCCTCTACAGCGGCCCGGTGGCGGGCCTGTCCGGCGTGGCCGGATCCGCGACCCGCCGCTTCGTGTTCGCGGAGGGGACCCCCGCGCCCCGCACGCCCCGCGAGCCCTCCGGCGCGCTGCGGCTGCGCGGCGTCACCCGGCACAACCTGAGCGGGCTCGACGCCGAGTTCCCGCTCGGCGTGTTCACCGCCGTCACGGGAGTCTCCGGCTCCGGCAAGTCCACACTGGTCGGGCAGGTCCTCGCCGACACCGTCGCCGCCCGGCTGGAAGGACGGCCCCTCGAAGGCCACGGCAGCGCGTTCACCGCCGAAGGCCTGGCCGCCGTCGACCGCCTCGTGCGCGTCGACCAGAAGCCCATCGGCCGCACCCCGCGCTCCAACCTCGCCACGTACACGGGCCTCTTCGACGCCGTGCGCAAGGTCTTCGCCGCGACGGACGGCGCCCGCGAACGCGGCTACACCGCGGGCCGGTTCTCCTTCAACGTCCCCGCCGGACGCTGCGAGACCTGCCAGGGCGAGGGCTTCGTCGCCGTCGAACTGCTCTTCCTGCCCGGCTCGTACGCCCCGTGCACCGCCTGCGGGGGAGCGCGCTACAACCCCGAGACGCTGGAGATCACCTACCGGGGCGCGCACATCGCCGAGGTCCTCGGCATGACCGTCGACGCCGCCGCGGACTTCCTCGCCGACGTGCCCGCCGCCCGGCGCGGCCTGCGCACGCTCCAGGACGTCGGCCTGGGCTACCTGCGCCTCGGACAGCCCGCCACCGAGCTCTCCGGCGGCGAGGCCCAGCGCATCAAGCTCGCCACCGAACTCCAGCGCACCCACCGCGGCCACACCCTCTACGTCCTGGACGAGCCGACCACCGGCCTGCACCCCGCCGACACCGAACTCCTCATGCGCCAGCTGCACGGCCTCGTCGACGCCGGCAACACGGTCGTCGTGGTCGAGCACGACATGACGGTCGCCGCGGGCGCGGACCACGTCCTCGACCTCGGGCCCGGCGGCGGCGCCGCGGGCGGGCGCGTGGTGGCGGCCGGGACGCCACGGGAAGTGGCCGGGGCCGCAGGAAGCGTGACGGCACGCTATCTGGCGGAGGCCTTGGCCGGGGGGCACGGGCCGGCCTCCGGGCCGCGGAGATGATCCCGCGCGGGCGACCGCGTCCGGACCCGCATCCCGCGGGACGCCGCCGATCCCCGCGGCGCCTCAAGCGGAGGCCTGACCGGAAGCGCAGGCCGGCCTCCGTGCCGTGCGGAGAGCAGCCTGCGTCTCCGGCGGAGTGACCGCGGCAGGCCTACGCCCCGCATCCTGCGGACCGCCGCCGATCCCCGCGGCGCCTCAAACCGAGGCCCCGGGCCGGGCGTAGGACCCGACGCGCTCTGGACGCACCGCCCCCCTCCCCGGCTACGCTCGGAGCATGACCCACGCCCTGGTCATCGGCGGCGGCATCGCCGGGCCCGTCACCGCGATGGCGCTGCGGCGCGCCGGCATCGAAGCGACCGTCCACGAAGCCCATCCGACCGGCGCGGACCACCTCGGGGCGTTCCTCGTCCTCTTCGCCAACGGCCTCGCGGCGCTGCGCGCCGTCGGCGCCGACGGGCCCGTGCTCGACTGCTCCTTCCCCGCCGACACCGTCGAGTTCCTCGGCCCCACGGGGGACCGGCTCGGCGCCCGGCCCCTCACCGGCGCCGGGGACGACGGCCTGAGCCCGCGCACCCTGCAGCGTGCCGCGCTCTACCGGGCGCTGCGCGACGAAGCCGTGTGCCGCGGCGTGCGCGTCGTGTACGGCAAGCGTCTCGTGGACGCCATCACCGGCCCCGACGGCGTCGTCGCGTACTTCGCCGACGGGACCCGCGCCGAGGGCGACGTCCTCATCGGCGCCGACGGCATCCACTCCCGCACCCGCACCCTCCTCGACCCCGCGGCGCCCCCGCCCCGCCACACCGGCCAGCTCACGATCTGCGGCCGCACGCAGGACGCCGGGCACGCCGTCCCCGCCCGCACCTACCGGATGGTCTACGGACAGCGCGCCTTCTTCGGCTGCACCAGCGCACCGGACGGCACCACGTACTGGTTCGCCAACATCCCCGCGCCCGAGCAGGCGCGGCCCGCGCTGGCCGCGATCACCCCCGCCGGGTGGCGGCAGCGCGTCCTGGACGCCTTCGCCGGCGACCGCACCCCCGTGACCGGCCTCGTCGCCGCCACCGGCGACGCCGTCGTCGGCGTGAACGCCTATGACATCCCCACCCTCCCCGTCTGGCACGGCGACCGCGCCGTCCTCGTCGGCGACGCCGTCCACGCCACCGCGCCCAACGCCGCCCAGGGCGCCTCGATGGCCATCGAGGACAGCGTCACCCTCGCCCGCTGCCTGCGCGACCTGCCCGGCCCGCGGCAGGCCTTCGCCGCGTACGAGCGGCTGCGGCGCGAGCGGGTGGAGCGCGTGGTGGCCCTCAGCGCCGGCATGGCGAGCCGCATCGCCGGCCCGCCCGAGCAGCCGCGGACTCCGGCGGACGCCGGCGGCGCCGACGACTGGCTGACGTCCTACCGCGTCGACTGGGACGCGCCCGTCGGCTGACGCCGCCGTCCGCCGGAGAACGACCGGGGTGGGGGCCGCACCGCCGCCGGGGCACGCCGTACCGGCCGATCGCCGCGTCGCGGCGGAAGGAAGGCCCGCGGTGGCGTCGGCACCGCCGGACTCCGCCGTCGTGGTCGATCGCCGCTGCGGCGGAAGAACGGTGCCGGCCCGCGCCCGGCTTGCCGCCTCCCCCCGCTGCGGCAGACTGGAGCCATGCCGGAGTTGCCGGAGGTCGAGGCTCTCGTCGGGTTTCTTGCCGGGCGTCTCGTGGGGCGTACGGTCGAGCGCGTGCTGCCCGTGGCCGTGAGTGTGCTCAAGACCTACGATCCGCCGCTCACCGCCCTGGAGGGGCGGGAGGTCAGCGGCGTGCGCCGGTACGGCAAGTTCCTCGGCCTCGCCACCGGTGACGGCCCGCACCTTGTCCTGCACCTGGCCCGCGCCGGCTGGCTGCGCTGGCAGGAGAGCCTGCCGGAGGCGCCGCCCCGCCCCGGCAAGGGCCCGCTGGCGCTGCGCGTACGGCTGACGGGCGGCGGGGGCTTCGACGTCACCGAGGCGGGCACCCAGAAGCGGCTGGCCGCCTACTGCGTGCGGGACGTCTCCGAGGTGCCCGGCGTCGCCCGGCTCGGCCCCGACCCCCTCGCCCCGGACTTCACCCTCGACGCCTTCGCCGGACTGCTGCGCGACGAGCGCCGGCAGCTCAAGGGCGTCCTGCGCGACCAGAGCGTCGTCGCGGGGATCGGCAACGCCTACTCGGACGAGATCCTGCACGCGGCGCGCATGTCCCCGTTCAAGCTCGCGGCGAGCCTGACGGAGGACGAGACCGCCGCCCTGTACGGGGCCTTGCGCACGGTGCTGCACGAGGCCGTCGAGCGGGCGCGCGGCCACGCCGCGGACGAGCTGAAGGCGGAGAAGAAGAGCGGCCTGCGCGTGCACGGCCGCACCGGGCAGCCGTGCCCCGTGTGCGGCGACACCGTCCGCGAGGTGTCCTTCAGCGACTCCTCGCTGCAGTACTGCCCCACCTGCCAGACGGGCGGCAAGCCGCTGGCCGACCGCAGGCTGTCCCGCCTGCTGAAGTGAGGCGGGCGCTTCAGTCCCGCGGGATTCCCCTGGCGTCGGCGTGGGCGAGCTCCGAGTGCTTGTAGGAGTAGGCGAAGTAGACCACCAGCCCGATCGCGAACCACACCGCGAACCGCAGCCACGTCTGCCACGCCAGGTAGGTGATCAGCCAGATCGACGCGGCGACCCCGATCCCGGGCACCACGGGCACCCAGGGGCAGCGGAACGAGCGCGGCAGCTCCGGCTGCTTGTAGCGGAGCACGATCACGGCCGCGCACACGACCGCGAAGGCCAGCAGGATGCCGATGTTCGTCAGCTCCGCGGCCTCGCCGATGGGCATCAGGCCCGCGATGGCCGCCGACACCACGCCCACGATCCAGGTCACGCGCGTCGGCACGTGCCGGGTCGGGTGCGTCTTGGAGAACCACTTCGGCAGCAGCCCGTCGCGGCTCATCGCGAACCACACCCGGGTCACGCCGAGCATGAAGGTGAACATGACGGTGAGGATGCCGATGATCGCGCCGACCGCGATGACGTCCGCGAGGCCTTCGAGCCCGACGGACTTGAAGGCGGTGGAGAAGCCGCTGGCCTTGTCGATGTCCTCGTAGTGCTGCATGCCGGTGAGGACCAGGCAGGCCAGCACGTACAGCACCATCGAGATCGCCAGCGAGTACAGGATCGCCTTCGGCATGTGCCGCTGGGCGTCCTTGGACTCCTCGGCCGCCGTGGACATCGCGTCGTAGCCGAAGACGGCGAAGAAGACCGTGGCCGCGCCGGTGAAGGCCCCGCTGACCCCGAACGGGAAGAAGGGCGTGTAGTTGCTGCTCTTGACGTGGAAGAAGCCCACGACGACCACCAGCAGCACGACCAGGATCTTCAGGCCGACGACCACGGTCTCGAACCGGGCCGCGTTCTTGATGCCCATGGTCAGCAGCCAGGCGATCAGCAGGCACAGCACCGCGGCGAACAGGTCCACCCGGTGCCCCTCGCCCGTCCCGGGCGCGCCCAGCATCCAGGCGGGCAGCTCGGCGTTCATCTCCCCGAGCAGGAAGTTGATGTAGCCGGAGATGCCGATGGCGACCACCGCGACGATCGCCGTGTACTCCAGCAGCAGGTCCCAGCCGATGAACCAGCCGCCGATCTCGCCGAGCACCGCGTATCCGTAGGTGTAGGCGGAGCCGGCCCGCGGGATCAGGCCCGCGAACTCGGCGTACGAGAAGGCCGCGGCCGCGCTCGCCACGCCCGCGATGAGGAAGGAGACGAGCACGGCCGGCCCGGCGACGCCGTTGGCGATGGTGCCCGCGAGGCTGAAGATGCCCGCGCCGATGATGCCGCCGACGCCGATCGCCGTGAGCTGCCACAGCCCCAGGGTCCTGGTCAGGTGTTCGCCGTGCGCCTCCGTCTCCTCCGCCTCCTCGATCGTCTCGATCGGTTTGCGGCGCAGCACGCCGTGTCCCCTCCGGAGCCCGGCCATGTCGTGTCCTCTCGTCGGCGCTGACGGCGGATCATCGCCGACATCATGGCCCGGCGGGGACGGCGACGGAAGGCGCCGCCCCGCGCCGGCGGGTGGGGTTCAGCCGATGGCGGGCGCCACAGCCCGGGCCTCGGTGCCCCAGCCCGAGGGGGACGAGCCGACCGTGAAGTCCAGCTTCCCGCCCCCGGTGATCTGCCGCGACGTCAGGTACGTGCGCCCGTAGTGGTCGCCGTCGAGGCGCACCGACTGCACGTAGCGCTCCCGGTCGGAGGTCCCCGGGGCGGTCACGGTGAACCGCTCCCCGCCGAGGTTCAGGTCCACCCGGTCGAACACCGGGGTGCTGAGCCCCCACACGTCCGCGCCCGGCTGGACGGGGAAGACGCCGATGGCGGAGAGCACCATCCAGGCCGACATCGTGCCCAGGTCGTCGTTGCCGGTCATCCCCGTCGGCGCGTCCGTGAAGAGGGTGAGCGCGGCGTGCACCACGTCCGTCGTCTTCCAGGGCTGGCCGGTGGACAGGTACGTGTACGGGGCGATGAGGTCGGGCTCGTTCTGCGGGTTGTACTTGTCGGCGTTGTAGTAGTCGTACGGGCCGTGGACCCACACCTCGCGGGCCGTGCGCGCGGGGTCCTTCAGCAGCCGGTCGTAGGCGAAGAAGGAGTCGAGCCGGGAGTTCGCCGCCGCCTTGCCGCCGATCAGGCCGATCATCCCCGGCAGGTCCTGCGGCACCAGCCACTGGTACTGCCACGCGGTGCCCTCGTGGAAGCAGACGCTCTTCGCCGGGTCGGCCGGTCCCATGAAGGCGCCGTCGGCGCCCCGGGCCCGGAAGAAGCCCGTGGCGGGGTCGTGGACGTTGCGGTAGTTCCGGGAGCGGGCCGCGTAGCGGTCGGCGTCCGCGTGGTGGCCCAGGGAGCGGGCCATCTTCGCGAGCATCCCGTCGGCCAGCGCGTACTCCAGCGTCGCCGAGCCGCCCTGGTGGACGTCGGAGTCGCCGGGCTTCTCCTTGGGCTTGCCGGGCACGCAGGGCACGTAACCGTCGCGGATGTAGCGGTCGTTGCCGTCCCGGCCCACGTACGGGGAGTCCTTGGGCGGCACCCCGTCGGCGTTCCTCTTCAGCACCCGGTAGGCCTCCTCCTCGTGGCCCCTGAGCAGCCCGTGCTGATAGGCGTTGGTGAGGAAGGGGGTGACCGGGTCACCGGTCATGATGTTCGTCTCGACCGTGCCGTAGCCCCACTTGGGCAGCCAGCCGCCGTCCGCCTCGACCTGCAGCACCGACAGCGCCATGTCCCGCGACTCGTCCGGCGCCAGCAGCGCGAGCAGCTGCGCCTGGGTGCGGTAGGTGTCCCACAGGGACCAGTTCTGGTAGTAGGTGAAGCCGCGGGCGCGGTGGATCCTGCCGTCCCAGCCGGTGTAGCGGCCGTCGGCGTCGCTGCCGATGGTGGGGGCGAGGAAGGCGCGGTAGAGCGAGGAGTAGAAGGTGCGGCGCAGCGCCGCCGCGCCGCCCTGGACGCGAATGTCGTCCAGGCGCCGCTCCCACGCCTCGCGGGCGGCCCGGGCCGCGCGGTCGAAGCCGTCGTCCTCCGCGCGCAGGTTGCCGGCGGCGCCGGCGGCGTCGACGTAGCTGATGGCGGTGGTGGCCTCCACCGTGCGGTCGCGGGTGGTGTCGAAGCGCACCCAGGCGCCGTTGCGGCCGGCGGAGGTGGAGCTGCGGGTGCCTTCGGTGACCTTGTCGCCGTTCCAGGTGCCGAAGGCGGTGAAGGGCCGGTCGAAGCGGGTGATCGTGTACACCGTGTACGGGCGCGTGTCCTGGCAGAAGCCGCGGCCGGTGACGGCCGAGCGGACGGTGCGGGAGTCGAGGACCTCGACGGTGGTGGAGACCGTGCGGTGCAGCGACTGGCCGGTGTTGAGCAGCACGTTGGCCTTGCCGGTGGCCGGGAAGGTGTAGCGCTGGTGGCCGGTGCGGCGGCCCGCGGTCAGCTCGGCGGTGATGCCGCCGTAGGAGGACATCCCGACCCGGTAGTAGCCGGGGCGGGCGGTCTCGTCGCGGTGGCTGAAGGCGGCGGCGTAGCGGGCGTTGTCGGTGCGGGTGACGTCACCCGTGGTGGGCAGCACGGGCAGGTCGCCGCCGAGGCGGCAGCCCACCCCCGACAGGTGCACGGTGCTGAAGCCGCGGATGTGGTCGTGCTTGTAGTCGTAGCCCGTGCTGTGGCCGGTGTCGGGGGAGAGCTGCACCATGCCGAACGGCACGGCCGCTCCGGGGAAGGTGTTGCCCTCGTTCTGGGAGCCGATGAAGGTGTTGACCAGGCCGGTCAGGCCGTCGGCCGCGGCGGCCGGCCGCGGGGTGGTGAGCGAGACCCCGCCCAGTACCGCCGCGAGTGCGAGTGCGGCCGCGCAGGTGCGCGAGCGCAGGTGTCCGGTCCATCTCATCGTCCACGCCCCTCGGGTGACGCCACGTAGGATGCCGACATCGTTGTCAGCGCCGAGGGTAGCGAGTGCATGACGTGCTGTCATGGTGCCCCGCGCGCCAGATGTGGCGACCCCCACCCCCGGCGGCACCCAGGCCGCCCCGGCACCGTGGCCCCCTTGTCATGCCCCGTGTACGGTGGGCGGCGCCTCAGCCGACCGAACGGAACCGCCCCGCCCATGCGCCTGACCGGGCTCGCATCCGTAGGACCGTTCTTCGCCCTGCGGACCGAAGAGGCGCCCGAGGCGCTCGGAGGAGCCCGCGGGGAGTACCTGCCGCTGGGCGAGGAGGTCGTGCGCGCCCGCGTGGAGACCGTCGCCGGGCGTCTGGGGACGGAGGACCGGCGCGTGGCCGCGTCCGTCGCCTACCAGGGCGTCGCCGGGCGGCTGCTGTCCGTCGCCCTGGGCTCGGCCGTGCTCGACGGCGAGGTCCCCGACCTCGGCCGGCTGCGCTGGCACCCGGCCCGCACCGCGCCGGACGACCTGTGGCTGCCCGGCCCGACCGCCCTGCCGGGCACCGCCGGGGACCCGGCTGCGGCGATCCGCGAGCACGTCCTGCGCGGCCCGCTCCAGGACCTGCACGCCCTCACCCGCACGGTCGTCCCGGTCTCCGGGCGCCTGCTGTGGGGCAACGCGGCGTCATCGCTCGCGGGCTCCCTGCGCGTGCTGCACGCCTGGTGCCGCGACCGGGGCCGCCCGCAGGACGCGGCCCGCGCCCTGGACCTGGCCCGCGCCGTGCTCGCCGACCCGCTCCTGTACGGCACCGGCACCCTCGTCCCGGGCCCCGCGCCGCGCTCCGCGCCGTCCTTCGTGCGCAGCACCTGCTGTCTGTACTACCGGGTGCTGCCCGGCGGGATGTGCGGTGACTGCGTGCTGCGGCACGCGCCGCCGCGGGTGCGCTGAGGCGAGGGCGCGGGCGGCCACTCGCGCGTCGAGAGCACGCCGAGGACGTACGCCTTGGCCACCAGCGCCGTGCGGTTGGGCACGCGCCAGCGGCGCGTGAGCCGGGTCAGGTGGTAGTTGACGCCGTCCACGGTCAGCCCGACCGCCTTGCCGATGGCGGCGGTCGTCGCCCCCGCGGCGGCCAGCGCCAGGATGTGCCCCTCCACCACGCTCACCTCGGCGGCCGGCTCCGCCGGACGCGGAATGGTGTCTCCCGCCCGCACCCGGAGCACCGCCAGCAGCATCGGGCTCGGCGGGAAGCCGTCCCCGACCGGGTCCACGAGCAGCTCCCCCTCCCGTTCGACGCCCCCCGCGCCCGCCAGCCAGCGCACCTCGATCGGGTGACGGGGCCGGCGGCCGAGCCGCAGGGCCTCGATGTGCCGGTCGAGCCGGCCCGGCAGCCGCGGCCGGAACATCTCGTGCAGGTTCCGGCCGCGCAGGCGGACCGGCGACGTGCCCCACTCGGCGGCCATGGCCGGGTTCGCGACCGTGACCTCGCCGTCCGGCCGGCAGACCGCGATCGGCGTCGGGATGCGGTCGAGGAGCAGCAGGAAATGATTGCGCCAACTGATGTATTCGTCGCTCACCACGGTGTTCCCGGCCCCTCGCTCGTCCCGTGCCCGTCCAAGGGCCTGTCCAGTGCTTGCCCGGCGGGCCGCGCCCGGGAGCGTCACGCCACGAACCACTGCACAATCGTGCAGTTCTGTATACGACCGGAATAAGCGACTTGCAGATGTGTCCGGTTCCCGGCCCCGGCCGCTTGTTTGGGCCTCGGCCGGGCCGGTTACGCGGAGGAGTGCCGCGTTCCGCACCCCGCGTTCCGCACCCCGCACCTCCTGCCCCCGCCCCCTCGCCCGTCCTTCCCGGCACACCGGACCACAGGAGCCGTCAGTGAGCAGCAGCCGCGCCCGGATCGTCGTCGTCGGAGCCGGATTCGCCGGCTATCAGGCCGCCCGCGAGCTGTCCCGCACGGCGCGCGGCGCCGCCGAGATCGTGCTCGTCAACCCCCACGACTACTTCCTCTACCTGCCCCTCCTCCCCGAGGTCGCGGCCGGCGTCCTCGAGCCGCGCCGTGTCTCGGTGTCGCTGACCGGGACCCTGCCGCGGGTCCGGCTCGTCCTCGGCCAGGTCGACACGGTCGACCTCGGCGGCCGGCGCATCGGGTACGCCGACCCCGAGGGCAACCGCGGCACCCTGGCCTACGACCGGCTGCTGCTGACCGTGGGCAGCGTCAACAAGCTGCTGCCCGTGCCCGGCGTCGCCGAGCGCGCCCACGGCTTCCGCGGCCTGCCCGAGGCCCTCTACCTGCGCGACCACGTCGTGCGCCAGACCGAGCTGGCCGCCGCCGCGGCCGATGCGGAGGAGCGGACCGCCCGGCTGACCTTCGTGGTCGTCGGAGCGGGGTACACCGGCACCGAAGTGGCCGCCCACGGCGTGCTGTTCACCGACTCGCTGGTGCGCCGCAACAGCGCCCTGCGCGAGGCCGGCGCCCGCCCCCGCTGGGTGCTCCTGGACCTCGCCCCGCGGGTCCTGCCCGAGCTGGACCGGCGCCTGTCGCGCACCGCGGACCGGGTGCTGCGCCGCCGCGGCGTCGAGGTCCGTACGGGCACGTCCGTCAAGGAGGCCACCCGGGACGGAGCGCACCTGGACGACGGGGAGTTCATTCCGACGCGCTCCCTCGTCTGGTGCGTGGGGGTGCGCCCGGACCCGCTGGTCGCCGGGCTCGGCCTGCCCACCGAGCGGGGGCGGCTGTGCGTGGACGAGTACCTGGCCGTCCCCGGGCATCCGGAGGTCTTCGCCTGCGGCGACGCCGCGGCCGTGCCCGACCTCACCCGGCCCGGCGAGTACACCCCGATGACCGCCCAGCACGCCCAGCGCCAGGGCCGGACCGCCGGCCGCAACATCGCCGCCTCCTTCGGGCGCGGCGAGCGCCGCCCCTACCGCCACCGCGACCTGGGCTTCACGGTCGACCTCGGCGGCGTCCAGGCCGCGGCCGACCCGCTGCACATCCCGCTCTCCGGGCCCCTGGCCAGTGCCGTCACCCGCGGCTACCACCTGGCGGCCATGCCCGGCAACCGCATCCGCGTCGCCGCCGACTGGCTCCTCGACGCGCTCCTGCCGCGCCAGGGCGTCCAGCTCGGACTCGTCCGCTCCGGGTCCGTCCCGCTCGACACGGAGACGCCGGAGGTGGCCCGCACGCCGTACGACGGGCCGTGACCCCGGCGGCCGCCCCTGACCGCCTTTCCCCCCGTCCACGGTGCTGCCCCGGGGCCGACCGGAGACCACGGGCCGGGCGGTACGCCTCGGGCGCCGGCCCGGCACAGGCCTCGACCCGGCACAGGCCTCGACCCGGTACAGGCCTCGATCCGACTCGGGCACCGACCCGCCTCAGATGCCGATGTGGCGCCGCAGCAGGGCCCGGAAGTCGCGGTCGAACGCCTCGTAGCGGCGCCGCAGTTCCGCCCCGGGCCAGTCGGCCGGCAGCAGCTCCCGCGGCAGGACCGGGTCCGACAGCAGGTGCCGCAGGACCGCGGCCGAGACCGTGAAGCGTTCCGCGAGGGCCGCCGTGCGGTCGTCGCGGAGGGCGGACTCCAGGAAGCGGGCGCGCGAGGCCCAGCCGTCCAGGTCCCACAAGGCCGCCGCGAGCCGCGCGGGGTCGCCCTCCGGCGCGCCCGTCAGCAGCGTGCACTGGGCGGTGACGACCGGCGGCCGGTCCCGCAGGAGGTTGGCGGGGCGCATCCAGCAGCCCTCGCGGAGTTCGCCGAGGCGGAGCGCCGCCATGGCCTGGCGCAGGGCGGCGCGGTCGGCCGCGCTGCGGCGCTCGGGGGTGACGACGGCGATCTCCCAGCCGCCGTCCCACGGCCGGGTGCGGGGCGCGCGGCTGTCGTCCTGCCGGGCCTGGCGGGCGAGGAGCCGGTCGGTCAGCCGGTAGGCGCCCTCGTGCTGCTCCAGGTCGCCCGCGGCGACCATCCGGGTCAGGGCCGTCCGCACCGTGCCCTCCGCGGTCCCGAACAGTTCCCCCACGCGGACGAGGGCGCGCGCGGGGAGCGCGGGCGGGTGGTGCCCGAGGAGGGTGGAGAGCACGACCGAGCGCGCGGTCAGGGGCCGCAGCGCCGGAGCGGCGGGCTCGGCAGAACCGGCGGGACCGTCAGAAGCGGCGGGAGCGGCGGGGGAAACGGCAACGGTGTCGTCCATGGCTGGGCCAACCCTATCCATTACAGTCTTTCATCACGCATCATGAAACTGTAATACCGATCGACGTCCCACGCCCTGCCGAACGGCCCGCCCGGAGGTCGCCATGAGCGCCACGCACGACGTGTTCAACCAGGCCCCGCCCCTGACCGGCTTCACCACCGCCGACGACCCCGCCCTGCTGGAGGCGCTGCGCCGCGACGGCGGAGCGTGGGGCGAGGCCGAGGTCCGCGAGCTCGGCGCCCGGGCCGGCACGGAGGAGGTGCAGGACTGGGCCCGCACGGCCGAGGCGCACCCCCCGGTGCTGCGCACGCACGACCGCTACGGCCACCGCGTCGACGAGGTCGAGTTCCACCCCTCCTGGCACCGGCTGATGGCCGCCGCCGTGGAGAGCGGCCAGCACGCCGCCCCCTGGGCCGAGGCCCGCCCCGGCGCCCACCTGGTGCGCGCGGCGAAGTTCTACGTGTGGGCCCAGGCCGAGCCCGGCCACGGCTGCCCGGTCTCGATGACGTACGCCGCCGTCCCCGCACTCCGCGCCCAGCCCGCACTGGCCGCCGCCTACGAGCCGCTGCTGGCCTCCCGCACGTACGACTACGGGCTGCGCCCGCCGCTCGGCAAGCAGGGCCTGATCGCGGGCATGTCGATGACGGAGAAGCAGGGCGGCTCGGACGTCCGCGCCAACACCACCACGGCCGTGCCCGCGGGCGACGGCTCGTACGTGATCACCGGCCACAAGTGGTTCACCTCCGCGCCGATGAGCGACGTCTTCCTCGTCCTCGCCCAGGCCCCGGAGGGGCTGACCTGCTTCCTCATGCCGCGCGTCCTGCCCGACGGCACCCGCAACGCCATGCGCCTGCAGCGGCTCAAGGACAAGCTCGGCAACCGCTCCAACGCCTCGGCGGAGATCGAGTACGAGCAGGCCGTGGCCTGGCCGGTCGGCGAGCCCGGGCGCGGGGTGCGCACGATCGTCGAGATGGTGAACATGACCCGGCTCGACTGCGTCATCGGCTCCGCGGCCGGCATGCGGGCCGGGCTGCGGCAGGCCCTGCACCACGCCGCGCACCGCAAGGCGTTCGGCGCCGAGCTGATCGACCAGCCCCTGATGCGCAACGTCCTGGCCGACCTCGCCGTGGAGTCCGAGGCCGCGACCGTGCTGGCGATGCGGCTCGCGGCGGCCCTGGACCGCTCCGAGGCCGGGGACGCCGCCGAGTCGGCGCTGCGCCGGCTGGGTCTGGCGGCCGGCAAGTACTGGGTCTGCAAGCGCGGAGCCGCCCACGCCGCCGAGGCCCTCGAATGCCTGGGCGGCAACGGCTACGTCGAGGAGTCCGGCATGCCGCGGCTCTACCGGGAGGCCCCGCTGCTGTCCATCTGGGAGGGCTCGGGCAACGTCGCCGCCCTCGACGTCCTGCGAGCCCTGACGAAGGAACCGGCCGCCCTGGACGCCTACTTCGCGGAGGTCGGCGAGGCGGCGGGCGCGGACCCCCGGCTCGACGCGGCCGCCGCGCGCCTGCGGGACCTGCTCGGGGAGCTCACCGACCCCGGCCGCGCCCAGCTCCTGGCCCGCCGCCTGGCCGAGCAGCTGACGCTCGTCCTGCAGGGCAGCCTGCTCGTGCGGCACAGCACACCGGCCGTCGCGGACGCCTTCTGCGCCTCCCGGCTGGGCGGGGACTGGGGCAACGCCTTCGGCACCCTGCCGCCGGGCACGGACCTCGGGCCGGTCCTGGACCGCGCGCTGCTGAAGGAGGCGCTGTGACCGCGCCCGCGATGCCGGCCGCGACTGTGCGCACGGAGCGCCGCGGGCCGGTCACCACCGTCATCCTCTCCCGCCCTGAGGTCCGCAACGCCGTGGACGGGCGGACCGCCACCGCACTGGCCGACGCCTTCCGGGCGTTCGAGGCGGACGAGAGCGCCCTGGTCGCGGTGCTGTGGGGCGAGGGCGGCACCTTCTGCGCCGGGTTCGACCTGAAGGCGTTCAGCAGCGGCGAGCCGGGCAGCCGGATCGAGGCCGGCAACCGCGTGGAGGCCGGCGGGGACGGCCCGATGGGCCCCACGCGGATGCGGCTGTCGAAGCCCGTCATCGCGGCGGTCGGCGGGTACGCGGTCGCGGGCGGCCTGGAACTGGCGCTCTGGTGCGACCTGCGCGTGGCCGAGGAGGACGCCGTCTTCGGCGTCTTCTGCCGCCGCTGGGGCGTGCCGCTGGTCGACGGCGGCACGGTCCGCCTGCCCCGGCTGATCGGCACGAGCCGCGCGATGGACATGGTGCTGACCGGCCGCCCGGTGCCGGCCGCCGAGGCGTACGCGATCGGGCTCGCCAACCGCGTGGTCCCCACGGGCACGGCCCGCGCCGCCGCGGAGCAACTGGCCGCGGAGATCGCCCGGTTCCCGCAGGGCTGCCTGCGTGGTGACCGCGCCTCCGTGCTCGATCAGGAGGGCCTCGCCGAAGAGCAGGCGATGGCGGCCGAGTTCACGCACGGCCGGGCCTCGCTGACCGGGGCCGTCGAGGGCGCCGCGCGCTTCGCCGCGGGCGCGGGCCGGCACGGGGACTTCACGGAGCTCTGACCGGGCCCGGCTCGGACGGCAAGGTGGACACAGGGCGTACGGCAGACTCGCCGTGCGCCCTGTTCGTCCGTCTTGCGGGGTGAACCCCCGCACATAAACCACACAGTTCTTCACCCCTTCGATGGGATTGGCTCCCTCGCAGGGCAGTTGAGGGATGGACGACCGCGAGGATCTCCCCGTGAGCGGATGGGTGCGCGCCGGGCGCGCGGGGATCGTGGCCTTCGCGGCCGTAGTGGCGACGGCCGGGGCGGCCGGGCCCGCTCCGCGGGACGATCCCGGTCCCGGCGGGCCCGTTAGGGCCGGCGGGGAGCGTCCCCTGCCCGGTCCGGCGGCCGAGGCACTGCGCGGCGTCCCCCGCATCCGCCCGGGCTCCGCCACCGTCACGTACGACCCCGGCTCCGGCGGCGTTCCGGGGCACGGCGGCGTTCGCGGGCGGCACGGCCTTCCCGTTCCGGGCGGCGTCCCCGGTCACGGCCGCGTCCGTGCCGGGACCGGTGGCCCCGGCGGCGACGCGGCCGCCGCGGAGATCGACCACCGGCCCGGCTGCCTGAGGGTCGGTGCGGTTGCCGGCACCGCCTCCGCGGTGATCGTCATCGGATGCGGCCGGGTGCCGCGCCCGGTCACCCCGGCCGCCCCGCGGCCGCCCGTCCCCGCGCCGCCCACGTCCGCACCACCGCCCCCGCCCCGCCCGGCACCGGTGCGGCTGCGCGCTCCGGCGCCCCGGCCCGTGCCTCCGCCGCCCCCGGCGCCGCGGCCGCTCGCCGCACCGCGCAGCGCGCCGCCGCCCGCGCCCGAAGTCCCGCCCCCGCCCGCGCACATCGTGCCGCGGGCCTACCACGCGTCCGCCTCGCCCCCGCCCGACGGCGGGGCGTCCCTGGTCACCCTCACCCTGCTGCTGACCACGCCGGCCGTGCTCGCCGCGGCGATGCTGCGGCCGCGGGGCGGCGGTGGCGGCGGCCGCCGCGGCTGACGTCCGTACGCCCCGGCGGCGCGGTCCTCCGTACCGCCCGCCGTCCCGTTCCCGGTTCCCCCCGCTCTCGTCTTCTCTTCCGGAGGTTTCCCTTGTCCGAGTGGCTGGTCCTGGTCCTCGCCATGGCCGCGGCGTGCGCGGTCGTGCTGACCATCACCGTGCTCCGGGAGCGCAGGCGCGGCGAGGACGACGACCCGACCGAGACGCCCGACGTCATCGAGTACATGACGATGATGATCGGCGTTGTCTACGCCATCGTGCTGGGCCTGGCCATCGCCGGCGTCTGGGAGGCCCGCAACAGCGCCCAGGACCAGGTCCGTGCCGAGGCCCAGGCGCTGCACGAGGTCACCGAGCGGGTGCAGGCGTACGCGCCGGCGGCCCGGGACCAGGCGCGCGAGGACGTCAACACCTACGTGAGCTACGTGGTGCACAAGGAGTGGCCGGTGATGCTCAAGCGCGGCGAGCTCACCGACCGCGGCGCCATGCTGCTGGACAAGGTGCGCGAGGACCTCACCTCGTACGAGCCGCGCAACGACCACGAGGGCCAGTCCTACCAGCCGCTGCTCGACCAGATCGGGGCCGCGGACGCCGCGCGCAACGCCCGGGCGCAGAGCGCGGGCGACACCATGCCGGGCGTGGTGTGGTTCGGCCTGGTCGCGGGCGCGCTGATCGCCGTGGGCCTGATCTTCACGCTGCAGATCCGCCGCTCGCCGCGCGAACTGCTCCTCGCCGGTCTCTACAGCGCCCTGATCGCCTTCCTGCTCTTCCTGATCTGGGACTTCAACTCGCCCTTCGGCCACTCCGTCGGCGATTCCACCGCGCCGTTCACCGATCTGTTCGCCACCTGACGGGCAGGTGCTTGAGGCCGTTCTGGAAGTTCGACGTCAGGCGCACCGGCTCGCCCGCCCGCTCCAGACCCGGCCGCCGGTCCAGGACGGCCCGCAGCACCGCGCGCATCTGGGCGCGGGCGAGGTGGGCGCCGGGGCAGAAGTGCGGTCCGTACCCGAAGCTGACGTGGTCGTTGGGGGTGCGGGTGACGTCGAAGCGGTCCGGGTCGGGGAAGACGCGCTCGTCGCGGTTGGCGGACGGGTGGAAGACGGCCACCTTCTCGCCGCGCCGGATGAGCCGCCCGCCCAGCTCGGTGTCGTGGGCGGCGGTGCGCCGGAAGTGCATGACCGGCGGCCAGTAGCGCAGCATCTCCTCCACGGCCGAGGGGACCAGCTCCGGCCTGCTGCGAAGGAGCGCGAACTGGTCCGGGTGGTCGAGGAGCGCCAGCAGGCCGCCGGGTAAGGCGTTGCGGGGTGCCTCGCTCCCCGCGACCGCGAAGAGGAAGAACATCATCTCGAACTCGTCCCGGGTGAGGCCGCCTTCGCGCATCAGCGCCAGCACGCTGCCGGGCGCCGGTCGCTCGGCCAGGGCGTGGGCGTAGTGGAACATGTCGGCCAGCGCCTCGCGCGAGCGGGGGTTGACCGGGCGTCCGTCGGGGCGGGTCCGCGGGGCGGGGCGGCGGGCGAGGGCCGCGCGCCCCATGGGGGTGAGTTTCTCCCGGGCGGCGGTGTCCGACAGCGCGTAGTCCGCGTCCTGGTAGCCGACGATCCGGTTCGCCCAGTCGTGGATCAGCGCCCCGTCCTCCTGCGGCACGCCCAGGACGTGCGCCAGGGTGCGTACGGGCAGCTCCGCGGAGAGCTCCACGAAGTCCGCCTCGCCGCGTTCCGCGATGCGGCCGACGAGCGCCCGGGCCCGCGCCTCGATCACCGCCTCCAGCTCGCGGACGGCGCGCGGGGTGAGGGCCGAGGCGGTGATCCGGCGCAGCCGGCCGTGGCCGGGCGGGTCCTGGTTGAGCATCGTGGTCCGGACGAACCGCAGGTCCGCCTCGGTGTCCGGGTCGCGCAGCTGGGTGGCGCCCAGGTGCGAGGAGAACGTCTCCGGGCTGCGCAGGACGTGCTGGACGTCGGCGTGCCGGAAGACCGCCCAGAAGCCCCGGCCCGGCGGCCAGGGGCCGACGGCCGGCTCGCCGATCCGGCACACGGGGCTCTTCTCCCGCAGCTCGCGGAAGCGGGCGTACGGCACGCCGCGGGCGTAGGTGCCGGGCAGGAAGACGTCGGCGGTCACCTGTTCTACGGTCACGCGGGGACCGTAGACCCTCCTCTGGCGGGCGAGTCAAGGGCTCGCCACAATGTGGGGGTGACCATCGGCCGGTACGGCGGACGGAGGTACGGACAGTGACGGAAACCAGGTTCGACGGGGCGGGTCCGCCCCGCGTCGTCGACGAGGCCGAGGCGGACGCCCTGGTCCGCGGGATCTGTTTCAAGACGGGCCCGCCGCGGTTCCTCGGCGTGGAGCTGGAATGGCTCGTCCACGACCTGCAGGATCCCTCCCGGCCCGTCTCCCCCCGCGTTCTGGCGGCCGCCGCCGACCGGCTGCGGACGCTGCCCCTGAAATCCCTGATCACCATCGAGCCCGGCGGCCAGCTGGAGTTCAGCTCCCGGCCCGCGGAGTCCCTCACCGCCTGTGCGGAGGAAGTCTCCGCCGATCTGGCCATGGCCCGCCCCGCGCTCCGCTCCCTCGGCCTCTCCCTCGCCGGCTACGGCAAGGACCCCTGGCACCCTCCGCGCCGCGTCCTCGCCACGCCCCGCTACCGGGCCATGGAGGACTTCCACGACCACTGGGGCGCCGCCGGGCGCACCGTGATGACGAAGACCGCCTCGGTGCAGGTCTGCGTGGACGCCGGGCACGAGGAGCCCGGGCCGCTCGGCTTCGGCCGGCGCTGGCGGCTGGCGCACCTGCTGGGCGCCGTCCTCGTCGCCGCGTTCGCCAACTCCCCCCTCGACGGGGGCCGCCCCACCGGCTGGCGCTCCACCCGCCAGGCCTGCTACGAGCGCATGGATCCCGGCCGCACCCTGGCCCCGCCCGAGGACCTCGACCCGCGGGCGGCGTGGGCCGCGTACGCCCTGGACGCCCGGGTCATGTGCGTGCGCTCCGACGAGGGCCCGTGGGAGCCCCCCTGGGGCCTGGACCTGCGCGGCTGGACCCGTACGGGACACCCCCGGCCCGTCACCGACGACGACGTCGGCTACCACCTGACCACGCTGTTCCCCCCGGTGCGGCCCCGGGGCCACCTGGAGCTGCGCATGATCGACGCGCAGCCCGGCGAGGACGGCTGGCTGGTGCCGCTGGCCGTCACGGCCGCCCTCTTCGACGACCCCGTGGCCGCCGAGACCTCCTACCGGGCCGTGAAGGCCCTCGCGGACACGGCGGGCCCGGAGCCCGCGCCCCGCAACGCGCTCTGGCGCAACGCCGCCCGCCACGGCCTGGCCGACCCCGAGCTGCACGCCGCCGCCGTCACCTGCTTCGCCGCCGCCCGCGAGGCCCTGCCCCGGCTCGGCGCCGGCCCCCGCATCCTGGACGCCGTCGACGCCTTCACCGCGCGGTACGTCGACCGCGGCCGCTGCCCCGCCGACGACCTCCTCGACCGGTTCGCCGGCGGGCACCGGGCCGGCGGCAGGGCCCCGGGCACCGGCAGGGCCCCGGGCACCGGCAGGGCCCCGGGCACCGGCGAGGACCACGCCACCGGCAAGGAGAACCCCGCATGACCGCACCCGGCCCGGACCCCGACGTCCTCCGCCGGCGCGCCACGGACGCCCTGCTCCGCGCCCGTGCGCGCACCGGACTCCTCACCGGCTGCGTCGACGACCGCGACCTGACCGCCCAGCACTCGCCCCTGATGTCCCCGCTGGTGTGGGACCTGGCCCACATCGGCAACCAGGAGGAGCAGTGGCTGCTGCGCGCCGTGGGCGGGCACGAGGCGCTGCGCCCCGAACTGGACCGGCTCTACGACGCGTTCGAGCATCCGAGAGCCGCGCGGCCCGCGCTGCCGCTGCTGCCGCCCGCCGAGGCGCGCAGCTACGTCGCCGACGTCCGCGGACGCGTCCTGGACGTGCTGGAGGCGGCCCCGCTCGACGGCCGCCCGCTGACCGCGTCGGGCTTCGCGTTCGGCATGATCGCCCAGCACGAGCAGCAGCACGACGAGACCATGCTGATCACCCACCAGCTGCGCCGCGGCCCGGCCGCGCTCGGCGCGCCCGAGCCGCCGCCCGCCCCGCCGGACGCCGCGCTGCTGCCGCCGGAGGTGCTGGTCGAAGCAGGCCCGTTCACGATGGGGACCTCGGCCGAGCCGTGGGCCCTGGACAACGAACGGCCCGCCCACCACCGCTTCGTGCCGTCGTTCTTCATCGACACGCTGCCTGTGAGTAACGCCGCCTACCTGCGCTTCATCGAGGACGGCGGCTACGGGGACGCGCGCTGGTGGCACCCCGAGGGGTGGCGGCACGTCCGCACCCACGAGCTGACGGCCCCGCTGTTCTGGCGGCGCTCGGGCTCCGGCTGGCTGCGGCGGCACTTCGGCACCGTCGAACCCGTACCGCCCGACGAGCCGGTCCTGCACGTGAGCTGGTACGAGGCCGCGGCCTACGCCGCGTGGGCCGGGCGGCGGCTGCCCACCGAGGCCGAGTGGGAGAAGGCCGCCCGCCACGACCCCGGCCGGGGCCGCTCCCTGCGCTATCCGTGGGGCGACGCGGACCCCACCCCCGACCACGCCAACCTCGGCCAGCGCCACCTGCGCCCGGCGCCCGCCGGGGCGTACCCCGAGGGCGCCTCGCCGCTGGGCGTCCGGCAGTTGATCGGCGACGTGTGGGAGTGGACGTCCAGCGACTTCCTGCCCTACCCGGGCTTCAGGGCCTTCCCCTACCGGGAGTACTCGGAAGTGTTCTTCGGCAGCGCCCACAAGGTGCTGCGCGGCGGGTCCTTCGCCGTGGACCCCGTCGCCTGCCGGGGCACCTTCCGCAACTGGGACCTGCCGGTCCGCCGGCAGATCTTCGCCGGCTTCCGCACCGCACGCGACGCCGAGCTCGCCTGATGTGCCGTCACATCGCCGTCCTGGGCCCGCAGGAGCCCATCGGCGCGAGCCTCGCCGACCCGCCGCACTCCCTGGTGCGCCAGTCCTGGGCGCCGCGGCGGCAGCGCCACGGCACGGTGAACGCGGACGGCTTCGGCGTCGGCTGGTACGCCGAAGGCGACCCCGTGCCCGCCCGCTACCGGCGCGCGGGGCCCGTCTGGGCCGACCTGTCCTTCGCCGACATCGCCCGGGTCGTGCGCACCGGCGCCCTGCTCGCCGCCGTGCGGGACGCCACCGCGGCGGACGCGGACGGCGAGGCCGCCGCCGCGCCCTTCACTGCCGGGCCCTGGCTCTTCAGCCACAACGGCGCGGTGGCCGGCTGGCCGGACACCGCCGCGCCGCTCGCCGCCCTGCTGCCCCCCGAGGCGCTCCTGCGCCTCGCGGCCCGCTGCGACTCCGCGCTCGTGTGGGCCCTCGTCGAGCACCGGCTGCGCGGCGGTGACGCCCCCGGCGGCGCACTGGCCGACACGGTCGCGGAGCTCGCCGAGGCCGCCCCCGGATCCCGGCTCAACCTGCTGCTCACGGACGGCACCTCGATCGCCGCCACCGCCTGGGGGGACACCCTGTGGTACCTGGCGGTCCCCGGCGGCCGCACGGCCGTCGCCTCCGAGCCCTACGACGACGACCCGCGCTGGACCGAGGTCCCCGACCGCACCCTGCTCACCGCGACCCGCACCGGCGTCGCCCTGTCACCGCTCAAGGAGCCCTGCCCGTGAGCCCGTTCGCCCTGACCCGCACCCTCCCCGCCGACGCGACCGCCGCCGCCCTGCGCGCCGACGTCGCCACGGGCCTGACCCGCACGCCCAAGGAGCTCCCGCCGAAGTGGTTCTACGACGCGCGCGGCAGCGAGCTGTTCGACGAGATCACCCGCCTGCCCGAGTACTACCCCACGCGCGCCGAACGGGAGATCATCATCGCCCGCGCGGACGAGATCGCCGCGGCCACCCGCGCCCGTACCCTCGTGGAGCTCGGCTCCGGCTCCTCCGACAAGACCCGCCACCTCATCCGCGCCCTGGCCGCCCTCGACCACTACGTGCCCGTCGACGTCAGCGAGAGCGCCCTGACCGGCGCGGCCGAGGGCCTGCTCGCCGACCACCCCGAGCTGACCGTGCACGCCCTCGTCGCCGACTTCCAGTACGGCCTGCACTTGCCCGCCACGCCCGCGCCGCGCCTGCTCGCCTTCCTCGGCGGCACGATCGGCAACCTGCGCCCGCAGGAACGATCCGCCTTCTTCGCCGCCGTCCGCGCCGAACTCGCCCCCGGCGACGCCCTGCTGCTCGGCGCGGACCTGGTCAAGGACGAGCGCACGCTCGTGCGCGCCTACGACGACGCGGCGGGCGTGACCGCCGCCTTCAACAAGAACGTCCTCACCGTCATCAACCGCGAACTGGAGGCCGACTTCGACCCGGACGACTTCGACCACGTCGCCCTGTGGGACCCCCGGCAGGAGTGGATCGAGATGCGGCTGCGGGCCCGCGGCGCCCTCGTCGCCAAGATCCCCGCGCTCGACCTCGCCGTGAACTTCGCCGCCGGCGAGGAGCTGCGCACGGAGATCTCCGCCAAGTTCCGCGAGGAGGGGATGCGCGGCGAACTGGCGGCGGCCGGCCTGGAGACCACCCACTGGTGGACGGACGAGGAAGGGCGGTTCGCCCTGTCGCTGTCGGTGCCCGCCGCCGGTTAGCCCTCCCGGTGTGAACGCAGATGCGAACGGCGGACCGAACGACGAGGTCGGCGCGGTGGCCGTCGGCGCCTTCGGGCGCGCCGGCCACCGCATCGTCGGCTCCGTCGCGGTACGGCTGGTGAAGGCGGGACGCCGGCCCGTCACCGTGGTGCCGTAGCCGCCTCGCAGGGGTGTTCCCGCGGTACGGCGGGGGTAGGCTGCGGCTGCCCGGCGACAAGGAGGCCCTGCCATGTCCGACCAGGAAGCGGAAGCGACGGAGGCTCCCGAGCCGTCCGGGACGCTGGAGCTCAGCGACCGCGACGGCGTCCTGTCCCTGACCCTGTCCGGCGGCGAGGCCATCCCCAGGAACATCCCCGTCCTGGACGAGTCCGGCAAGCTCCTCGCGGTCTACACCGCGGGCCCGCCCGCCCCGCCCGCCCCGCCCGTGGCGGAGGCCGTTCCGGACGTCCTGACCGAGCGCACGGTGGTCGACCTGCCGTGAGCCGGGTGCGGGCGCTCGCCGCGCGCTCGGGCGCGCGGTGAGCCACGGTGGTGGGGACCGTACCGGCCCGCACCCCTGGAGCAGCGCCCATGACGCACCACACCTACCGCGTGACCGAGATCGTCGGCTCCTCCCCGAAGGGCGTGGACGACGCCGTCCGCAACGGCCTCGACCGGGCCTCCCAGACCCTGCGCAACCTCGACTGGTTCGAGGTCACGCAGATCAGGGGACACCTCGTGGACGGCGCGATCGGCCACTACCAGGTGGGCCTGAAGGTCGGCTTCCGCCTGGAGGAGGGCGACTGAGCCCGCTGCGGCGGCCCGGCCCGGAGAACCCGGACGGAGCAACGCGCGCGGTACGGGTGAAGCGACGTGCGGCGCGAGTGCCGCGTCCGCGGCCGGCACCGGCGAATATGAGCAATCCGTGACAGTTCTGCCGTTCGGAGGCCCGTGCGGCGCACGAGTGTGCCGAGGGGAACGATACTGTCCGCATGTCACGGGTACTGCTGATCGAGGACGACCGTGCGGTACGGGACGCCGTCACCCTCACTCTGCGCCGTCGCGGCCACGAGGTGGAGGGCGCGCCGACCGGTGAGGCCGGGCTCGCCGCCATGGACACGTTCCGGCCCGACCTCGTCCTGCTCGACCTCATGCTGCCCGACATCAGCGGCTTCGAGGTGTGCCGCCGCATCCGCACCACCCAGCAGATCCCGATCATCATGCTCACCGCGCGCGGCGACGACATAGACGTCGTCCTCGGTCTCGAAGCCGGCGCCGACGACTACATCGTCAAGCCCGCCCGCGGCGAGGTCCTGGAGGCCCGCATCCGCGCCGTGCTCCGCCGCGCCGCCCCCGGCGACGGCGGCCCGGACCCGGCCTCCCTCCAGCCCGTGGAGATCCACGGCGACCTGACCGTCGACCGCAAGGGCCTGCTCGTCGCCAAGCACGGCCAGGACCTGCCGCTCGCCCCCTCCGAGCTGAAGCTCCTGCTGTACCTGTCCGCCACTCCGGGCCGCGTCTTCAGCCGCCAGCAGCTCCTGGAGCACGTGTGGGAGCACAGCTACCACGGGGACGCCCGTCTGGTGGACGCCTGCGTGATGCGCCTGCGCACCAAGATCGAGGACTCCACCCGGTCGCCCAAGTACATCCAGACCGTCCGCGGCTTCGGCTACCGCTTCGGACCCCTGTGAGGCGGCCCGCCCTGCGCATGCCGTCCCTGCGCATGCCGGCTCCGCGCCGGCCGTCCCTGCGTGCCGTCGCGGCCGGCCTGCGCGCCCGCCTCGTCCTGGCGTTCCTGCTGGTCGCCGCGCTCAGCGCGCTCACCACGGCGGCGCTGACCTTCCGCGAGGCCCGTACCGCCATCCTCAAGCGCACCCAGGACACCGCCATCGAGGCCCTGCGCTCCCAGGTGAACTCGCAGGTGCCGGACTACGCCTTCCCGCTCTCCCAGCAGGCCCTGCAGGACCTCCAGCACCGGCTCAACGCCGCCGGCAGCGCCCAGCGCTGGACCGTGTACGTGCGCTACCGCGGCAGCGGGCTCGTGCCCGGCGGCGACCACGGCCGGGTCCTGCCGCGCGGCGTCCAGGAGAAGGTCCGCGCGGGCATCCCCGCCTTCCAGCGCCTGGACAGCGGCGGCGACCCCTGGCTCGCCATCGGGCTCCCGGTCACCTACCGCAACAGCAGCGAGGCCTCCGGCCTGGAGGTGTACGCCCAGATGCCGCTCCGCGAGGACGAGGCGAACGTCCAGGCCCTGGTCAAGGCCGCACAGCGCGGCGCCCTGCCCGCCGTCGCCCTGGCCGCCGTACCGGCCCTCATCGCCGCGCGCGGCGTGCTGCGGCCCGTGCGCGAACTGCGCCGCGCCTCCCGCAAGCTCGCCGCCGGCGAACTGGACACCCGGCTCAAGGTCACCGGCCGCGACGAGCTCGCCGACCTCTCGCGCACCTTCAACGACATGGCCGAGGCCCTGGAGGAGAACGTCGCCGAGCTGCGCCGCATGGAGGCCAACTCGCGGCGCTTCGCCGCCGACGTCTCGCACGAGCTGCGCACGCCGCTGGCCGCCATGACGGCCGTCGTCGACGTCCTCGACGACGACGCGGACTCCCTCGACCCCGACACCGCCTACGCCGTCCGCCTCATCAGCGAGGAGACCGGCAAGCTCGCGCGGATGGTCGAGGACCTGATGGAGATCTCCCGCTTCGACGCGGGCGCCGCGGCCCTCCACCTCGACGAGGTCGACGTCTCCGAGACCGTCCGCAAGACCCTCCAGGCCCGCGGCTGGCAGGACAAGGTCTCCGCCGATCTGCCCGAGGGCGTGCGCGCCCGGCTGGACCCGCGCCGCATCGACGTCGTCGTCGCCAACCTCGTCGGCAACGCCCTCAAGCACGGCGGCGAACCGGTGGACGTCGCCGTCCGGGTGGCCGGGGAGGGCACGGCGCGGAGGCTGCTGATCGAGATCGCGGACCGCGGCCGGGGCATCGACCCCGAGGTGCTGCCGCACGTCTTCGAGCGGTTCTTCAAGGCGGACTCCGCCCGCGCCCGCTCCGAGGGCAGCGGCCTCGGGCTCGCGATCACCCTGGAGAACGTACGGTTGCACGACGGCACCGTGCGGGCCGCCAACCGACCCGGAGGAGGCGCGGTGTTCACCGTGGATCTGCCGCTGCGGCAGGGCGGGGGCGAGACGGCGTGACGGCGCGACGAGTACGCCGCGCCGCGCCGGCCGCCCTGCTGGCCGCGGCGCTCACGGGCTGCGGCGTCACCACCACCGACGTCATCGACGTGGGGCAGCCCGCCACGGGGGCCAAGCGGCAGGGGGAGGTCAACTCGGCGGAGGCCAAGCTCTACTTCATGTCGCCCACCGGGGTGACGCAGGTGACCCGTCAGGCCAAGGCCAAGCTCGGTGCCGAGGACGCCGTCGCCCTGCTGCTGCAGGGGCCGAGCGAGGAGGAGCGGGTGCGCGGCCTGTACTCCGACCTGCCCAAGATGAACGGCGAGGTGCACGTCACGACCGGCACGCTGCGGGTGAGCATCCAGATGCCGTTCAACGTGCTGCGGCTGACACCCGTCTCCAGGAGCCAGTTCGTCTGCACGGCGGCCGCCAACGAGGTGCCCCGGGGGCGGCAGATCCACGACGTGAAGGTCGAGCTCAGCGGCGGCAGTTACGTCATCACCGACCTGGTCTGCGACAGCAACCAGGCCTTCCCCGCGGCCAAGCTGCCCACCCCCACCACCCCCGCCCGCTGACGTCCGCCCGGCCGCCGTTCAGGTCCGCGGGAAGCTGAAGGCGTACCCCTCCTGCTGGAGCTCGGGCAGCAGCCGTCCGAGGGCCTCCACGGTCTGGGTGCGCGGGCCGCCGGCGTCGTGCATGAGGATCGTCGGGCCCTTGCCCAGCTCGCGCCGGACGGTGTCGAGGATCTTCTGGACGCCCGGGCGCTCGAAGTCCTTGGTGTCCACGTTCCAGCCGAGCGGGCGCATCCCGTGCTCGGCGGCGATGCGCCGGCTGTCCGGGGTGAACGCCCCGCCGGGGGCCCGGTAGTAGCGCACGGGCTCGCCGCCGGAGGCCTCCTCGATGAGTTTCCGGGCCTCCAGGATCTCCTTCTCCTGGTACTCCACCGGCTTCTTGTCCATCCTGGTGTCGTGCGACATGGAGTGGTCGCACAGCCGGTGGCCAGCGGCGACGACCTGCTTGACGAGGTCCGGGTGCTTCTGCGCGTTGGGCCCGGTCATGCAGAAGGTGGCCTTGGCGCCGTACTCCTTCAGCACGTTCAGGACCTTGGGCGTCCACGCCGGGTCCGGGCCGTCGTCGATCGTGAGGTTGACCGCCTTGCCGGAGTCCTCCGGCAGGTGCTCGATCTCCTGGCTGACCGTCCTGCCGGCGGCGGGCCGGTCCGCGGCCCGGGAAGTGCTGCCGCTCTCGCGGTCGTTGACGGCCACGGCGAGCGTCCCGCCGGCGATCGCGAGGACCGCTGCCGTCGCCGCGATCCGGTTCCTGTGCTTCTTCGGCAGCGCCATGACGTCGCCCCGCCCTCTCACTCGGTGTCCCTTACACCGAGTGAGAGGGCGGGGGCGGGGAAGAGCGTTGCGCCTGTTACGAATTGCTCATGTATCCGGCATAGGGGGCTCATCCGCGAGGGGCCGGGCGCCGTCAGCTCGTGGGGCGGAAGCCCCGCAGCCGCAGGCTGTTGCCGACGACGAAGACCGAGGAGAAGGCCATCGCGGCCCCGGCGATCATCGGGTTGAGCAGTCCCGCGGCCGCCAGCGGCAGGGCCGCCACGTTGTAGGCGAAGGCCCAGAAGAGGTTGGCCTTGATGGTGCCGAGCGTCCGCCGGGCGAGGCGGATGGCGTCGGCGGCGGTGCGCAGGTCGCCGCGGACGAGGGTCAGGTCGCCGGCCTCGATGGCGGCGTCGGTGCCGGTGCCCATGGCCAGGCCCAGGTCGGCCTGGGCGAGGGCGGCCGCGTCGTTGACGCCGTCGCCGACCATGGCGACCGAACGGCCCTCGGCCTGCAGCCGCTTGACGACGTCGACCTTGTCCTGCGGCAGGACCTCGGCGATGACCTCGTCGATGCCGACCTCGGCGGCGACGGCTTCGGCGACGGCCTTGTTGTCGCCGGTGAGCAGGACGGGCGTGAGGCCGAGGGCGCGCAGCCGCCGGATCGCCTCGGCGCTGGTGTCCTTGACCGCGTCGGCCACCTCCAGCACCGCCCGGGCCTCGCCGTCCCAGGCGACGACGACGGCCGTGCGGCCCGCGGCCTCGGCGGCGTCCTTGGCCTCCCGCAGCCCGGCCGGCAGGTCCACGGCCCACTCCGCGAGCAGCTTCTCCCGGCCGACGAGGACGGCGTGGCCCTCGACGACGCCCTGGACGCCGAGGCCCGGGAGGTCGGCGAAGTCCTCCGGCACGGGCAGCGTGCCGACGCGCTCGGCGGCGCCCGCGGCGACGGCCCGGGCGATGGGGTGCTCCGAGGCGTGCTCCAGCGCGCCCGCCAGCCGCAGGGTCTCGCTCTCGCTCACGCCGCCGGCGGTGCGGACGGCGAGCAGGGTCATGCGGCCGGTGGTCACGGTGCCGGTCTTGTCGAGGAGGACGGTGTCGGCCTTGCGGGTGTTCTCCAGGACCTCGGGGCCCTTGATGAGGATGCCGAGCTGGGCGCCGCGGCCGGTGCCGACCATCAGGGCGGTGGGCGTGGCGAGCCCCAGGGCGCACGGGCAGGCGATGATCAGCACGGCCACGGCCGCGGTGAACGCGGCGGTCGCGCCCGCCCCGGTGGCCAGCCAGTAGCCGAGCGTCGCGAGCGCGAGGACGATCACGACGGGCACGAAGACGGCGGAGATGCGGTCGGCGAGGCGCTGGGCCGCGGCCTTGCCGTTCTGCGCGTCCTCCACGAGCTTCGCCATCCGGGCCAGCTGGGTGTCCGAGCCGACGCGCGCGGTCTCGACCACGAGGCGGCCGCCGGCGTTGAGCGTGGCGCCGGTGACCGCGTCGCCCACGCCGACCTCGACGGGGACGGACTCGCCGGTGAGCATCGAGGCGTCCACGGCGGAGCTGCCCTCGACGACGGTGCCGTCGGTGGCGATCTTCTCGCCGGGCCGGACCAGGAAGCGGTCGCCCACGGCCAGGCCGGAGACGGGGATGCGCTCCTCGCGCCCACCCCGCAGGACGGTGACCTCCTTTGCGCCCAGCTCCATCAGGGCCCGCAGCGCGGCCCCGGCCTTGCGCTTGGAGCGGGCCTCGAAGTAGCGGCCCGCCAGGATGAAGGCGGTGACGCCCGCGGCCGCCTCCAGGTAGATGTTCTCCGCGCCGCCGCCGCGGCTGACCGTCAGGTCGAAGGAGTGCGTCATGCCCGGCATGCCGGCGTCGCCGAGGAAGAGCGCCCACACCGACCACAGGAAGGCCGCAGAGGTGCCGACCGAGATCAGGGTGTCCATGGTGGCCGCGCCGTGCCGGGCGTTGGTGAACGCCGCGCGGTGGAAGGGCCAGGCGGCGTACGTGACGACGGGCGCCGTCAGGGTCAGCGACAGCCACTGCCAGTACTCGAACTGCAGGGCGGGCACCATGGCCAGCAGGACGACGGGGACGGCCAGCGTCACGGCCGTGATGAGCCGCTGCCGCAGCGTGAGCAGCTCGTCGCCCTCCCCGGCGGCCTGCGCTTCCTGCGCACCGGCAGGCGCCGCCTCGGCGGGCGCGGGCGGTTCCGCGGTGTAGCCCGTGGCGACCACCGTGGCGATCAGGTCGTCCACCGAGACGCCCTCGGCGTGGAAGACCCGGGCCTTCTCGGTGGCGTAGTTGACCGAGGCCTCGACGCCCTCCATGCGGTTGAGCTTCTTCTCGATCCGGGCGGCACAGGAGGCGCAGGTCATGCCGCCGATCGTGAGTTCGACCTCGGCCGTGCCGGTGGTACTGCTCGTCGTGGTGCTCATCCGCGCTCCTCGTGCCGTTCCCCTCATACCCCTGGGGGGTATCTCCTACCTCCATGTATACCCCTGGGGTGTATCGCGCGCAAGGGGAAGGAACGACTTCGGGCCGTACCCCTGGGGGGTACGGCCCGAAGCAGGCGGTGCGGAGGGTGCCGGAGGTCAGGGCTGCAGGCCGCCGAGCCGCCCCTCCAGCAGGACGAGCAGCTCGGCCAGCGTCGCGGCGAGATCGGCCCGGCGGTCCTCGCCGAGCCCTTCGAGGAGCGCGCTCTCGTAGCCCAGCTGGTGCGGGATCAGCCGGTCGATGAGCTCCCGGCCCTCGTCCGTCAGCGACAGGTGGGCCACCCGGCGGTCGCGCTCGTCGGCGCGGCGGGCGACCAGGCAGCGCGCTTCGAGCACCCGCAGCCGCTTGGTGACGGCGGCCCCGGAGGCGAAGGTCTCCCGTGCGATCTGGCCCGGAGTGAGCTCCCGGCCCGTGCGCCGCAGGGTGCCGAGGATGTCGAACTCGGCCCGCGTCAGGCCCTCGCGCACCAGCGGGGCGTCCGTGGCCTGCTGGAGCAGCGCCGCGCAGCGGTTGAGCCGGCCGATCACGGCCATCGGCGCGGTGTCGAGTCCGGGGTGGACCTGCTGCCACTGCCGCAGCACGCGCGCGACGATGTCCTCGGTCACGTTGGTGATCCTTTCCAGTCGGTGCTCCGGGTAGATTCTGCCGTCCCGCCGGTGACCGTCCGGAGGGAGCCCTCACATCGGCGCCGCGCCGCCGCCCGGTGCGCGCCCCCGGGCGAGTGAGGCCAGCGCCCGGTGGCCCTCGTGCTCGGCGCGGGCCACCCGCTCCCCGGGGCCGGTCCGCTGCCGCCATTCGCCGGCCGCGGCGTCGGCCGCCTCCCGCAGGTCGACGAGGGCGGCCGCGAGCCGGTCGCGGGCGCGGTCCGCCTCGTGGCCGCCCGCGCCCGCCGACGCGGCGAGGGCCGCGGCGTGCGCCTCGGACACCCGGACCACGGCGGCGTCGACCCGGTCCGCCGCCCGCCGGTTGGTGACCAGCGCGCAGGCGAGCAGGCCCGCCGCCGCGCCGACGAGCGTATCGGTCCACCGGTCGCCGACCAGCTCCCCGGCGGGGCGGCTGCCGCCGAATTCGGTCAGCAGCAGGGCCATCGGGGTGACGCAGACCGTGCCGAGCCAGTAGTTGCGGGAGATGAGCGCCTCGGCGCCGGCGAGCAGGACGAGGACCGCCAGGACCATGGCCGCGTGGCCGGTGTGCATGAGGGGCGCCAGCGCGGCGAAGAGCGCGACGCCGAGGAGGTTGCCCAGCACCCGCTGCAGCGCTCGCTGCCAGGACGGCGCGCCGCCGGCCTGGACCACCGAGGCGGCGCTGACCACGGCCCAGTACGGGTGGCCGACGCCGCAGGCGAGCGAGGCCCAGCCGGCCAGGGCGGAACCGGTGAGCACGCGGGCGCCCGTGGGCAGCAGCAGGGGCAGCGGGAGGGGTCCGGGCGGCACCGCGCCCGGGCCGGGGGCGGCAGGTGCCTCCCCGGGCAGGGGGCGGCCCTTGCGCAGCTCCAGGGCCCAGGCCTGCCAGGGCCCGCCGGCCGGGGCGGGGCCCGCCGCGGGGGACCGGCCCGCGTCCGGGCCGCCGCGGCCGTGGGGGGCCGCCTCCCTGAGGGCGAGCTCGGCGTGGACGTGGGCGCGCACCGTCGCGGGAGCGCGCAGCAGCGCCTGCCAGGCGGCGTGGCGCGCGCGGTCTGCGTCCCCAGGGTTCGCCGGGTCCCCCGCCTCCGCGGTGTGCGCGCGGGCCAGGCGGGCCGCGGCCTCCAGGGCGCGGGCGGCGGCGATGCGCTCGGGGCCGTGCGGGCGGACGAGGGCGGGCGCCATGCAGACCAGCCACGCCCACAGGCCGCAGGCCAGCGTCAGGCCGGTGTGGAGCGGGAGGTCCGCGGCGCGCTGCGGCGCGAAGCACGCCGACGCCGTGACGAAGGTGAGGATGATGTGGCCCGGCGGGCCGGTGCGGGTGGCGTCGCAGGCCGTCTTCTGCGCGGCGGCGAGCACGGCCGCGACCGCCACCAGGACGGCGGGGGAGGGCGCCAGGGCCGCGGTGGCCAGGGCCGTGCCGACGCTCGCGGTCATGCCGAGCACCACCAGGGCGAGGAAACGGGCGCGCGCCGCGTACGGGCGGTCGTGGCCGAAGAGCGCGCACAGGGCTCCGGCCGAGGTGTAGAGCGCGAGATCCAGCCGGTCGGCGGCGAGCAGGGCGGCGTACGGGACGGCCATCGCCACGACACCGCTCAGGGCCGACTTGTACCAGATGTCCGCGGGCCGGCCGATCCGGAGAGCGGCGCGGAGGGGCCCGGGCAGCGGGGAGCGTCTGAGCATGCCAAGAAGATTAGCAAGTATTTTACAAGGAAAATAAATCGAGGGTGCGGGCCCGGCAGTCCGCCGGAGCCCCCCAGGCCGACCGCAGTGCCCGCGCCTTGCCCAGCCACAGCGACAGGTCGTACTCCGCGGTGTAGCCGATCGCGCCGTGCAGCTGCAGGGCGGCGCGGGCCGCGGCGTAGGCGGCGTCGGACGCGGCCGCCTTCGCCGCGGCCACCTCCGCCCCCGCCCCCGGCGCCCCGGCCGCCAGGGCCACGGCCGCGCCGTACACGAGCGGCCCCGCGAACTCCAGGCCCACGCGGACGTCCGCAAGCCGGTGCTTGACCGCCTGGAAGGCGCCGACCGGCACGCCGAACTGCTGGCGCTGCCGTACGTACCCCACCGTCCGCTCCAGCAGGGCCAGTCCCACGCCCAGCACCTGCGCGGCCGCCGCGAACGCCGCCCAGTCGGCGGCGAGCCGCACCGCCTCGCGCACCGCCCGCCCCGCGGCCACCGGCTCCGCGCCGCACCGCGGCAGGGCGAGGCGGCGCGCCGGGTCCAGCGAGGGCTGGACGGGCCCGTGGCCGGTGGCCAGGAAGAGGTCGTCCGGGCCGCCGGGCGCGACGAACACCGCGTCGCACACGTCCGCGTCCAGCGCGTACGGACTGCCGCCCGGTGCGCCCGGCAGGGCCGCCGTCACCCGGGCCCCGCCGTCACACACGCGCGGCAGCCAGGCCTCCGCGAGGACCGGTCGGCCTGCCTCGGCCAGCCGCGTCAGCAGCACCGACACGGCGGCCGTCTCCACGACCGGACCGGGTACCGCGTGCCGGCCCAGCTCCGTGAAGGCCACGGCCGCCTCCACCGGCAGCGGCCCCGCGCCGCCGAACGCCTCGGGCACGGCCAGCCCGAACACCCCGGCCCGCGCCAGCCGCTCCCACACCGCCAGCCCCGGCCCGTGGTCGCCCTGCGCCCAGGCCCGTACGGCCGCCGGGACGTCCGCCGCGCCCAGCATCCGCCCGAGCGTCCGCCCGAACTCCCGCTGCTCGTCGTCGAGTGCGAACCTCATGCCGACCGCCCCCGTACGGCCCGCGCCCGCCCCCGTACGGCCGACGGAACCTTCCGCACGTCCCTCATGCCCGCCGCCCCTTCGGAAGCCCCAGCAGCCGCTCCGCGACGATGTCCCGCTGGATCTCGTTCGTGCCCGCGTACACCGGCCCCGCCAGGGCGAAGACGAAGCCCTCCGCCCAGCCGCCGCGCGCCGGGGCGTCGCCCGCAGGCCCGGCCAGTTCGCCGTACGGGCCGAGCAGGTCGAGCGCCGTCTCGTGCAGCGCCAGGTCCAGCTCCGACCAGAACAGCTTGGTGAGGCTCGGCTCCGCTCCCCGCGGCCCGCCCGCTGCGCACGCGTACCCGTACAGCTGGTAGGCGCGCGCCCGCACCACCGCATCGGCCACCCGGTCGCGCAGCGCCGTGTCCCCGGGGTCGGCGGCCGCCCGCCACAGGGCGACCAGCCGGCGCGCGGCCGCCACGTAGCGGCCAGGGCTGCGCAGCGTGAGGCCGCGCTCGCTGCCCGCGGTGCTCATGGCGACGCGCCAGCCGTCGCCGGGCATGCCGACGACGTCCCGGTCGGGCACGAACACCTCGTCCAGGAAGATCTCCGCGAACGCGGGCCTGCCGTCGAGGCGGCCGACCGGGCGCACCCGCACGCCCTCCGCGTCCAGCCCGAACATCGCGTAGGTCAGGCCCTCGTGGGGCCGGCCGGCGCTCGCGTGGCTGCGGAACAGCCCGAAGGCGCGGTCGGCGAACGCGGCCCGCGAGGACCACGTCTTCTGCCCGCTGAGCAGCCAGCCGCCGGCCGTCCGCACCGCGATCGAGCGCAGGGACGCGAGGTCCGACCCGGCCTCGGGCTCGGACCACGCCTGCGCCCATACGGTCTCCCCGCTCGCCATCGCCGGGAGGATCCGGGCCCGTTGCTCCTGCGTGCCGTGTGCGAGGAGCGTCGGGGCGAGCAGGCCGATGCCGTTCTGGGAGACGCGCGAGGGCGGGCCCGCGGCCCAGTACTCCTCCTCGAAGACCAGCCACTCCAGGAAGGAACGGCCCCGGCCCCCGTACGCGGCCGGCCAGGAGACGGCCGACCAGCGGCCCGCGTGCAGCGTCCGTTCCCACGCGCGGTGTTCGGCGAATCCCTCCTCGGTCTCCAGCGAGGCGAGCGGCGTCCGGGGGACGTGGCCGGCGAGCCAGGCGCGGGCCTCCGCGCGGAAGTCCTCCTGCCCGGGCGTGAGGTCCAGGTCCATCAGGCGCCGTCCGTCCCGGCCGCCCTCGCCTTCATCGTGCGCACGTCCATCCCGGCGAGGGGGTCGGCGGAGGTCTCGGCGTTGTGCGCGTGCGCGAGGTGGTGCAGGGCGAACGCCGCGTCGAGACCGCCGTGCAGGCCCTGGAGGTCCTCGGCCTGGTTGACGGCGCGCTTGGCGAGGGCGAGGCCCATGCGGGGCATCGCGGCCACGCGCACGGCGAGTTCGCGGGTGCGGGCGGCGAGCTCCCCGCGCGGCACCACGCGGTTGACCATGCCGAGTTCGCGGGCGCGGTGCGCGCCCATCCGGTCGCCCGTGTAGAGGAGTTCCTTCGCGACGCGCGGCGGGAGCACCCAGGGGTGCGCGAAGTACTCCACGCCGGGGATGCCCATGCGGACCACCGGGTCGGCGAAGAAGGCGTCCTCGCTCGCGACGATCAGATCGCAGACCCAGGCCAGCATCAGGCCGCCCGCCACGCAGGCGCCCTGCACCGATGCGATCAGCGGCTTGGGGATCTCGCGCCAGCGGCGGCACATGCCCAGGTACACCTCGGACTCGCGCGCGAAGCGGCTCTCCGCGCCGGCCTTGTCCGAGTGGTCCCACCACAGGCCCGCCCGGCGGGGGTGCGGCAGGTGGGCGTCGCGGCCGGGCGTGCCGATGTCGTGGCCGGAGGAGAAGTGATCGCCCGCGCCCGCGAGGACGATCACCTTGACCCCGTCGTCGGCCGCCGCCTCGTAGAAGGCCCCGTCCAGGGCGTACGTCATCGCGGAGTTCTGGGCGTTGCGGTACGCGGGCCGGTTCATGGTGACGGTCGCGACGGGGCCGCTGCGCTCGTAGCGCACCACGGGGCCCGCGGGGGCCTGCCGGCCGCCGGCCGGCACAGGGTCAGTGGTCATCAACCATCCTTCCCTAACAAGTGTTTGGTAGGTTAACGTACGGCCATGAGCAGCGTCGAGGAGTCCACCGCTGTCCGGCCCGGCCCGCCGCCCTATCTCCCCGCCCACGAGCTGCTGTCGGGCCGCACGGCCGTCATCACCGCCGCGGCCGGCGCCGGGATCGGCTCCGCCACCGCCCGCCGGTTCCTCGAAGAGGGCGCCCGCGTCGTGCTCGGAGACCGGCACACACGCCGGCTGCGCGTCGCCGTCGCCGACCTGAGCGAGGAGTTCGGCGCCCGCCAGGTCGCCGGACGGCCCTGCGACGTCACCGACGAAGCGCAGGTCGCGGCCCTGTTCGAGCTGGCCGAGGAGCGGCACGGCGGCCTCGACGTCGTCGTCAACAACGCGGGCCTCGGCGGCACCGCCGATCTCGCCGACATGACCGACGAGCAGTGGGACGCCGTCGTCGGCACCACCCTCGGCGGCACCTTCCGCTGCACCCGCGCCGCCCTGCGCCGGATGCGCGCCCGGGGGACCGGCGGCGTCGTCGTCAACAACGCCTCCGTCGTGGGCTGGCGCGCCCAGCAGGGCCAGGCCCACTACGCCGCGGCCAAGGCCGGCGTCATGGCGCTGACCCGCTGCGCGGCGGTGGAGGCCGCCCCCTACGGCGTGCGCGTCAACGCCGTCGCGCCGAGCCTCGCCCTGCACCCCCACCTGGCGAAGGTCACCACGCCGGAGCTGCTGGAGGAGCTGGCCCGGCGCGAGGCGTTCGGCCGGGCCGCCGAGCCCTGGGAGATCGCCAACGTCATCGTCTTCCTCGCCAGCGGCTACTCCTCGTACATGACCGGCGAGACCGTCTCCGTCAGCAGCCAGCGCGCGTGACCGACAATGGCACCGTGCCGAACAGCAAGAAGACCACCGCCGAGCGTCCCGCGCCCGAGCGGCGCGGAGAGCTCCTCGCGACCGCCGCCGAGGTGTTCGCCGCGCAGGGCTACAACGCCACCACCGTGCGCCGGATCGCCGAGGAGGCGGGGCTGCTCGCGGGCAGCCTCTACTACCACTTCGACTCCAAGGAGTCGATGCTGGACGAGATCCTCTCCGCCTTCCTCGACGAGCTGTGGGCCGGCTACGACGCCGTGCTCGCCGCCGGGCTCGGGCCCCGCGCGACCCTGGAGGCCCTGGTGGCCGAGTCCTTCCGGGAGATCGACCGGCACCGCCCCGCCGTCGCCATCTACCAGAAGGAGTCGCGGCACCTCGCGGGCCTGCCGCGCTTCGGCTACCTCGCCGCGTCGCAGCGCCGGTTCGAGGAGGTGTGGCTCGGCACGATCGAGCGCGGCGCCGCCGAGGGAGCCTTCCGCGCCGACCTGGACGCCCGCCTCGCCTACCGGTTCCTGCGCGACACCGTGTGGGTCGCCGCGTCCTGGTACCGGCCGGGCGGACGGCTCCCGGCCGAGGAGATCGCCCGCCAGTATCTGTCGATGGTCCTGGACGGCATCGCCGTGCGGGAGTGACCGGTTGGAGGAGCAGCAGCCATGGCCGAGGCCTATATCGTCGCAGCGGTCCGCACCCCCGTCGGCCGGCGCGGGGGCGGGCTCTCCGCCGTCCACCCCGCCGACCTCGGCGCGCACGTCCTGCGCGCCCTGATGGCGCGCACGGGCGTCGACCCGGCCGCCGTCGACGACGTCATCCTCGGGTGCCTCGACGCCGTCGGCCCGCAGGCCGGGGACATCGCCCGGACGAGCTGGCTGGCCGCCGGGCTGCCCGAGGAGGTCCCCGGCGTCACCGTCGACCGGCAGTGCGGCTCCGGCCAGCAGGCCCTCCACTTCGCCGCCCAGGCCGTCCTCTCCGGCACCCAGGACCTCGTCGTCGCGGGCGGCGTGCAGAACATGTCGCAGATCCCGATCGCCTACGCCGTCCACCGCGCGGCCGTCCCGCTCGGCCTCACCGAGGGCCCCTTCGCCGGCTCGGAGGGCTGGCGGGCGCGCTACGGCGACCGGCCCGTCAGCCAGTTCCACGGGGCCGAGGTCATCGCCCGGCAGTGGGGCATCACGCGCGCCGCCATGGAGGAGTACGCGCTGCTCTCGCACCAAAGGGCCGTGCGCGCCGCCGACGAGGGCCGCTTCGACCGCGAACTCGCCCCCTGCGGCGGACTGACGGCCGACGAAGGGCCCCGCCGGGACACCTCCCCGGAGAAGATGGCCGCGCTGAAGCCGGTGGTGGACGGCGGCCGGCTGACGGCCGCCCTCTCCTCCCAGATATCCGACGGGGCGGCGGCCCTGCTGCTCGCGAGCGAACGCGCCGTGCGCGACCACGGGCTGACCCCGCGCGCCCGCGTCCACCACCTGTCCGTACGCGGCGAGGACCCGATCCGCATGCTGACGGCGCCCATTCCGGCGACCGCCCACGCGCTGAAGAAGGCCGGGCTGACGATGGCGGACATCGACCTCGTCGAGATCAACGAGGCCTTCGCCTCCGTCGTCCTGGCCTGGCTGCAGGAGACCGGCGCCGACCCGGAGAAGGTCAACGTCAACGGCGGAGCCATCGCCCTGGGCCACCCCCTGGGCGCGACCGGCGCGAAGCTGATGACCACGCTCCTGCACGAGCTGGAGCGCACGGGCGGCCGCTACGGCCTGCAGACGATGTGCGAGGGCGGCGGCCAGGCCAATGTGACGGTCATCGAGCGGTTGTGAGGGCGGGGCGCGTCGAGCGGTTGTGAGGGGTTACGGGGTGCCGAGCGGCTGTGAGGGCTACGGGGCGCCGAGCGGCTGTGAGGGGGGTTACGGGGCGCCGAGCGGCTGGTGAGGGGGGCGGGGCGCCGAGCGGTCGTTGAGGCCTACGGGGTGACTCCGGGCGCCGTGAGCGCCGCGAGCACCTCCTCCGCCTCCGCCATCACACGCCCGACCAGCTCGGCGCACGTCGGCAGGTCGTCGATGACACCGGCGACCTGCCCCGAGGCCATCACCCCCACGTCCGTACGTCCGTCCACCATCGCGGCCCGCAGCAGCACCGGCGTGTTCGCCGCCATCAGCACCTGACCCCACGTCAGCTCGCGTCCGTGGCGCATCGCCAGGCCGTCGCGCACCATCGCCGCCCAGCCGGTCCCCGACAGCGCCCGGAAGGCGGCCGCGTGCCGCAGCGACCGGACGAGCCCGCCGAGCCGCCCCGAGCGCTCCAGCCCCGCGACGAAGGGCGTGCGCAGCATCCGGTGGGGGAGTCCGTCGACCTTCGTCGTGACCGTGACGTCCCGCACCGTCGCCGCGAGGTACGCCGCCTTCACCGCGGCGGGCACCGTGCTGTCCGCGGTCAGCAGGAAGCGCGTGCCCATGGCGACCCCCGCCGCGCCGAAGGCCAGGGCCGCCACCAGCCCGCGCCCGTCGCGGAAGCCGCCCGCCGCGACGACCGGGATGCCCACCGCGTCGACCACCTGCGGCAGCAGGACCGACGTCGCGACCTCGCCCGTGTGGCCGCCGCCCTCCGCGCCCTGCACCACGACCGCGTCCGCGCCCCAGGCCGCCACCTTCTCGGCGTGCCGCCGCGCCCCCACCGACGGGACGACGACCACCCCGGCGTCCTTCAGGCGGGCGATCAGCTCCCGGGAGGGGGCGAGCGCGAACGACGCGACCCGCACGCCCTCCTCGATCAGGATGTCCACGCGCTCCCGGGCATCGCCCGCGTCCGCCCGCAGATTGACCCCGAACGGCTGCCCGGTGCGGGAGCGGACCTTCCTGACGGCGGCCCTGAGCTCCTCGGGCGTCATCGTGGCCGAGCCCAGGACGCCCAGCGCGCCCGCCTCCGCCACCGCCGACACCAGGCGCGGGCCCGCCACCCAGCCCATGCCCGTCTGGACGAGCGGGTGCCGTACGCCCACCAGGTCGGTCAGGGCCGTCCTCACCCCCGTACCTCCCGCCGTACCTCCCGCGCGCGCAGCCCGTCAGGGTCGATGACCTCACGGATCAGCCGCAGCTCCTCCGCGGAGGGCAGGCGGGTGCGCGGCACGTCCCGGGGGACCTCCAGGGGGAACCCGGTGGCCGCCCGCAGCTCGGCGGCCGTCACGCCGGGGTGCAGGGAGCGGACCCGCATCGTGCGCTCCGGCGTCTCGAAGTCGAGGACGGCCAGGTCGGTGACCACGCGCCGGATGCGGTGGAAGCGCGCCGCCGACGGCCCGGCGGCCGCCGCCCGGTCGTAGCCGACGCCGCTGACCATGTCGGCCTTCTCGACCAGGACGCGCGGGGAGTGCCGCGGGATCCAGTAACTGGTGGGGTTGTTCACGGTGTTGGACGGTGCCCCGCGCACGCCGAGCAGCTGCCGCTCGGGCCGGTGCCAGTCGCCGACGCAGGAGATGTTCTGATTGCCGTACCGGTCGAGCTGGGCCGCCCCCATCATCACGTGCCGCCGCCCGCCCGCCACCACGGCCAGGTGCCGCCGGAACGGCAGCCACCCCTCGACCGCTTGCGGCCTCGCGCCCAGCGCGGGCACGTCGGCCATCAGCAGCGCCTCCCCGTCCGTGAGCAGCAGGTCCGGGGCGAAGGTGAGCCGCGCGAGCCGCGCCCCGATCGAGGGGACCACGCCCATGGGACTGGCCAGGATCTCCCCGTCGCCGCGCCACGCCTCCGCGCACGCCACGACGCACACCTCGGCGCGCCCGGCGCTCGCTCCCCGCCCGGCGCTCACGCCGCGCCCTCGGTGAAGTCGTCGACCGCGGCGCGGTAGGCGTCCTCGTCCCCCGACAGGAAGCGGTCGGCGAACTCCCGCCAGGCCCCCTGGTCGGTCGCCGCGGCGGCGTACGCGGCCTGGAACGCCTCGTCCCGGTCGTAGTCCGGCACGCAGGAGGTGAAGTGAGCCCCGCCCGGCGCCTCGACGACGCCGTTGACGCAGCTCCGCTGTACGAGCAGGGTCTGCGGGCCGCCGCCCTCGGCGAACCCGGCGCTGTCGACCACCCGTTCGCAGGAGACGTACGCCTCGCGCGCCGCCTCGCAGAACAGGTCGTCGAAGTACGGGTCCGGGCCCAGGTACTGGGCGTTGCCGCGCGCGTCCGCCCGGTTGAGGTGCACGAGCGCCGCGTCCAGGGTGAGCGCCGGGACGGCGACGAGCTCCTCCCCGTCCTCGTACGGTGACGTCACCGTGCGCAGGGAGGGGTTTACGGTCATGACGTCCGAGCCGAGGCCCGCGCGCACGGGCAGGAACGGCAGCCGGTGCGCCGCGGCCGTCAGCCCCCACATGAACATCGCCTCGTCCAGTTCGACGAGTTCGACGTCGCCGCGCTGCCGGGCGGCGCGGAAGTGCGGTTCGAGCGGGATCGAGTCGAGCGTCGCGAAGGCCGCCACGAGCTTGCGGACCCGGCCCGCGGCCACCAGCAGGCCGACGTCCGGGCCGCCGTAGGAGACCACCGTCAGGTCGCGGACGTCCGAGCGCAGCAGGGCCCGGACGAGGGCCATCGGCTTGCGCCGGGAGCCCCAGCCGCCGATGCCGACGGTCATCCCGCTCTCCAGGTGCGCCACCGCCTCGTCGGCGGTCATGGTCTTGTCGCCGTTCACGGTTCCTCCCGCCCCTCCGGTCCCTCTTGCCTCTCTTGCCCCTCTTGCTCCTCTTGCTCCTCCCGGCTTTTCCGGTCGCGCCGGTCGCCGCGGTCGCCGCCGGAGCCGAACGCTTCGCGGAGGCGGTTGCCGACGCCGCACAGGCCCGCCTCGAAGGTGAAGCCCTGCTCGTAGCGGTAGCTGCGGCGCACGTCCACCGGGTCGATGCCGTTGAGCGCGGCCTTCGCCAGGCGCAGCAACGACCCGTCCTTGGCGGCGATCTCCCCGGCCAGCTCCAGGGCGGCCGCGCGCAGCGCCTCGCGCGGCACGACGCGCCAGACGGATCCGTGCCGGTGCAGCTCCTGCGCGGTGACCGTGCGCGAGGTGAAATAGAGCGTGCGCATCAGGTGCTGCGGGACGAGCCGGGACAGGTGCGTGGCGGCGCCGAGCGCACCACGGTCCAGCTCGGGCAGGCCGAACGCGGCGTCCTCGGAGGCGACGACGGCGTCGGCGTTGCCGGCCAGGCCGACGCCCCCGCCCAGGCAGAAGCCGTGCACGGCGGCGATCACCGGCACCGGGCAGTCGTAGACCGCGGAGAAGGCCGCCGCGCAGGCGTGGTTGGCGCCGATCAGGGCCTCGTGGCCGGGGGAGTCCCGGATCTCCTTGAGGTCCACGCCGGCGTTGAAGCCGCGGCCGGCGGCGGCCAGCACGACGCAGCGGACCGCGGGGTCGGCGCCGGCCGCGCCGACCGCTCCCGCCAGGTCGTACCAGCCCCGCACGGGCAGGGCGTTGACGGGCGGGAAGTCCACGGTGACGACGGCGACGGCCGGTTCGGGGCGTGAGGTGGAGACACTCATCGGAGGATCCGCTACCTTTCCACCAAACGTTTGTTAGGCGGCAACGCCCGTTCACGGTAGCAGCGGACGACCCGCCGCGGGAGGTGGCGCGATGCCGGGCGATACGGAGACGGGGCCGGGGCCGGGGCCGGAGCCCCCGGGGGCGCGCACCGTCGTCGTCACCGGCGGCACGCGCGGCGTGGGGGCGGGGATCGCCCGGGCCTTCCTGCGCACCGGCGCGCACGTCGTCGTCTGCGCCCGCCGCCCGCCGGACCGGCCCGTCACGGCGGCCGGGCGCACCGCCCGCCACCTGCCCGCGGACCTGCGCGACCCGGCCGCCGTCACCACCCTCTTCGACCGGGTGGCCCGCGAGTACGGGCGCCTGGACGTCCTCGTGAACAACGCGGGCGGCACCCCCTTCCGGCTGCTCGACGCGGCCGGTGCGGAGCGCCACGCGCGCGTCATCGGCCTCAACCTCGTCGCACCGCTGACCGCCTCGCTCGCCGCGTACCCCCTGCTGCGCGCACGGCCGGACGGCGGCTGCATCCTGATGGTCGGCAGCGTGAGCGGCACCCGCCCCTCGCCGGGCACCGCCGCCTACGGCGCCGCCAAGGCCGGCCTGCACAGCCTCGCCCGCACCATGGCCGTCGAATGGGCCCCCGCCGTCCGCGTCAACACCCTCGTCCTGGGCATGGTGCGCACCGAATCCGCCCACCTCCACTACGGGGACGCCGACGGCCTCGCCGCCGTCGCCCGCACCGTGCCCGCGGGGCGGCTCGCCGAGCCCGGCGAGGTCGGCGCCGCAGCCGTCTTCCTCGCCTCCGCCGACGCCGCCCACATCACCGGCGCCGACCTGCTCGTCCACGGCGGCGGCGAACGGCCCGCGTTCCTCGCCGCCGCCACCGTCAACCACGACCACGACCACGACCACGACCACGACCTCGATCTCGACCACGAGGAGCCCCCGACATGACCGGAATCTGCGCCGGACGCGTCGCCGCCGTCACCGGCGCCGGCCGAGGCCTGGGCCGGGCCCACGCCCTCGCCCTCGCGGCCGAAGGCGCGCGGGTCGTCGTGAACGAACTACCGGGGGCCTCTGTGGGCGAGGCACGGCGCGTCGTCGAGGAGATCCGCGAGCGGCGCGGCGAAGCCGTCGTGCACAGCGGCGACGTCTCCACGGACGACGGCGCGGCCACCCTCGTCGCCACCGCCCTCGACGCCTACGGCCGGCTCGACACCCTCGTCAACAACGCGGGCATCCTGCGCGACCGGATGCTCGTCAACCTAGGCGAGGACGACTGGGACGCCGTCGTCGCCGTTCACCTCAAGGGCCACTTCCTGCCGCTGCGGCACGCCGCCGCGCACTGGCGGGCCGAGCACAAGGCCGGACGCACGCCGCAGGCGCGCATCGTCAACACCACGTCGGGGGCCGGGCTGCTCGGCAGCGTCGGCCAGGCCAACTACGCCGCCGCCAAAGCCGGCATCGTCGCCCTGACCCTCGTCGCCGCCGCCGAACTGGCCCGCTACGGCGTCCAGGCCAACGCCGTCGCCCCCGCCGCCCGCACCCGCATGACCGAACACACCTTCGCGGCGACGATGGCCGCCCCGCAACACGGCTTCGACGCCATGGCCCCCGCCAACGTCTCCCCCCTCGTGGTCTGGCTCGCCTCGGCCCACTCGGCCGGCGTCACCGGCCAGATCTTCGCCGCGGAAGCGGGCCGCATCACCATCATGGAGGGCTGGCACCCGGGCCCCGTCACCGACAAGGGCGACCGCTGGACCCCGAAGGAAGCGGGGGAGGCGGTCCGGGGCTTGCTGGCGGGCGCGCGGGCACCGGGGGTGGTGTACGGGGCGGGGGGTTCGGGGGATTGAGGGGGTGGTGCTGCTCCCGCTCATCTTCTTCACGCATGTGTCTTGAGCGTGGCGACTTCGGAGATGCGGGGGGAGAGCTTGCGTACAGCCTGTGCATTCATAAACGGCTTGAGACGGAGCCGCATCGTATCGAAATGCTCGTCTCCCCGGGCTGATGAGATGTGTTCGTAGTCGTCCAGGAATCGGGCCCAGGACTGGCAGGCGGCATCCAGGTGGCCGTACTCCAGTTGCCGTTGCGCGAGCAGCCCGTAGAAGTGAACTCGTCCCTGCCGCTCACCAGAAGGCTGCACCCTCAAGGCTTGCTGCAACGCCTTGATCGAGCCCGGTAGATCCTTGCCCTCATACAGCACGTGGGAGACATGGAAGGCGTAGGCGGACTGGTCGTACCCGCCGATTGACTCCCGCCTGTTATCGGCCTTCATCAGAGCCGTCTCTGTCGCCGCCAACAGGCTGCGCGCCCGGCGCTGGTCACCCACCATCGAAGTGGCGTGTGCTTGCTGACCTGTGAGGAATGCCTGAAGCCGGGGCCCGGCCTTCGGGGCTGCTTCGGCCGCCGCGTCAGCAAGCTTGAGCGCCAGCGGCCCGTACCCGAGATTGGATGCCTGCAGACTCATGCCTCGCAGTGTGCGGCAGTACGTCACGTGGTCCTCAGCGTGGCCGGCCAGCCTCAACGCCCGGGTGTAGTAGGTCTGGGCAGTTCCGTGGTCCCGCTCGTACATGGCCATCCATCCGGTGAGATAGACCAAGTCCGATGCTGCCGCCAGCATGTCCCGCTTTACTGCGGCAGTGGCTTCTGCGCGAAGCCATGGGACGACTGTGTTGACCAGAAATGCCGCTGCCATCGGCCGTGCATGTGCTCCACCGAGGTCGTCGAGAATGTCCGCGATCTTGTCAATCATGGTTCGGACTGTTGTGACCTGGCCCGCACCGATCCTGACGGTTTGTTTACCGGGCGTAACTGGTGCAGGTGCCGCCGCCTGAGCAGAAGTGGCGAACAGGGGAACGGTGAGAGCTGCGGAGAACAAACTGGCCGCGGCGATGACTCCACGGCGCGACGGGTCCATGTCGGCCCTTCCGAGGTCGACGATCTCCTCGATCGTGTCGACGCCGGGTGGAGGCTGGTCGTACGGGGTGAGTGGTAGTCCGGCTTCTGCGTGAGTCACCGTGCGGTGCAACTTGCGCGAGAACGCCTCAACGATCAGGCGCCTGACCGGCGGCTGCGGCGTAGTGCCCCGGACCCAGTGAGACACCGCAGATTGATCGTAGTGGAGCGCCAATCCCGCTTCGGCACCCAGGCGATTGATGATGCGTGCGAACTGGGCGCGAGACCACCGTGCTTGGTTGAGCAGTCGGGCCAGGCCCTCGTTGGGTGTCCGCACTCGGCTGACCATGTCTCGGCTCCAAACGCTGCGTCGCGTTCATGGCTTTCATGCTTCGGCTGCCCCCTCACGGTACCGCTGTGTGGAGCCGTGCGGTTACGTAGGGAAAGGAGAGATCGCCAGGCATGGATTCGACCCGTGTCGGATGCGCCGCACACCCGTAGGTCCACGTGACCAGCGCACGGGTCCAGTGCGCAGCCAACTCACACAGGTCAGGAGCTCGGAGGTTCGAACGCGATGACGAATAAGGCGGGGGCAGCGCTGTGGACCGGCTACCGTCCCGGCGCCCTGGTCGTGGACATGGACACCGGACGCATGGGCGTGATGCAGGCGCTTACGAAGGACGGCTACCCGATCGAACCGGTGGGCGAGAGTGGTGACCGGTGGACGGTCCGCTCTATGAGCCGTTTGCGTCTCGCGACCAACGATGAGCGCCGGGCGATCGGGCTCGCTCCACGGAGCGCGGACTGATGCCGACTCCTGTGGGGCTTTCCCTTCCGCACTGCGGCGGACAGTGGATGACGCCCGGCCCGCCCCGCGTGAGCCCGTGCCGAGACTGCATCGCCCTGGCTGCTGACCTGAGAGAGGCCCAAGAAGGCGGGGACGAAATCGGAGTGATCGTGGGGCGTGCCCGGATTGGAAAGCACGACCGGCGCCTCCTCCCTGGCGCAGAGCCAGGCAACAAACCCCCGCTCGGTGCGTCTATGTGACGGCCGACGGCCGGGCGGGTGCACCACCGCAGGACGGCGCGAGGAAGGCCCCCGTGTCGGCAAGGTGTCGGTCCGGAAGGAGCGCACGAAAATGGGTAAGAAGAGTGACGACGACTGGGACCCGAACGAGAACAGGGACCAGGTGACGGACCCCAATACGGGCGTCGCCCAGAACGGTAGCGTTCATACCAGCATGGCCGATGACGAGGAGCGCGAAGGGAGGTAGCGCATGATCCACGGCGAGGATCTGGTGAGAGATCTGCGGCGCGACCATGGGTTCATCCACATCGGGCGCACCAAGGACGGTAACGCCGTGATCATGCGCAAGGGTGACCGTTGGACGGTCGTGCCCCTTCGGTTGCTGACCAGCGAGGCCGTGGACACCATCAAGGCCCAGGCCGGGATCAGCCTCGTCTGAGTCAGTGCTGGAGCCCCGTCCGCGCCTTTTTCTCCTCCTCCGAGGGGTGCGGGCGGGGCACTCCGCCGCCCCAGCTTGCCGGGTCGGCCCTCCGTTCCGGTCGTGGGAGACCGAGCTCCGCCGACAAGGAATCGGGAGAGGCGGTCCGGGAACTCCTCAGGGGGACACGGCCCCCGGCCCGGTCCACGGCACGAACTGAGCCCACAGGGCACCGCCGACCGTAACCCCTGACGGCACACCGCTGAATGACGCCCCGGCCCCGTGCCTTCCGAAAACTCACGACGGGGCTTCTGCGGAAGGGCTGAAGATGCCCCGTCCGGAGTAGGGCTGGACGGGGCCGGTAGGGCGGTGACCCCCGCGCCCCACGTGCCCCGTATCAGCGGGTCCTTGCTGCGCTCCTGGCGGATATCGAGGCGGGGAAGTACGGCCCTGGTGTTCCCATCCCATCCGACAGCCGAATGGTGAGCGCGATGCGGCGTGAAGGCGCGCTCGGCGATGACGGCAGCGACATCCAGCATCCAACGCAGTGACATGAGAGAAGGAAGGCCCCCACGCCGAGCAGGGGCCTTCCTCGTTCGTCGCATCTGCAGCTCTATGCGGTTGCGGGCTGCGCTCCACGCTGTGCGCGCAACTCCGCCAGCTGCCGTTGGTACATCGGCCCCGCGGCGTGGGCTGCATGATCGGGCGTCGGGGCGGACTGTTCGATGATGTGATGGGCTGCGGCCTTGAGTGCTGCAGCCCAGGTCAGCACATGCTGTTGAGCGCTGCGGCCGCATTTTTGTGGCTCTCCGGGGAGGCATACCGGGAGGGGTGGGCCGATCTTGTTCGCAGCGTGCCGCAGGTACCGGGCGATCTGCGCCCACTCGTCCTCGGTCCGCTGGACAGCAGAGGGGTGGTGGTTCTCCACCGGCCATCCGCCGAAGTCGTCTCCGTGATCATCCATGGGCAGCGCTCCTGGGGCGCTCGGCGGGCTTCAGCCCGTGGGCTGCCGCGATTTCCGCGCGAGCCTCCACGGGATCGGCGGTGCTGAGCCAGCCGCTTGCCCGTGACGGTGCAACCCCCACGACCCACGGCCGACCCCGGCGGCGCCGCCCCGGCCGGGGACCGACCGGACCGGTCGACCGAGGCCCACCGGTCCGGGTATCCGTCCGTTAGGACACCACGTCCTTGCCCCGGAAGTGGCGGAACGCCAGGGCGAACAGCACCAGGGCGTACGCCACCGACACCGCCGTTCCCTTGATCATTCCGCCCCACTCCAGCCGGGGCTGCAGCGCGTCCGCCCACGCGAACTGCCAGTGGGCCGGGAGGAAGTCCCGCCAGTGGCCCAGTGCCGTCACGGCGTCCAGGACGTTGCCGACGATCGTCAGGCCGACCGCGCCGCCCACCGCGCCCAGCGGCGCGTCCGTGACCGTCGACAGCCAGAACGCCAGCCCGGCCGTCACCAGCTGGCCGACGAAGACGAAGGCCACGACGATCGCGAGGCGCCCCACGGCGGTGGTGCCCGGCAGGGAGCCGCCCGTCGGGATCTGCAGCGGCCCCCAGCCGTACGCGGCCGTGCCCGCTGCCAGTGCCACCACCGGCAGCAGCACCATCGCCGCCGCACTGAACGCCAGCGCCACGGTCAGCTTGCTGACCAGCAGCCGGGTGCGCGGCACCGGGGCCGCGAGCAGGTAGCGCAGCGAGGACCAGCCGGCCTCGGAGGCCACCGTGTCGCCGCAGAACAGCGCGACCGGCACCACGAGCAGGAAGCCCGCCGAGACGAACAGGCACGTCGCGGTGAAGTTCACCCCGGACGCCGTGGCGGTGTCGATGAGCGTGACCCGCCCGTTCCGCCCGCTCGGCTGCCCTCCGATCGCGAACGCCGCGATCAGTACGAACGGCAGGACCGCGAGCACCGCCCCGACCACCAGCGTCCGGCGCCGCCGCAGCTGCCGCATCGCCTCGACGCGCAGCGGCAGGGTGTGCCGCGCCCGGTAGCCGGGAGCGGACTCGGCCGCCTCTTCCACGTGCCCCACTGCGCTCACGACGGGCCTCCGATCAGGGTCAGGAACGCGTCCTCCAGGCGGCGGTGCGGACCCACGCTCGCCACCGGGATCTCCAGCCGGACCAGCTCGGCCAGCAGCTGCGGCGCGCTCGCGCCGTCCAGCCGGACCAGCAGGCCCTCCTCGGCCCGTACCGCCGAGGCCACCCCCGGCAGCGCGGCCACCTTGTCCGCCGTCACCTCCGACACCTCGCCCTCGACGCCGACCAGCAGCGTGTCGCCCGAGCCGACGATGTCGCCGACCGGGCCGGCGGTCACCAGCCGGCCGCGGTCCATGACCACCAGGTGCGTGCAGCTCTGTTCGACCTCGGAGAGGAGGTGGCTGGAGACGATGACGGTCCGGCCGGCGGCCGCGTAGCGGATCATCACCTCGCGCATCTCCCGGATCTGGGGCGGGTCCAGCCCGTTGGTCGGCTCGTCCAGGATCAGCAGGTCCGGCAGCCCCAGCATGGCCTGGGCGATGGCGAGCCGCTGCCGCATGCCCTGCGAGTACGTGCGCACGGCGCGCTCCAGCGCCGGGCCCAGCCCCGCGATCTCCAGGGCCTCCTCGATGTGCGCGTCCCCGGCCGGCCGGCCCGTCGCCTGCCAGTACAGGTCGAGGTTGGCGCGGCCGGACAGGTGGGGCAGGAAGCCCGCGCCCTCCACGAACGCCCCGACCCGCGACAGCACGGGCGCACCCGGCCGCACCGCGTGCCCGAAGACCCGCACCTCGCCCGCGTCGGGGCGGATGAGGCCCATGAGCATCCGCAGCGTCGTGGTCTTGCCCGCGCCGTTCGGCCCCAGCAGGCCGAGGACCTGGCCGCGTTCGACCCGGAAGGACAGCTCCCGCACGGCGTACCGGTCGGCGGACTTGGCGTAGCGCTTGCTCAGGCCGGTGATCTGCAGCGGCACTCCGGCGAGGTCCGGGTCCGGCGCCGGCGCGGTCACGCGTCGCCGCCCGGTCAGCAGCACGGCGGCCGCGACGAGCAGGCCGCCCAGCGGCAGGCCCCACGTCCACCACGGCAGCGCGGTCGAAGCGGTCCGCACCTCGGGTGCCGTCGGCACGCTCAGCCCGCCCTCCAGGGAGACGGTGTACGTGGCGGGCGCGGCCGGCGAGGCGTAGCCGAGGTCGGTCGAGGCGATCACGAGCCGCATCCGGTGGCCGGACTCGAAGGTGTGGTCGATCGCCGGGAGCTTCAGTTCCACCGTCCGCCCGCTCTTGGCGTCCTCGACCCGCACCGGCGCGACGAGCTGGGCGGGCAGCACCTGCTGCCCGTTCGGGCCGACGTCGTACACCTTGGCGAACAGCACCGCTTCGCCGGTGTCGGAGGCGACCTTCACCTTGACCGCCGGGGAGCCCGTCACGCGGACGCCCTCGGTGAGGCGCTCCGACTCGAAAAGGGCGTGCTGTCCGGGGAAGTCGAGCGACAGCCCCAGCCCGAACCCGGACAGCTGCGACACGGCACCCCCGACCCCGGGTACGGCGGAGATCGCCGGGGGCGCCGCCCCCGGCGGGTTGGCGAAGGACTGCCTGCGCCCGGACAGCTCGACCGTCTTCGGGTCGTGGCGCAGCCCCGGGTAGCTGCTGCCGCTCGCACCGCGCAGCTGCGCCTTGCCGTCGGTGGTGTCGATGCCGCCGGTCCTGCTGACGCGGAAGGCGGGTCCGGTGGACGCGCTGTCGTCGTCCTTGAGGTAACGGTCGAACCACGCGCGCGTGCGCAGCGCCGTCCGGTCGGCCTCGCCGAAGCCGGAGTCGTGGCCTCCTGCGACCCAGTCGACCGCGACGGGCGCGCCGTTGCGGCCGATCGCCTCGGCCGCCGCGTCGGACTGGTCCAGCGGGAAGAGCGAGTCGGTCTGGCCCTGGACGAGGAGCGCGGGCACCTTGATGCGGTCGGCGACCGCGGCGGGGCTGCGGCGCTCCAGCAGTTCCCGGGCCTGCGCGTCGGGCTTGCCGGCGACGGCCACCCGCTCGTACATCTCGCACAGCTGCTTGTCGAACCGCCCGCAGCCGAGCGGCGCGGAGGGGGCCGCGGGTGCGCTGCGCGGGGCCGCGCCGGCCTTGCCCGCGGTGCGCCCCGGTGCGGCGGTCCCCGGCGTCGCGGCTGAGCCGGAGGTGAAGAAGATCCCGGCCCAGAGCTTCTTGAACACGCCCTCGGGGAAGAGGGCGTCGGCGAGGTTCCAGTACGTGACCTGCGGGGCGATCGCGTCGACGCGCTTGTCGTGGCCGGCCGCCAGCAGCGCGACCGCGCCGCCGTACGACCCGCCCGCTATGCCCACCCGGGGATCCTTGTCCCTGTCCAGCTCGACCTCGGGGCGCCCGGCGAGCCAGTCGATCAGCCGGCTCACGTCGGCGACCTCGCGGTCCGGGTCGTTGAGCCCGATCCGCCCCGTGGAGCGCCCGAAGCCGCGCGCGGACCACGTGAGCACCGCGTAGCCGGAGCGCGCCAGGTCCTCGGCCTGGTCGCGCAGGTCGTCCTTGCTGCCGCCGAAGCCGTGCGCGAGCAGGACGGCCGGCCTGCGGCCCTCCCCGCCCGCGGTGAAGAACGACGTGTCGATGCGCACGGAACCGCTCGTTCCCGGCGCCTCCGGCACCGTCATGAAGCGGTCCTCGCGGTGCACGGGCGGATCGCCCCCGGCCCCGGAGGCCACGGCCCAGGTGCCGCCGCCGGCGAGCACGACGGCCGCGGTGGCGGTGGCGACGAGCCGTCGTCCGCGCAGGCGGGGAATACGCAGCTTCATGCCCGCATGCTAAGCGGAGACCTCGTCCGGCTGGGCCGCGGGCCGGATTCACTGCCGGCGGCCGGGTCAGGGGCGTGCCGGAGTCACTCCCTGACCGCCGCCTCCGTCTCCTGCGCCATGGCGGCCAGCTTGGTGACCGTGTTCCAGTTGCGCCCGGTGCCCGCCGTGCCCAGGCGCCGCTCCGTCAGCACCTTCGCGAGCTTCGCGTCCCGGATCCCCTCGGCGTAGTACACGTACAGCTCGCGCCCGGCCAGGACGAACTCCTCCGGCGCGTACGCCGCCGGGTCCAGGTCCGCGACGGTCGCCGGGTCGGCGGGGGCGGCCAGGAACGTCACCACGAACCGCGCGGGGTCGACCTCCCGTCCGGCGAACGGATCGGCGTCAACGACGCGGCGCATGTCATCCGCGTCCCGCACCATGCAGGCCACCGGGAAGCCCAGCTCGCGCTCGATCGCCTGCTCGATCCCGCGGGCCAGCTCCTCCGCGTCCGCGCCCGGGTGCGTGAACACGGCGTTGCCGCTGTTGAGGTGCGTACGGACGGAGCCGCAGCCCATGCCGGACAGCAGCTCCCGCAGGGTCTGCATGGGAACCCGCTTCTTGCCGCCCACATTGATACCGCGCAGCAGCGCCACATACGTTGTCACACCCTCACCGTAGTGTGGACGGACATCACCGAGGGTGAGGGGGCGTCACATGGTGCGCAAGGCCCGCATGCGCGGGGTGCTGGCGGTGCTCGCGCTGATCCTGACTCTGCTGGGGATGCAGGTCCCCGGCCCCGGCGGCGCGAGCACGGCCCGCGCCGCGGACAATCCGGCGCAAGTCGTGCAGGAAGTACGGATCGACGACCGGACGCTCGACGTGGCCGTCCGGTCGCCCGAGATCGACGGGCTGACGCACACCAGATGGGTGCGGCTGCTGCTCCCCGCAGGCTGGGACCGGAACGCGCAGCGCACGTGGCCCACCCTGTGGCTGCTGCACGGCGGCGGCGGAAACCACAAGGACTGGACCGCCAACACGCACGTCGAGGAGCTCGCCGCCGGGCGGGACGTCATCGTCGTCATGCCGGAGACCAGCGGCTGCAGCGGCTACAGCGACTGGTGGAACTACGGCAGGGGCGGCGCTCCCGCCTGGGAGGCCTATCTGCTCGGCGAGCTCAGGCCGCTCCTGGAGCGCACCTACCGCGCCGGTACGGAACGGGCGGCCGTCGCGGGCCTGTCCATGGGCGGCCAGGGCGCGCTGAAGTTCGCCGCCGCGCACCCGGGCATGTTCAAGGCGGCCGCCTCCTACAGCGGCGGCGTGAACATGCTGTACAAGTCGCCCGACGGCGGCTTCAGCGGGCCCGACGCGGTCAAGGCCGGCGCCGTCTCCTGCCTCGCCGACTGGAAGCGCGTGTGGGGTGAGCCCGGCTATCCCTTCGACACCGACGACCCCGCCGACGTGCGCCAGCGGAGCGTCTGGGAGCGCCACAGCCCCCTCCACCAGGCCGCCTCCCTCGCCGGGACGCCCCTCTACGTTTCCTACGGAAACGGCACCGACAGCGGGACGGGCTGGCAGTGGGGCGGGCCACCGCCCTCCCCGGCCCGCTGCACCGACCCGGCGGCACACGGCGGCGAGGCCGTCGAACGCGCGATCTTCGGCATGAACGGGCAGCTCCGGGCCCGCCTCGCCGAACTCCGCATCCCGGCCACGGTGTGCGCCTCCGAAGGCACCCACACGTGGCCGTACTGGGAGCGGGAGCTCGTCGCCTCCTTCCCGATGCTGATGGGCGCCCTCGGCATCGAGCCGCATCCGGATCCGGCCGTCATCCAGCCGCATCCACCAGCCGCATCCAGCCGTATCTAGATGCGCCGCTCCAGCCGCAGCGTGAGGACCTGGAACGGCCGCAGCGACAGCGGGACGACGTCGCCGTCCGTCGCCGCCGTGGCCTGCGGCCGCTCCAGGAGGTCGCACACGGAGGCCGAGGCGAGAGGGAAGCCCGCCTTCAGGAGGGTGCGGGCCCGGCCGCCCAGGGACTCGTACAGGCGGACGACGACGTCGCCGCTCCCGTCGTCCGCGAGCTTGACCGCGGAGACGACGACCGCCTCGTCGTCGACGTGCACCAGAGGCCGTACGTCCGCGCTTCCCGGCACCCGCCGCTCCGGAAGGTTGATGCGGTGACCCTCGCGGACGGCGTCGCCGATCGACGCGTTCGGCACCAGCGCGTACCGGAAGCGGTGCACCCCCTGGTCGGTGCGCGGGTCCGGGAACTCGGGCGGCAGGGCCATCG
>NZ_JANIID010000040.1:0-71253 GCF_024519335.1 Streptomyces telluris
GTCGGCTGCGCCGGACATCACGTCGGCTGCGCCGGACATCACGTCGGCTGCGCCGGACATCACATCGGCTGCGCCGGGCATCACGTCGGCTGCGCCGGACATTTCTTTCCGCCGCGGCGGCGAGAAGCCCCGACGGTGTCTTCCGGCGGTGCCGGACCGGCCGGATGGCCGGGAGCGGCCCGGAGCCTGCCGCCACGTCGGCTGTGCCGGGTCGGTCCCGCCGGCCGCAGCACCCGGGCCGCCCTGGAACCGTCACCGTGCCCCGTCCAGCCAGCCGAAGGCATCCGCGCTCGGGCCGGACGGGCGGTATTCCAGGCCCACCCAGCCGTCGTACCCGGCCTGTTCCAGGCGCTTGAGCAGCACGGGGACGTCCAGCGTCCCCGTGCCCGGTTCGCCGCGGCCCGGGGCGTCCGCCAGTTGGACGTGGCCCGTGTGGGCGGGCGTGTACGCAGTGACGGCCGCGGACGGGTCCTCGCCCGCCGTCGCAAGGTGGTAAAGGTCCATCAGAAAGCGGGCGTTGCCGAGCCCCGAGGCCTCGTTGACCCTCGCCGCGAGCTCCACGGCGCGCGCCGAGCCGGTGACCGGGTACGCGGGGGACTCCACGGGGTTGAGCGCCTCGATCAGGAGCGTCGCGCCCACCCGGCCGGCCGCCCGCGCGGCCAGGACGAGGTTCTCCAGGGCGAGCGCGTCCTGGGCCCCGGCGTCCGCGCCCGCGACGCGGTTGCCGTACAGGGCGTTGAGCGCCGTGCATCCCAGCGAGGCCGTGAAGTCCGCCGCGACGCCGATGTTGGCGCGGAAGCGGCCGGATTCCGCCCCCGGGACCGAGAGCGCTCCCCGGTCGGGCCCGGGCAGCCGCCCGGCGTAGAAGTTCAGGCAGACCAGTTGCGTACCGGCGTCCCGCAGCGCCCCGCGCAGCGCGTCCAGTTCGCGGGCCTCCGGCGTGGGCGTCGCGGGCCAGGGCCACCACATCTCGACGGCGCGGAAGCCCGCCTCCGCGGCCGCCGCGGGCCGTTCCAGGAGCGGCAGTTCGGTGAAGAGCATCGAGAGGTTGACGGCGAAGCGGTGTCGGGGGAGAGGCATTCCGTCCCACCATCCTTCCGAATTGTGGAAGTTAACTTCTGCTTTATGGAAGACTGCTGGCGTTCCCCACCCCTGTCAAGGCGAGTAGGTTGGCCACCGTGCGATTGCGAGTGGAGTTCACGACCGAACCGTTCGATCTCGACCGGGTGCCGCCCCACGCCGAGGCCGCCCGGGACGCCCTGCAGGGAGCCGGCCTCGACGCCGTGGACGTCGGCCCCTTCGGGAACTCCGCGGAGGGCGGCGGTGACGCCGTGCTCGCCGCCGTGCAGCAGGTGCTGAGCGCGTCGCTGCACGCCGGCGCCACGCGGGTGTCGCTGCAGGTCAGCGTGGTCGAGGGTCGAAGTGAAGACCCAAGCGAGGACCAAAGCGAGGGCCAACGCGAGGACCACAGCGAGGGCCAACGCGAGGACCAAAGCCAAGACCGGCGCGAGGGCCAACGCGGCGACGAGGAGGGGACGCCGTGACGGGGGAGGCGGCCGCGCACCCGCTCCGCGCCGCGGTCGCGCCGCTGGTCGACGCCATGGGCGGGGAGATGGTCGACCCCGAGCAGGCCGCGGCGGACGACGTGATGCTGTCCTGGGAGGGGCGCGAGGTCGTCGCCGTGAGGCTGCCGCGCTTGTCCGCCTCGCTCGGCCACATCCTGGCCGATCTGGAGCGCCGCCACGGCATGCCCCTGGCCGAACTCGACCGCAGGACCAAGCAGTCGGTGGTGCGCACGCTGGAGGAGCGCGGCGCCTTCTCCCTGCGGCACGGCGTGGAGACCGTCGCCGCGGCGCTCGGCGTCAGCCGCTTCACGGTCTACAACTACCTGAACCGCGAGGGCGGTTCCGGCGGCTCCCGGTAGAGCTGCCGGGCACGCGCGCCCGAACCACGGGCCCGGCCGGGCGTGCCGTCCGTACCCGCCGGTACGGTAGGAGCTCCCCGAGGCCCGAGGGAGGGTCGAGCCGTGTCCCCCGACGCCACGTGGAGCATCGGAGAGCTCGCCGAGCGCGCGGGCGCCACCGTCAAGACCGTCCGCTTCTACTCCGACCGCGGCCTGCTGCCCGAAGCCGCCCGCAGCGGCGGCGGGCACCGCCGGTACGGCCCCGAGGCGCTCGACCGCCTCCGCCTGATCCGCTCCCTGCGCACGCTCGACGTGCCGGTCCCGGACGTCGGCCGCGTCCTCGAACGGGACGACGCGCTGGAGGACGTCGTCGCGGGCAAGCTGCGGGAACTCGGCACGCAGCTGACGGCCCTGCGCTGGCGGGAGGCCGCCCTCCGGCTGCTGCAGGACTGCCCGCCCGGGGAGCGCGCCGAGCGGCTGCGCCTGGTCGGGGGCATCTCCACCCCGCCCAGTACGGCCGCGATGGCCGCCTTCTGGCGGAGCTGGCTGCCCCCGCGGCTCCCCTCCCGGCTGGTCGCCGCGATCGTCGACGAAGCGGTGCCGCAGCCGCCCGACGACCCGACCCCGGCCCAGGTCCTGGCCTTCGCCCGGCTGCACGCCTTCACCTCCGGCCCCTGCACGGGCGGCGACCGCGGTCAGCCCGAAGCCCACCGGACCGGCACGGGCTACCGTCCCGCCGTGCTCTACGACGGCCTCCGCGAGGCGTTCGCGCTGGCGTCGCCGGACCTGCGGGCGCAGCGGCCGCCGCGCCCGGGCGAGGCCCTCGACTGCTTCGTCTCCGCCCACGCCGGCGCCCTCGGCACCCGGGACACGGCCGCCTTCCGCCGCCGGCTCGGCGTCCAGCTCGCCGCGGAGCCCCGCATCGACCACTACTGGCAGCTCGTCGCCGAACTGACCTCCCCGCCGTCCGGCCCGCGGGAGCCGACCCCCGGCGCCGCCCACGACTGGCTCCGCGCCGCCCTGGACGCCTCGGATCCCCGGCCCGGGCGCCGGACACGGGAGCCGAGTTCTTCAACAAACTGTTGACGCGGCGTTCCGAGGGGCGTTAGCTATGCGCAGCCCGACAGCCATGCGCAGCCCGTCCCCACCACGGAGGCGCCCGTGTCTTCGAGTCCGACGCCGGGTCTCACCCGGTTCAACGCGGTCGGCGACGGCGCGGCCCGCGCCGCGCTGCACGAGATCTGTGCCGGCGGCGCATGGGTGGACGCGGTCCTCGGCGGGCGCCCCTACCCCACGGCCGAAGCGCTCTACGCCGCGAGTGACGCGGCGACGGCCGCACTGACCGCGGGCGGGCTGGCCGAGGCCATGGCGGCGCACCCGCCGATCGGGCGCCCGGCGCCGGGCGATCCCGTCTCCGCCCGCGAGCAGCGCGGCATGGCACAGGCCCCGCCCGGGCTCCGCGCCGAGATGCGCGCCCTCAACCTGGCCTACCAGGAGAAGTTCGGGCACGTCTTCCTGATCTGCGCCACCGGCCTCGGCGCCGCACACATGCTCGACGCGATCCGCCGCCGCGTCGGCAACACGCCGGAACGCGAACGCGAGATCGTGCGGGAGGAACTCGGCAGGATCAATCGCATCCGGCTGGCCCGGCTGCTGGAGGACCCGGCCGGCCCGCCCGTACCCGAGCAGGAAGGAGCCCGCCCATGAGCGCCGCCGCACCAGGCGTCTCCGACGCGTCCAAGTCGGCGCCGGAGTCGGCGCCGGGGTCGGCGTCGGGGTCCGAGCCCGCGTCCTCGTCTTCGTCCGCGTCCTCGTCCGCATCCGTGTCCACGCACGTCCTGGACACGGCCACGGGCCGCCCGGCCGAGGGCGTCGCCGTCGAGCTGTCCGCACGGAGCGGAGCCGACGGGCCCTGGACGGCGTGCGGCACCTCGGTGACGGACGCGGACGGGCGCTGCCGGGGGCTCCCGGCGCCGCCGCGGGGCACGACCCACGCACGGCTCCGGTTCGACGTGGGGCCGTACGCCGCCCGGGGGACCGCCGGGCGGGAAGCGTTCTTCCCGGAGGTGTCGGTGGCCTTCGCCGTCGCGCCGGGCGAGCACCACCACGTACCGCTGCTGCTCAGTCCGTTCGGCTATTCCGTGTACCGAGGGAGCTAGCACACATGCCCACCGTTCTCGGCCAGAACCAGTACGGCAAAGCCGAAACCCGCGTCGTGCGGGTCACCCGCGACGGGCCCGTCCACCACATCAGGGACCTCAACGTCTCCATAGCCCTCTCCGGCGCCATGGACGACGTCCACCTCTCCGGCTCCAACGCCCGCGTCCTGCCGACGGACACCACCAAGAACACCGTGTTCGCCTTCGCCAAGGAGTACGGCGTGGCCTCGCCCGAGGGCTTCGCCGCGCGGCTGGCACACCACTTCGTCACCGGCCAGGAGGCGATCGGTACCGCCCGGGTCCGCGTCGAGGAGTACGCCTGGGACCGCATCCCCACGCCCGGCCCGGCCGGGCACTCCTTCGTCCGCAGCGGCCGGGAGACCCGTACCGCGCAGGTCACCTTCGACGGTGCGGGCGGGCGGTGGCAGGTCCTCTCCGGCCTCAAGGGCCTCACGGTCATGAACACCACCGACTCCGAGTTCCACGGCTACGTCAAGGACCGCTACACCACCCTCCCCGAGACCCGCGACCGGATCCTCGCCACCGAGGTCAACGCCTGCTGGCGGCACGCCTGGGACGGCGGCGGCGAGGAGGACAAGGACGAGTGGGACGAGGCTTTCGAGCGGACCCGCGGCCACCTGCTGGGCGCCTTCGCCGAGACCTACTCCTTCTCCCTCCAGCAGACCCTCTACGCCATGGGCTCCCGGGTGATCGAGCAGACGCCCGGCATCGACGAGATCCGCCTCTCGCTCCCCAACAAGCACCACTTCCTGGCCGACCTCGCACCGTTCGGCCTCGCGAACGACAACGAGGTCTACTACACGGCCGACCGCCCCTACGGCCTCATCGAGGCCACCGTCCTGCGCGAGGGCGCGACGGCGGCCGTCCCGGTGGACCTGACGAACCTTCCGTGAACCGACAGCGAGGAATCACCGTGGCCGCACCCACCGCCGGCAGTTCCGAGCGCATCGTCATCGAGAACTGCGCGATCGCCACCGTCGACGCCGACGACACCGAGCACGCCTCCGGCCACGTCGTCGTCGCCGGCAACCGCATCGAATCCGTGGGCCCCGGGCCCGCGCCCGAGGGCCTCGCCGGCATCGTCCGGCGCGTCGACGGCACCGGCCACCTGGCCACCCCCGGCCTGGTCAACACCCACCACCACTTCTACCAGTGGCTCACCCGCGGCCTCGCCCAGGACTGCAACCTCTTCGACTGGCTCGTCGCCCTCTACCCCACCTGGGCCCGCATCGACGAGCCCATGGTGCACGCGGCCGCGCGCGGCTCCCTCGCGATGATGGCCCGCGGCGGCGTCACCACCGCGATGGACCACCACTACGTCTTCCCCAAGGGCGCCGGCGACCTCCTCGGCGCCGAGATCCGGGCGGCCCGCGAGACGGGCGTCCGCTTCCACCCCACGCGCGGCTCGATGGACCTCGGTGCCTCCGACGGCGGGCTGCCGCCCGACTTCGCCGTCGAGACCACCGAAGCCGCGCTCGCCGCCACCGAGGAGGCCGTCGACACCCACCACGACCCGGCCTTCGACTCCATGCTGCGGGTCGGCGTCGCGCCCTGCTCGCCCTTCTCCGTCACCACCGAGCTGCTGCGCGAGGCCGCCGCGCTCGCCCGGCGCAAGGGCGTGCGCCTGCACACGCACGGCTCCGAGACCGTCGAGGAGGAGCAGTACTGCAAGGAGAAGTTCGGCATGGGCCCGACGGACTACTTCGAGTCCACGGGCTGGCTCGGCGACGACGTGTGGATGGCCCACTGCATCCACATGGACGACGCCGACATCGCGGCCTTCGCCCGCACCGGCACGGGCGTCGCCCACTGCCCCTCCTCCAACGCCCGGATCGCGGCCGGCACCGCCCGCGTGCCCGACCTCCTGCGGGCCGGCGTCCCCGTCGGCCTCGGCGTCGACGGCACGGCCTCCAACGAGACCGGCGAGCTGCACACCGAGCTGCGCAACGCCCTGCTCGTCCACCGGCTGGCCGGCGGGGAGAAGGCGCTGAATGTCCGTCAGGCGCTGCGGCTCGGCACGTACGGCGGCGCGCAGGTCCTCGGCCGGGCGGACGGCATCGGCTCGCTGGAACCCGGAAAGCTCGCCGACCTGGTGCTGTGGAAGCTCGACGGGCTCGGCCACTCGAGCATCGCCGACCCCGTCGCCGCGCTCGTCCTCGGCGCCCCCGCGCCCGTCACCCTGTCCCTCGTCAACGGCCGGCCCGTGGTCGAGAACGGCCGGCTCGTGACCGTCGACGAGGACGAGGTGGCCCGCGAGGCGCGCGAACAGTCCCGCCGCCTGGCCCGGATCGCCGCCGCCACCTGAAACCCCCGGCCGAGGGGGACGGCCCTCGGCCGGGCCCGGGCCCGCCCGGCCCTGCGCCCGGACGGCCCGCCCCGCCGCAAGCGCGAGCGAAGGAGGCACGTCGTGGCCGTAGACGAAGCCGGGGGCACCCGTACCGAGGGTGCCGTTCACCCGGTCGACGAGGTGCTCCGGCCGGGGCGGCTGCTGGCCGGCGGGCTGCAGCACGTGGCCGCCAGCTACGCTGGCGTCGTCGCCCCTCCGCTGGTCCTCGGCGCATACCTCGGGCTCCCCCCGGCCCGGACGACCTTCCTCGTGGGCGCGGCCCTCTTCACGGCGGGCATCGCGACCCTGCTCCAGACCATCGGGTTCTGGAAGGTCGGGGCGCGGATGCCCTTCGTCAACGGGGTCTCGTTCGCGGGCGTCGCGCCCATGATCGCCGTGGCCGACGCCCAGGCCGACAAGAGCGACGCCCTGCCCGTCGTCTTCGGCGCCGTGATGGTGGCCGGGGCCCTGGGCTTCGTCCTGGCGCCCTGGTTCTGCAAGCTCGTCCGCTTCTTCCCGCCGCTGGTGAGCGGCACCGTCATCACCCTCATCGGCCTGACCCTCCTGCCGGTGGCCTTCGGCTGGATCCAGGGCGGCGGCGACCCGGGCCGGCCGGCCACCGCGACCGGGCTGGGCCTGGCCGCGGCCACCCTCGTGATCGTCCTCGTGCTGCGCCGCGTGCTGCGGGGCTTCCTGCGGCAGATCGCGATCCTGCTGGGGCTGGCGGCGGGCACGCTGATCGCCGTCCCCGTGGGGGCGGTGGACTTCGCTCCCGCCGCGCACGCCCGCCTCGTCGGCTTCCCGACGCCGTTCCACTTCGGGGCCCCGCAGTTCACGCTCCCGGCGATCGTGTCGATGTGCGTGCTCATGCTGGTGTGCATGACGGAGAGCACCGCCGACATGCTGGCGCTCGGCCAGGTGGTGGGCCGCCCCGCGGACGAGCGGACGATCGCCCGCGGCCTGCGCGCGGACACGCTCGGCACCGCCGTCAGCCCGGTCTTCAACGGCTTCGCCAACAGCGCGTTCGCGCAGAACATCGGCCTGGTGGCGATCACCCGGGTGCGCAGCCGCTTCGTGGTCGCCGCGTGCGGGGCGATGTTCGTCCTGCTCGGTCTGAGCCCCGCCTTCGCCTCGCTCATCGCGGTCGTGCCGCGACCGGTGCTGGGCGGGGCGGGGATCGTGCTGTTCGGCACGGTCGCGGCCAGCGGCATCCAGGTCCTGCTCGGCGCCGGACTCGACAAGGGGGACAACCTGCTGGTGGCGGCGGCCTCGCTGGGCATCGGCACGATCCCCGTGGTCTCGCGGACGTTCTACGACGGCGCCGGCGTCCCCGAGACGCTGCGGACGCTCCTGGACTCGGGGGTGAGCGCGGGCTGCCTGACCGCGGTGGTGCTCAACCTCGCCTTCAACCACCTGGGCAAGCGGCGACGTGACGAGGCGTCACCGGGGCTGTCACCGGGGCTGTCACCGGGACCGTCGCCGCAGCCGTCACCGTCACCCGTGCGTGGCGACTAGGGCCGGACACCGCGTTTCGCGACAATAAGGTCAAATTGACCACCCTCAGTGCGGAGAGGGGTTCCGTCGTGGACGCGGAAGCCGAGGACGCAGCACCCGGCGGGCCCGAAGCCCCGGGCGGGCCTGACGCACCCGGCGGGTCCGAAGCGCCGGGCGGGCGCCGGGCCTTCGTCTTCCCCAGCGCGCTGACCGTCCTCGCGGCCGTGACGATCGCCGTCTGGATCCTGACCTTCGTCGTCCCCGCCGGGACCTACAAGTACAACGACGAGGGCCGCCCCGTTCAGGGCACCTACCACCAGGAGGCCGCGCCGGGCGGCTTCGTGCACCGGCTTGGCGACCTCTTCCTCGCCCCCGTCAACGGCCTCTACGGCATCCGCGACACCGTCACCGGCGAGGTGGCCCCCGACGCGACCGGCGCGCTCTACGGCAGCGCGGGCGTCTTCCTCTTCGTCCTCGCGATCGGCGCGTTCATCACCGTCGTCTTCGCCACCGGCGCCCTGGACCGCGGCATCGAGCGCCTCGCCCACCGGCTGCGCACGCGCGGCGCCCTGCTGATCGCCGGCGTGATGACCGTCTTCTCGCTGCTGGGCACCGTCGAGGGCTTCGCCGAGGAGACCCTCGGCTTCTACGGGCTGATCGTGCCCCTCATGCTCGCGCTCGGCTACGACCGGATGGTCGCCACGGGCACGATCATCCTCGGGGCGGGCGTCGGCGTGCTCGCCTCGACCGTCAACCCCTTCTCCACGGGCGTGGCCTCCTCGGCCGCCGACGTCTCGCTGGGCGACGGCATCGCCCTGCGCTTCACCATGTGGATCGTCCTGACGGCCGTCACCATCGGCTACGTCCTGCGGTACGCGCACCGGGTGCGCACCGTCCCGGACCGCTCCCTGACGGGCTTCCTTCCCGGGGACCGGGAGCTGGCGGCGGAGGCCGCAGCGGAGCCGCCGGAGCTGACCGGGCTGCACAAGCTCGTCCTCGTGGCGGTGGTCCTGGTCTTCGCCTTCATGATCTTCTCGGTGATCCCCTGGGCGAGCGCCCTGACCGGCGTGGCCGACGCCACCCCGTACCCGTGGGAGCTGGGCTGGTCCTTCGCCCAGCTGGCGGCGCTGTTCATCGTCGCCGCCGTGCTGGTCGGGCTGCTGGCCCGGCTGGGCGAACAGCGGCTGAGCGCCACGATCGTGCAGGGCGCGGCCGACTTCATCGCCCCCGCCCTGGTCATCGTCCTCGCCCGCGGCGTCACGGTGGTGATGACGAACGCGAAGATCATCGACACGGTGCTGCACGCCGTCGAGAGCACCGTCTCCGGCACGCCTCCCGTGGTCTTCGCGATCCTCGTCTACGTCATCAACCTCCCGCTGGCCTTCCTCATCCCCTCGACCTCCGGCCACGCCACCCTCGCCATGCCCGTCCTCGCCCCGCTCGCCGACTTCGCGGGCGTCCCGCGCTCCGTGGTGGTCACGGCCTGGCAGTCGGCGAGCGGCGTGATGAACCTGTGGGTGCCGACGACCGCCGTCGTCATGGGCGGGGTGGCGCTGGCGAAGGTCGGCTACGACAAGTACTTGCGCTTCGTCTGGCCGCTGCTGGTGATCCTGTCGGTGCTGATCTGCGTCTTCGTCGCGCTGGGCGCCGTGGCGTGAGGCCTCAGTCCAGCAGCTCGTAGGCGGGCAGCGTGAGGAACTCCGCGTAGTCCTCGTCCAGGGCGACCTTCAGCAGCAGGTCGTGGGCCTGCTGCCACTTGCCGGCCGCGAACGCCTCCTCGCCCTCCGCCTCACGGATCGCGGCGAGCTCCTCGGCGGCGACCGCGCGGACGAGACCGGCCGTGACCTTCTCGCCGTCGTCGAGGACGACCCCGGCCGCGGTCCACTGCCAGATCTGCGAGCGCGAGATCTCCGCGGTGGCCGCGTCCTCCATCAGGTTGAAGATGGCGACGGCGCCCAGGCCGCGCAGCCACGCCTCGATGTAGCGCGTGCCGACGGCCACGGCGTTGCGCAGGCCCGCCGAGGTCGGGCGGGCGTCGAGCGAGTCCACGGCGATGAGCTGATCGGCCGTCACGCGGACGTCCTCGCGCAGCCGGTCCTTCTGGTGCGGCCGGTCGCCGAGGACCGCGTCGAAGCAGGCGCGGGCGACGGGCACCAGGTCGGGGTGGGCGACCCACGAGCCGTCGAAGCCGTCCCGCGCCTCGCGGTCCTTGTCGGCCCGGACCTTCTCGAACGCCGCCTCGTTGACCGCCGGGTCCTTGCGCGAGGGGATGAACGCGGCCATCCCGCCGATGGCGTGCGCGCCGCGCCGGTGGCACGTGCGCACCAGGAGATCGGTGTAGGCGCGCATGAACGGGGCCGTCATCGTCACGGCGTTGCGGTCGGGCAGCACGAACCGGGCCCCGCCGTCGCGGAAGTTCTTGATGAGGGAGAAGAGGTAGTCCCAGCGGCCCGCGTTGAGGCCGGAGGCGTGGTCGCGGAGTTCGTAGAGGATCTCCTCCATCTCGTACGCGGCGGTGATCGTCTCGATCAGCACGGTGGCGCGGACGGTACCCCGCGGCAGGCCCGCGTACTCCTGGGCGAAGACGAAGACGTCGTTCCAGAGGCGGGCCTCCAGGTGCGACTCGGTCTTGGGTAGGTAGAAGTACGGGCCCTTGCCGAGGCCGAGCAGGCGGTGGGCGTTGTGGAAGAAATACAGGCCGAAGTCGACCAGGGCGCCGGGCACGGGGCGGCCGTCCACCGTGACGTGGCGCTCGTCCAGGTGCCAGCCGCGCGGGCGGACGACGACGGTCGCGAGCTCGGCGGCGGGCCGCAGCGCGTACGCCTTGCCCCGGGCGTCGGTGAAGTCGATGCGCCGCTCGAACGCGTCGATCAGACCGAGCTGGCCCAGTACGACGTTCTCCCACGTGGGCGCGGAGGCGTCCTCGAAGTCCGCGAGCCACACGCGGGCGCCGGAGTTGAGGGCGTTGACCGTCATCCTGCGGTCCACCGGGCCCGTGATCTCCACCCGGCGGTCCTCCAGGGCGGGCGGCGCGGGGGCGACGCGCCAGGAGGGGTCCTCGCGGACGGCGCGCGTCTCGGCGAGGAAGTCGAGCGTGCCGGTGCGGGCGATCTCGGCGCGGCGCTCCGCCCGGCGGGCGAGGAGCTCGTCGCGGCGGGGCGTGAAGCGGCGGTGCAGCTCGGCGACGAAGGCGAGCGCGGGCTCCGTGAGGACCTCCTCCTGCCGCTCCAGGCGCCGGGCGGTGACGGTGGCCGGGGAGGACGGAGCTGGTGCGGACATGGGTGGTCACTCCCTCTGCAGTGGTTGTTTTCCGGAGGCTAGTTTCCTCATGGTGGAAGTTCAATGGGGCGAGGGCGGGGCGGCGGCGCCGGACGGCGGTTTTCGGCGGCCGCCGCCTCAGTCCAGCAGCCGCAGGTCCTCCGGGGTGTCGACGTCCTCCGGCCCTGCGACGTCCCCGCATTCCACGAGCGTCACGGCCGCGGCGTGCTCGCGCAGGTACGCGCGGGCGCCGCGGTCGCCGGTCGCCGCGCGGGCCACGCCCTGCCAGTGCGGGCGCGCGAACAGCACCGGGTGGCCGCGCTCGCCGCCGTACGAGGCCGCGGCGAGCTGCGCGCCCGCACGGTGCGCGGCCAGCACGCGGGACACCGCTTCGGCGCCGACGCGCGGCTGGTCGACGAGGGTGACGAGCACGGCCCCCGCGTCCGAGGCGGCGGCCGCCGCGAGGCCCGCCCGGAGCGAGGAGCCCATGCCGTCCGGCCAGTCCGGGTTGTCCACCAAGGTGCAGTGGGTGAGGCCGGCGTGTACGCGCACGTCCGCGGCCGCCGCGCCCAGCACGACGTACACCGGTGCGCAGCCGCCCTCGTGCAGGGCCCGCGCCGCGTGCTCCACGAGCGGGCGGCCGTGCAGGCCGAGCAGGGCCTTGGGGCGCCCGCCCAGGCGCCGTCCGCCGCCCGCGGCGAGCAGCAGGCCGGCGACCGGGGGTGAGGTGGCTGTCATGGCCCCTGCATACCGCATTGCTGACGGCGGTGCGACGGGCGACCGCCCATCACCCGTGCGTGCGACCTCCGGACTTCATTTCGCTGTGCGTATGGCGCTCTGTACGGAAGGTGGCGTTAACTGATCCGCGCGAGCGCGTGGGAGGGGGAGTGCCGTGGCGGAAGGCGCCGTAGTGGCCGGAGATCCTAGGGTGAGCGAGCTGCGGGGAGCGGTCTCCCGGCTCCGCCGGGCGCTCGCGGGCCATCCCGCGCCGTTACCCGACCGCGACGCCGCGGAGGACGAGCTGGCGGCGCTCGACGCGATGGCCCGTGCCGGCGACCCGGAGATCTCGCGCCTGCGGCGCTCGCTGCTGCTGGTCGCAGGGGCGGTGGGCTCGGTGAGCGCCCTGTCACCGACGCTGTCGGCTCTCAGGGAAGCAGTGGACAGCTTCGCGCCACCCCCACCGGACGACGGCGTCCCGCCACCGAGGGGCGGAGCGTAGCGCCTCGACGGCGGCTGGGGCCGAGCACGGCGCTCGACCGCCGAGCCGCGGCATTCTCTTTCCGCCGCAGCGGCGCCCAGCCCGCAACCGGCCGTTCCGGCGGTGCCGTACTGGCCGTGGGCGCGGCACCGCCGGGCTCCGCCGTTGTGGTTGCGCGTCGTGGCGGCGGGAGGGGCGGGCCGACGTCGGCCTCGTGAGCGGGGACCGGTTTCGGGCGCAGCCGCCCGGCGCTCGGTCGCAGCCGGGCTGTTCCGGTGCCGAGCCGCGGCATTCTCTTTCCGCCGCAGCGGCGCCCAGCCCGCAACCGGCCGTTCCGGCGGTGCCGTACTGGCCGTGGGCGCGACACCGCCGGGTTCCGCCGTTGCGGGCTGCCGATTCTGATGCCGGGCGCGGCATTCTCTCCGTCGCGGCGGCGCCCAGCCGCAGTCGACCGTTCCGGCGGTGCCGTGCGGCCCTCGCCGCGGTCAGTCGCAGGCAGGCGCCCCGCCGGGCGCGCGGATCAAGCGAGCCCGGCGCTCGCTCCGGCGAGGTCCGTCGACAGGGCCGCCGCGACCTCCTTCAGGAGGGGGACGATGCGTTCCGTCGCGGCGTCCGTGACGCGGCCCGCCGGGCCGGAGATGGAGATGGCCGCCGCCGTGGGGGAGTCCGGCACCGGCACCGCCAGGCACCGCACGCCGATCTCCTGCTCGTTGTCGTCCACGGCGAAGCCGTTCTCGCGGACGCGCCCGAGCGCCTCCAGGAAGCCCTCGGGCGTGGTGATGGTCTTCTCGGTGGCGGCCGGCATCCCCGTGCGGGCGAGGATGGAGCGCACCTCCTCGTCGGGGCTCTGCGCCAGCAGGGCCTTGCCCACGCCGGTGGTGTGCGGCAGCACGCGCCGCCCGACCTCGGTGAACATGCGCACCGAGTGCCGCGAGGGCACCTGCGCCACGTAGACGACCTCGTCGCCGTCGAGCAGCGCCATGTTCGCCGTTTCGCCGGTCTCCTCGACGAGCCGCGCGAGGTGGGGGCGGGCCCACGTGCCGAGGAGGCGGGAGGCGCTCTCGCCGAGGCGGATGAGCCGCGGCCCGAGCGCGTACCGCCGGTTCGGCTGCTGGCGGACGTATCCGCAGGCGACCAGCGTGCGCATCAGCCGGTGGATGGTCGGCAGCGGCAGCCCGCTGCTCGTGGCCAGCTCGCTCAGCCCCACCTCGCCGCCCGCGTCGGCCATCCGCTCCAGCAGGTCGAAGGCGCGCTCCAGGGACTGGACGCCTCCGCTGGGGGCGGGGGTGCGGGGCTCGGCGGACGGGGGCACGGCGGATCCTTTCGGGTACGGGGTGGGAGCAGCCTACCGGGCCCGCGCGGCCCCCCTCCGCCCCCGGAGGTCTTGACGGGTGAGGGGAGCGACAGAAGACTGCCCCCACCGTCGTTCAACAGAACGTTGAATTTCCGGGAGGGGACGTGGCCGGCGTGTCCACGGAGGACCTGGTGCTGCGCTCGACGCGCGTCGTCACGCCGGAGGGCATCCGCCCGGCCTCGGTCGCCGTCACCGGCGGCACGATCACCGCGGTCCGCCCGTACGGGGCGGAGCCGCCCCCGGGGGCCGCCGTGGCGGACCTGGGCGACGACGCCCTGCTCCCCGGCCTCGTGGACACCCACGTGCACGTCAACGACCCGGGCCGCACCGCCTGGGAGGGCTTCGGGCCGGCCACGCGCGCCGCCGCGGCCGGCGGCGTCACCACGCTCCTCGACATGCCGCTCAACAGCATCCCGCCCACCACCACCGTCGCCCACCTGCGGGTGAAGCAGGACGTGGCGCGCCCTGCCGCGCACGTGGACGTCGGCTTCTGGGGCGGCGCCGTCCCGGGGAACGGGGGCGACTTACGCCCCCTGCACGACGCGGGCGTCTTCGGCTTCAAGGCGTTCCTGTCGCCGTCGGGCGTCGAGGAGTTCCCCGCCCTCGGTCCCGGCGACCTGGAGGCGGTCGCGGCGCGCGTCGCCGAGCTGGACGGCCTGCTGATCGTGCACGCCGAGGACCCCGCCCACCTGGAGCGCGCCCCGCAGCGCGGCGGCCCGCGCTACGCCGACTTCCTCGCCTCCCGCCCCCGCGCCGCCGAGAACGAGGCCGTCGCCCGTCTCGTCGCCGTCTCCCGGCGTCTGGGCACCCGCGTGCACGTCCTGCACCTGTCGTCCTCCGACGCCCTGCCGGTGATCGCCGCGGCGAAGGCGGAGGGCCTTGCGGTCACCGCCGAGACCTGCCCGCACTTCCTGACGCTGACGGCCGAGGAAGTCCCGGACGGGGCCACCGAGTTCAAGTGCTGCCCGCCCATACGGGAGGCCGCCAACCAGGACGCCCTGTGGGCGGCCCTGGCCGACGGGACGATCGACTGCGTCGTCTCCGACCACTCGCCCTGCACCACCGACCTCAAGGTCCCCGACTTCGGCACCGCCTGGGGCGGCATCGCGTCCCTGCAGCTCGGCCTCCCCGCCGTCTGGACCGCCGCCCGCCGCCGCGGGCACACCCTCGGCGACGTCGCCCGCTGGATGTCCACCGGCCCCGCGGCCCTCGCCGGCCTGCACCGCAAGGGAGCCGTGGAGCCGGGCCGCGACGCGGACTTCGCCGTCCTCGCCCCCGAGGCCTCCTTCACGGTCGACCCGGCCGCACTCCACCACCGCAACCACGTCACCGCCTACGCCGGGAAGACCCTCCACGGCGTCGTGCGGTCCACCTGGCTGCGCGGCCGCAGGATCGCCCGCGACGGGACCCTCGCCGAGCGCCGGCCCGCCGGCCTCCTCCTCGAAAGGCAGCGCAGCGCATGACGAGCACACCGGACGGAAGCCCCGGCATACCCTCCTTCGCGGGCGGCGCCGCACCGTACGCGGGCGGGGACCCGTACGCCGACTACCGCACCGCGGACCTCCCCTTCGCCTCCCTGCCCGACCTCGCCGACCGCCGCCTCGGGGCGGGCGTCATCGCCGCCAACGACGAGTTCTTCGCCGAACGCGAGAACCTCCTCACCCCCGCCCCCGCGCACTTCGACCCCGCCCTCTTCGGCCACAAGGGCAAGGTCATGGACGGCTGGGAGACCCGCCGCCGGCGCGGCCCGGACGCCGGCCGGCCGCACCCCGCGGACGACGACCACGACTGGGCGCTGATCCGCCTCGGCGCGCCCGGCGTGATCCGCGGCCTCGTCGTCGACACCGCCCACTTCCGCGGCAACCACCCGCAGGCCGTCTCCGTCGAGGCCGCCCGCCTGCCGGGCACGCCCTCGCCCGGCGAACTCCTCGCCGACGACGTCAAGTGGACGGTCCTCGTGCCGCGCACGCCCGTCGGCGGCCACGCGGCCAACGGCTTCGCCGTCCGCTCCGAGGAGCGCTTCACCCACCTGCGGCTGTGCCAGTACCCCGACGGCGGCATCGCCCGGCTGCGGGTGCACGGCGAGGTGCGCCCCGACCCGGCCTGGCTCGCCGCCCTCGGCACCTTCGACCTGGCCGCGCTGGAGAACGGCGGGTGCCCCGAGGACGCCTCGGACCGCTTCTACTCCTCCCCGCTCAACACCGTCCTGCCGGGCCGCTCGCGGAAGATGGACGACGGGTGGGAGACGCGCCGCCGCCGCGACCGGGGGCACGACTGGGTCCGCTACCGCCTCACCGGGCAGGCCGTGCTGCGCGCCGTGGAGATCGACACCGGCTGCTACAAGGGCAACGCCGCGGGCTGGGCGGAGGTCTCCGTCCTCGACGCGGCCTCGGGCGCCGACCCGGCCGGCGGCTCCGCCGGCTGGACGGTGGTCGTGCCCCGCACCCGCCTCCAGCCCGACGCGGTGCACCGGTTCCCCCTGGAGGGCGCCCCGGTGGCGACCCACGCGCGCGTGGACATCCACCCGGACGGGGGCGTGGCACGCCTGCGCGTCCACGGCTCGCTGACGGAGGCGGGGGCGAGGGGCCTGCGCGGAGAGGGCCTTACAACAGGCCTTACAACAGGCCTTACAGCGGACGGCTCATGAACAGGGCCGTCTCGCCCTCCGAGGCCGTTCCCAGGTAGAGGGACGTGTCCAGCCCGCACAGGGCGAACCCCATGCGGCGGTAGGCCCGTACGGCCGGGGCGTTGACGTTCGTGACCTCCAGCCAGGCGGTACGGGCGCCCCGTTCCCGGCCGTGGGCCAGCGCGTGCTCCATGAGGCCGGGGCCGATGCCGCGGCCGCGGTGCCCGGGCGCCACCCTGATGTCGGCGATCACCAGCCGGTCGTTCCACGCCGAGTGGGTGAGGGTGACGGCACCGCACAGGGCGTCCCCGTCGAGGGCGACGATGACGTGGGTCTCCTCGTCGCCGTCCTCTTCGTCCTCGTCCGGGTAGACCTTGCGCAGGGGAGGGTCGACGGGCGTCTCGCGCAGCCGGAACCCCTCGCCGGACGCGCTGACTTCGAGGACGGTGGGCGTCGTGAAGGAGTTGTCGATCGCCTCGGCCGCGGCGTGCTCGCCGGGGCGGGCGGGGCGGTAGACGACGGCTGCGGGCTCTGCGGCTACGGGCATGGTTTCACCGTACAGCGAGTCCGTCCCAGAACATCAACTCGTAGGCCTGGAGCAGCCGTCCGTAGCGGTGGGCCAGCGGTTCGGACAGCCGCCCGCCCGCCAGGCCGGCCTCCACGGCCTCGACGGACCGCTCCTCCACCTCGGGCGCGGGCCCGGCGAAGAAGTCGAAGAAGCCGCACGCGGGGTTGTCGAAGCCGTAGTGCTCGCGCAGGGCCGCGCCGACGGCGGCGCAGTAGCCGCCCCACGCCGCGAAGTTGGCGCTCAGGGCGACCGCCGCGTCCACGGGCTCGGCGTTGAGCGCGAGCCAGGCGACGTACGACGGATAGGCCTGGCAGCCCGGGCGCGGCTCGTGGGCCCGGACGGCCTCCTCGTCCAGCCCGCACGCGAGCACCAGGGGCCCCAGCAGCGGCAGGGCCAGGTCCTCCCCCTGGGCGAGGGCTTCGAAGAACCGGGCCGCGGCCGGATCCCCGGCCGCGCGCCCGGCGAGGTGGGCGAAGCTGCGCCGGTCGGCGGCGATGACGTGGTGCTGCTCCAGGGCGAACGCGGCGATCACCTCGCGCGGGGCCTCGCCGGCGGCGATCAGCGGGACGAGCCGGTTGGCGCCCTCCGCGGGGGCGAGCCCCCGCACCGCGTCCGCCAGTACTTCCTGGGCCGTACGGGTCATCGCTCCGCCTTCCTGTCCCGGGACGGTCCGCGTGCTGCTCCCGCGATCGTAGTCCGGGGGCATGCCGTCCGCGGGCGGCGCGCGGGCCGCCTCACCCGGGCGGGAGAGGCCGCCCCGGCAGGGCCGTCCGGCCCCGGTCTCACCCTCCGGCGAGGAAGAAGAGGAGGAAGAGGAAGGCGGCGAAGAAGTGGACGGCCACGAGGTAGATGACGACCCGGACGGTCATCCCCATGGGGGCCCGGTCCTCCTCGTCCACGCGCTTGCCGGCGGTGTGCGCGGATGCGTCGTTCACGGCGTCGTTCACGGCATGTCCCTCCGAGTGGGAGCGGCGCCGCTGAGGCACAGCTCGGTCGCGCCGCTCTGCAGCAGCGTGTGCATGAACAGCAGGTCGGCCCCGCCGCGCGACGCGGCGGCGATGCGGTGCGGGGTGAGCGAGTCGAAGTGGGCGGCGTCGCCCGGGTCCAGGAGGTGCGTGCTCCCGCCCAGGGTCAGGCGCAGCCGCCCGCTCGTGACGTACAGCCACTCCTCGCCCGGATGGACGCGCACCAGCTCCGCCTGGCCGCCCGCCTCCGGCGGCACGTGCAAGCGCAGGGCCTGCATGGCGCGGCCGGAGCCGCCGGCCCGCCAGTACGTCCAGCCCCCGGCCCGCTGCGGCTCCATGTGGCTCGCGCGCACGATGGGGTCGCGCTCCGGCGCGGCCTCGCCCAGCAGGTCGGATACCGTGGTTCCGTAGGTACGGGCCAGGGCCAGCAGCATCGGCAGCGACGGCGTCCGCCGGCCGGTCTCCAGCCGGGAGAGGTGGGCGGGGGAGAGGCCGACGCGGGCGGCGGCGGCCTCCAGCGTCAGCCCACTGCGGGTGCGCAGGTCACGCAGGCGCGGAGCCATGGTGGGCAGGTCGGCCGCGGGCTCGTCGGGCAGCGGTGTCATGCTTCCGGTATAGGACCGTTCCTGCCCGAAAGGCAAAAGTTTTGCCTCTGAGGCAAAGACCGGCAAAGACTCTGAAGCGGCGGCCCTGAGGCAAAGATTCCGCCCAGCCGGACAGCGCCTCCGGTTAACTCCCGGAAAACATTCGACGTTGTCGTTGACATGACAATAGCTACGCGCGTCATGCTGGCCCCATGAAGGCAACCCCCCATCACACCCTGCGCTCTTCGCGCTTCGCCCGCACGGCCGTCCTCGCCGCGCTGGCCTCCGCCCTGTTCGCCGGCGGCCCGGCCGTCGCCGCGCCGCTCACGGCCCCCGCCGCCACCGCTCCGGCGCCGGCCGTCGTGAAGATCACCGGAGACATCTGCAAGTCGGACCTGCCCGCCCAGGCCCACGACACGCTGCGCCTGATCGACGCGGGCGGCCCGTTCCCGTACCCCAAGGACGGCACGGTCTTCTCCAACCGCGAGAACGTGCTGCCCAAGCACGCCTCGGGCTACTACCACGAGTACACGGTCAAGACCCCCGGCTCGCCCGACCGCGGTGCCCGGCGCATCGTCACCGGCCAGGGCGACCACGAGGACTACTACACCGGCGACCACTACAGGACGTTCGACCTGATCGACTTCAGCTGCTGATCGGTCGTCACCTCAGCTCCATCCGAGCGGATTCCGTTCACCAGCCGTTTCCTCACGCCCGGCAGCGGGTTGGTCCGGTCACCGGGCAGCCGACCGACGTGTGAGGAGACACCGGCCCTTGTCCAGAACCCGGCCCGCGGGGTGCCGAGCCCGGCTCGGCACCCTCGCTCTCGCCGCCGTGGCCACCGCCTGCCTCGCCCTCGCCCCGCAGCAGCCGCCCGCCGCGCCCGCCGCGTCTCGTGCACCCGGGGTCCCCGACCTCGGGCCGGGGGTCCACGTCTTCGACCCGGCCATGCCCCGGGAGCGGATCCAGCGCACGCTGGACGAGGTCTTCCGGCGGCAGGAGCGCGCCCAGTTCGGCCCCGGCCGCGAGGCGCTGCTGTTCAAGCCGGGCACCTACGACGTGGACGTCAACGTCGGCTTCTACACGCAGGTGGCGGGCCTGGGGCTGCGGCCCGACGACGTCACCGTCAGGGGCGCGGTGCACGCCGAGGCCGACTGGTTCCGGGGCAACGCGACGCAGAACTTCTGGCGCGCCGCCGAGAACCTCTCCGTCACCCCCGCCTCCGGCGCCGACCGCTGGGCCGTCTCCCAGGCCGCCCCGTACCGCCGCATGCACCTGCGCGGCGACCTCCGCCTGGACGACGGCGGCTGGTCGAGCGGCGGGTTCACCGCCGACTCCCTGATCGAGGGGCGGGTGCTCTCGGGGACCCAGCAGCAGTGGCTCACGCGCAACAGCGAACTCCGCGGCGGCTGGTCCGGCGCCACCTGGAACATGGTGTTCGCCGGAGTGCGGGGCGCTCCGCCGACGACCTTCCCCGACCCGCCCCGCACCAGCGTCGAGCGCACCCCCGTCGTCCGCGAGAAGCCCTTCCTGTACATCGACCGGGCGGGCGCCTACCGGGTCTTCGTCCCCGCCCTGCGCCGGGCCGCCCGGGGCACCACCTGGTCCGGCGGGGCGGCCGGGCCCGGCGCCTCCCGCCCGCTCGGCCGCTTCTTCGTCGTCCGGCCGGGCACCCGCGCCGCCCGGATCAACGAGGCGCTCGCGCGGGGCAGGGACCTGCTGATCACGCCCGGCGTCCACCACCTCGACCGGCCCCTGCGCGTCACCCGGCCCGGCACCGTCGTCCTCGGCCTGGGGCTCGCCACGCTCGTGCCCGACCGGGGCACCGCCGCCCTGACCGTCGCCGACGCCGACGGCGTCCGCATCGCGGGCCTGCTCGTCGACGCGGGGCGCGCGGCCTCGCCGGTGCTGATGGAGATCGGCCCGCCCGGCGCCCGGCGCCGCCACGCCGCCGACCCCGTCTCGCTGCACGACGTCTTCTTCCGCATCGGCGGCGCCGGTCCCGGACGGGCCGTCAGGAGCCTGGCGGTGCACAGCCCGGACGTGATCGGCGACAACCTGTGGCTGTGGCGCGCCGACCACGGCCGCGGCGTCGGATGGACCGTCAACCCCGCCGCCGAGGGGCTGGTCGTCGACGGAGCGGACGTCACGATGTACGGCCTGTTCGTGGAGCACTACCAGCGGCACCAGACGCTGTGGAACGGCGAGGGCGGCCGCACGTACTTCTTCCAGAACGAGCTGCCCTACGACCCGCCCGGCCGCGCCGCCTGGAGCGACGGCCGGGCCACCGGCTACCCCGCCTACCGGGTCGCCCCCTCCGTGACCCGCCACGAGGCCTGGGGCCTGGGCAGCTACTGCCACTTCACCACCGCGCCCGGGCTCGCGGCCGACCGCGCCTTCGCGGCGCCCCGCAGGCCCGGCGTGCGCCTGCACAGCCTCGTGGCCGTCTCGCTCGACGGGAGCTGCACGCTGCGTCACGTCGTCAACGACTCGGGAGGACCGGCCGGTGCGGCGGCCCGGGTCGCCACCCTCCCCTCCTGGCCGGACGGCGAACGGCTGTCCGGAAAGCGCCCTTGAGTCGATCACTCTCCGCAATTCATGATGATCTTCCGGAGCGAGGGGGGACGCCATGGGCGCGGCCGAAGCGAGGACGATCGTCGATCTGGAGGCCATGGGGGAGGAGTTCGCCCGGCATCCGCACCAGGTCTACGCCGGCCTGCGCGAGCAGGGCCCCGTGCACCGCGTGCGCATGCCGGAGGGCGCCGAGGCCTGGCTCGTCGTCGGCTACGACGAGGTGCGCGCCGCGCTCAACGACCCGCGGCTGACCAAGGAGTGGGCGAAGGCACGCCCGGACCTCAGCCTGATCCGGGCCTCCGCCGGGCCGAACATGCTGGTGCTGGACGCGCCGGACCACACCCGGCTGCGCAAGCTCGTCGCCAAGGAGTTCACGCCGCGGCGCGTCGGGGAAATGGCGCCCCGCGTACAGCAGATGACCGACGAGCTGCTCGACGCCATGCTGGCGGCGCCCGGCCGCCGCGCCGACCTGGTGGAGGCCCTGTCCTTCCCCCTGCCCATGGGCGTCATCTGCGACCTGCTCGGCGTGCCCGACCTCGACCGCGAGGCCTTCCGCCACTGGTCGAACGTCAGCGTCGGCGCGGGCCCGGCCGAGGAGAAGATCACCGTCTCCCGCGAGGTCACCGCGTATCTGAACACGCTCATCGACGCCAAGCGCCGGGATCCCGGCGAGGACCTGATGAGCGCCCTGATCAGCACCGCGGACGAGGACGGCGACCGGCTCTCGCCCGAGGAGCTCCTCGGCACGGCGTGGCTCCTGCTCGTGGCCGGCCACGAGACCACGGTCAACCTCATCTCGAACGGCGTCCTCGCCCTCCTGCAGCACCCCGGCCAGCTGGCCGCCCTGCGCGCCGACCCCGGCCTGCTGGACAACGCCGTCGAGGAGATGCTGCGCTACGACGGGCCGCTGGAGACCCCCACGTACCGCTTCACCACCGAGCCCCTGGAGATCGGCGGCACGCTCATACCCGGCGGGGGCGAGCTCGTGCTGCCCGTCCTGGCCGACGCCGACCGCGATCCGGCCCGCTTCCCGGACGCCGCGCGGTTCGACATCCGCCGCGACGCCCGCGGCCACGTGGCCTTCGGCCACGGCATCCACTACTGCCTGGGCGCCCCGCTGGCCCGTCTGGAGGCCCGGGCCGCCATCGGCTCCCTGCTGCAGCGCTGCCCGGATCTCGCCCTGGACGCCCACCCGGACTCCCTCACCTGGCGCGAGGGCCTCCTCATCAGGGGCCCGCACCGGCTGCCCGTCCGCTTCTGAGGACGCCCGGCCGCCCTCCCGGCCTCAGGCGGGCGGCGGGTGCCCCAGCTCGTCGCGGGCGCGCTCCAGTTCGGCGCGGGCCCGCTGCCGGGCGACGGGGCTCGCCCCCGGCTGGTGCCTCAGGAAGGACTCGACGAAGCCTGCGCGCCGCGCGGGCGGGTAGCGCTGCTCGGCCAGGAACGGCAGGTCGTTGCCGACCATGCTGCGGGCGACGAGCAGCGGGGTGTCGCTGTGCAGCGGGCGGAAGTCGGGGTTGTGCAGCCCCGGCCCCGGGTGCCCGGGGAAGAACTCGCCGAGCATCATCCCCTCCGCCACGAACTCCGGCTTGAGCCGGTCGTGGACGCGGACCACGGTCGCGGCCGCCACCCCCGGCAGGACCAGCACTATGGTCTTGTCGATGGTGTGCTGCCCGCTGTGCGGCTCCATCGCCAGCCAGTGCGCCTTGAGCGCGGCGACGGCGGCCACGAGCCCGGCCTCGTCGCGCACCGGCGGCTCGGCGAGCGCGTAGCGGATCAGCCCGAGCCGCTGCGAGAGCGGCACGAACGGGCAGACCGCCCCGCGGCGGCCGAGGTCGGGGTGGGGCCGGGCGACGTGCCCGGAGATCCAGGCGTGGACGGGCCGCAGCAGCTCCTCCGCGGCGGCCTCCCGCTGGTCGTAGAGCCGGATGCGCGCGAGGCCGGAGTCCGCCCCGCCGCCGTCCGGGAGGGTGCAGTGATCGTTTCCGTGGTTCATGGGTTGTCCCCCCGTCACGGTCTCTTGTCAGTGAGAAAAACCGACCGGACCGATATTGAGGTTGAGCGATCGGGGCAAAGTAGCGCTTTTGCGCCCCTAGCGGGCGGCCACCGGTACGAGGAGGGCTACGCCGTCAGTGCGGAGCCGAACTCCACCAGCAGTAAGGCCGAGGCCGCCAGCAGCAGTACGCCCGAGCCGCCGAGCAGCAGCCGGTAGCCGCGGGTGCCGATCCGGTGCCGCGCCCGGGCGACCACGACGGCGAGCGCGGCCTTGCTGCCGACCAGCAGCCCGTAGAAGCCGAAGAGGAAGCCGCCGGCGCCGGGCGGCCCGTTGCGCCAGGCGGCCACGAGCAGCGGCGCCCCCGTCGTCAGCCAGAACATCCACGGGTGCGGGCTGAGGAGGTTGACGAGCGCGCCCTGCCAGAGGGTCCGGCGGCCCTGGACCCGGGCTTCCGCCGCGTCGCCCACCTCGGGCACCACGGCCGTACGGGCCTCGCGCAGGGTCGAGACGGCCAGCCAGGCGAGGAAGAGGCCGCCGAGCACGCCGCCGCCGGCGATCGCCCGCTCGGGCAGCACGGCCAGCACGGTCACGGCCAGCACGATCACCGGCAGGTCGGTGAGCAGGGGCACGGCCGCCACGCGCAGCCCGACGCCGAGCCCGCCGCGCAGGGTCCCCGACAGCACCAGCGCGAGCAGCGGGCCCGGGCTGATCCCCGCGCTGAAGCCGAGCGCCACCCCCAGAGCCAGCTCTTCCACGGCGCCGCCCATCTCCCCTCACCGGCCCCCGTAGGAGGCATAGGTGAAAATCAGTGGATATCCAGTGACATCAGTACTGACATCTGTATTGCACAAGACGCCTGCAAGGGGCACGAGGTTGACGCCGCGGTCACTCGTATCGGTAACGGCGGATACGTGCCGTTACATGTCCGGACAACCTGACCTACGAACTTCCCGTCATCCGGCCCCGCGGCTAGGCTCCCTTCGTGGCGAACCAACCACCCCTCCAGTTCAGCCTGGACCGCAGCAGCCCCGTCCCGCTCTACTACCAGCTGTCCCAGCAGCTCGAAGCGGCGATCGAGCAGGGCGGGCTCGCCCCCGGCAGCCTGCTCGGCAACGAGATCGACCTCGCCGCGCGGCTCGGCCTGTCCCGGCCCACCGTCCGCCAGGCCATCCAGTCGCTGGTGGACAAGGGCCTGCTCATCCGCCGCCGCGGCGTCGGTACCCAGGTGCTGCACAGCCAGGTCAAGCGCCCCCTGGAGCTCAGCAGCCTCTACGACGACCTCGAAGCGGCGGGGCAGCAGCCCGCCACCCGGGTGCTCCACCACGGGACCGAGGCCGCCGCGGCGGGTGTCGCCGCGGCCCTGGGCGTGCCCGAGGGCACCGAGGTCCTGCGCGTCGAGCGGCTGCGCCTCGCCCACGGCGAGCCCATGGCCCACCTGTGCAACCACCTGCCCGTGGGCCTCCTCGACGCCGGCCCCGCCCGCCTGGAGGAGACCGGCCTCTACCGCCTCATCCGTGCCGCCGGCATCACGCTGCACAGCGCCCGGCAGACGATCGGCGCCCGCGCCGCGACCGCCGAGGAGGGCGAGCGGCTGGCCGAGCCGGAGGGCGCTCCGCTGCTGACGATGGAGCGGACCACGTACGACGACACCGGGCGCGCCGTCGAGTACGGTTCGCACGTCTACCGGGCCTCGCGCTACTCCTTCGAATTCCAGCTGCTGGTCCGCTCGTAGGCGGCCCGGTCCCGGACGAGGCCCGGCCCCGCCCGGTCCCGGCCTCGTCGGCGCGGACGGTCCCGCCCCCTTACGTCATGCCGTCAGAATGTTCGGACAAAGTCTTGACGCGGTGGGGCGCCCGCCACTAGAACTCCACCCACATGCAGCAGCCCCCCGCGGTACCCGCTGAAGCCCCCGCGGTCAGCGGTGACGGATGGTGACGGATACTTGGGCGGTTGGGCCCGTCGGAATCGGGGTCCGGCCGCACCGTGACAGACAGTGAGAAGGGCAACTCCTCGTGGCAAGGGTTCGGACAGGCGTACGTGCGGTGAGCGCCGTGCTGGCAGCGGTGCTCGGCGCCACCCTGGCGGGGTGCAGCGCTACGGGCGGCAAGCGCGCGGAGGAGCGGGCGGCCAAGGCCGCCCAGGGCCGCGCCGCGGTCGACACGCCCCGCTGGACCTTCGCGATGGTCACTCACTCGGGCGATGGCGACACCTTCTGGGACATCGTCCAGAGCGGCGCCAAGCAGGCGGCCGCGAAGGACAACATCAAATTCCTCTACGCCCATGACGTGGAGGGCAACAAGCAGGCGCAGAGCGTCCAGGCCATGATCGACCAGAAGGTCGACGGCCTGATCGTCACGCTCGCCAAGCCCGACGCCATGAAGGACGTCGTGGCCAAGGCCAAGAAGGCCGGCATCCCGGTGATCACCGTGAACTCGGGCTCCGACAAGTCCAAGGAGTTCGGCGCGCTCACCCACATCGGCCAGGACGAGGTCATCGCCGGCGAGGCGGTCGGCGAGCAGCTCAACGAGCGCGGGAAGAAGAAGGCGGTCTGCGTCCTGCACGAGCAGGGCAACGTCGGCCACGAGCAGCGCTGCGACGGCGTGAAGAAGTCCTTCAAGGGCGAGGTGCAGAACCTCTACGTCGAGGGCACGAACATGCCCGGCGTGCAGTCGTCCATCGAGGCGAAGCTGCAGTCCGACAAGGACATCGACGCCGTCGTCACGCTCGGCGCCCCCTTCGCCCCCACCGCGGTCAAGGCCGCCGAGCAGGCCGGCAGCAAGGCCGAGGTCGACACCTTCGACCTCAACGCCAAGGTCGCCGAGGCCCTGCAGTCCGGCAAGCTCGGCTTCGCCGTCGACCAGGACCCGTACCTGCAGGGCTACGAGGCCGTCGACCTGCTGTGGCTCTACCGCTACAACCGCGACATGCTCGGCGGCGGCCGCCCGGTCCTGACCGGCCCCCAGATCGTCACCAAGGACGACGCCAAGACCCTCGCCGAGTACGCCAAGCGGGGCACGCGATGAGCGCCCCCGCCACGGCCCCCGTCAAGGACGCCCCCGACGAACGGCTGACGCACCGCTCGCACCTGCGCCGGCTGCTCGGCCGCCCCGAGCTCGGTGCGGTCGTCGGCGCGGTGGCGGTCTTCGTCTTCTTCTCGGTCGTCGCCGACAGCTTCCTGCAGGCGTCGAGCCTGTCGACGGTGCTCTACGCCTCCTCGACCATCGGCATCATGGCCGTGCCCGTGGCGCTGCTGATGATCGGCGGCGAGTTCGACCTGTCGGCCGGTGTGATGGTGACCAGCGCCGCGCTGGTCTCCTCGATGTTCAGCTACCAGATGACGGCCAACGTCTGGGTCGGCGCCGGCGTCTCGCTGCTCGTGATGCTCGCCGTCGGCTTCTTCAACGGCTTCGTGCTCACCCGCACCAAGCTGCCCAGCTTCATCATCACGCTGGCCACCTTCCTGATGCTGACCGGTCTGAACCTGGGCTTCACCAAGCTCATCGGCGGCACCGTCTCCACCAAGACCATCGGGGACATGGAGGGCTTCGAGTCCGCCCGCGCGGTCTTCGCCTCGCACCTGACGATCGGCGGCGTGGACCTCCAGATCACCATCCTGTGGTGGCTCGGCCTGGTGGCCCTGGCCACCTGGGTCCTGCTGCGCACCCGCGCCGGCAACTGGATCTTCGCGGTGGGCGGCAACTCCGACGCGGCCCGCGCGGTCGGCGTCCCCGTCAAGGGCACCAAGATCGCCCTGTACATGGCGGTCGCCTTCTGCGCCTGGGTCTCCGGTCAGCACCTGCTCATGTCGTACGACGTGGTGCAGTCCGGCGAGGGCGTCGGCAACGAGCTCCTGTACATCATCGCGGCCGTCATCGGCGGCTGCCTGATGACCGGCGGCTACGGCTCCGCCATCGGCTCCGCGGTCGGCGCGTTCATCTTCGGCATGGCCAGCAAGGGCATCGTCTACGCGCAGTGGAACCCGGACTGGTTCAAGTTCTTCCTCGGCGCGATGCTGCTCCTGGCGACGCTGCTGAACGCCTGGGTGCGCAAGAGGGCGGAGGCCCGCAAGTGAGTGCTGCTGCCCTGGTCAAGCTGACCGACGTCAGCAAGTTCTACGGGAACATCCGCGCCCTCGAAGGGGTCTCCCTGGAGGTCCACGCGGGCGAGATCACCTGTGTGCTCGGCGACAACGGCGCCGGCAAGTCCACCCTCATCAAGATCGTGGCGGGTCTGCACCAGCACGACGCCGGCAGCTTCGAGATCGAGGGCGAGGAGACCAAGCTCGCCTCCCCCCGCGAGGCCCTCGACCGCGGCATCGCCACGGTCTACCAGGACCTCGCGGTCGTCCCGCTCATGCCGGTGTGGCGGAACTTCTTCCTCGGCTCCGAGCCCACGAAGGGCGCGGGCCCCTTCAAGCGGCTCGACGTGCAGCACATGCGCGAGACCACGCGCAGCGAGCTGCTGCGCATGGGCATCGACCTGCGCGACGTCGACCAGCCCATCGGCACCCTCTCCGGCGGCGAGCGCCAGTGCGTGGCCATCGCGCGGGCGGTCTACTTCGGTGCGAAGGTGCTCGTCCTCGACGAGCCGACCGCGGCGCTCGGCGTCAAGCAGTCGGGCGTGGTCCTGAAGTACGTGGCCGCGGCGCGCGACGCCGGCCTGGGCGTGGTGTTGATCACCCACAACCCTCACCACGCGTATCTGGTCGGTGACCGCTTCGTGCTGCTCAAGCGCGGTGCGATGGCCGGCAGCCACGCCAAGTCGGAGATCGCCCTCGACGAGCTCACCCGCCAGATGGCGGGCGGCAGCGAGCTCGAACAGCTCAGCCACGAGCTGCAGCGGGCCCCCGGGCCGGACGTGATCGGCGGCAAACCGGTCGCCTCCGGCGAGGGGTGACGCAGCTCTCACGAAGCGGGCCCGCCGACGGTGGGCCCGCTTCGTGCGATGCGGTACGCGACGCTTCCTTGAGGCACAATCGGCCACGACCGTATCCACGAGGCGGAGACCTCCCGAGACCACCGCAGGGACGACGACTCTTGCGAGCACGCAACCGGAGCGACCGTAGAACCGCACAGCTCCACGCCGTGGCGGTGGTGTCATGAGCATGTATCGCGACCTCCACCGGGGCGCGGCGAAGGCCACCGTGCTCCGGACCGTCGGCACGCGCGAGCGCCGCTCGCACCTGACCGCTCCGCGCGTCCCCACCGTCGGCATCGACATCGGCGGCACCAAGGTGATGGCGGGCGTCGTCGACGCCGACGGCACCATCCTGGAGAAGGTCCGCACCGAGACGCCGGACAAGTCCAAGAGCCCCAAGGTCGTCGAGGACACCATCGTCGAGCTGGTCCTCGACCTCTCCGACCGGCACGACGTCCACGCCGTGGGCATCGGCGCGGCCGGCTGGGTCGACGCCGACCGCAACCGCGTCCTGTTCGCCCCGCACCTGTCCTGGCGCAACGAGCCGCTGCGCGACCGCCTCGCCGGCCGCCTCGCCGTCCCCGTCATGGTCGACAACGACGCCAACACCGCCGCCTGGGCGGAGTGGCGCTTCGGCGCCGGCCGCGGCGAGGACCACCTCGTCATGATCACTCTGGGTACGGGCATCGGCGGCGCGATCCTCGAGGACGGCCAGGTCAAGCGCGGCAAGTTCGGCGTCGCCGGCGAGTTCGGCCACATGCAGGTCGTGCCCGGCGGCCACCGCTGCCCGTGCGGCAACCGCGGCTGCTGGGAGCAGTACAGCTCCGGCAACGCCCTGGTGCGCGAGGCCCGCGAGCTGGCCGCCGCCGAGTCCCCCGTCGCGTACGGGATCATCGACCGCGTCGGCGGCAACATCCCCGAGATCACCGGCCCCCTCATCACCGAGCTGGCCCGCTCCGGCGACGCCATGTGCGTCGAACTGCTGCAGGACATCGGCCAGTGGCTCGGCGTCGGCATCGCCAACCTCGCCGCCGCCCTCGACCCCTCCTGCTTCGTCATCGGCGGCGGCGTCAGCGCCGCCGACGACCTGCTGATCGGCCCCGCCCGGGACGCCTTCCGCCGCCACCTCACCGGCCGCGGCTACCGCCCCGAGGCCCGCATCGTCAAGGCCCAGCTCGGCCCCGAGGCCGGCATGGTCGGCGCCGCGGACCTGGCCCGGCTCGTCGCCCGCCGCTTCCGGCGCGCCAACCGCCGCCGCGTCGAGCGCTACGAGCGGTACGCGAGGGCGGGTCGCGCTTGATGACCACCACGGAACACCCCGAGCGCACGGCGCCGCCGCACAGCCCCGGGCAGCCGGACGGCGGCTTCCGCCGCCGCTGCCTGAAGGCCGTCGTCGTCTTCCTCCTCATCGCCATCCCCGCGGGCTACCTCTACATCTCCGCGATGCAGAGCCGCGGCGGCAGCGAGTCCAAGAAGGAGCAGGCGGCCGCCTCCGGCCTGGAGGAGGGCTGGCCCACCCGGCTCCAGCGCCGCCTCTACGAAGTGACCGTCCCGCCCTACGCGGAGGACGTCGCCAGCTACGAGACCAACGCGTGGAAGGCGAGCTCGCTCTTCCTGCAGTTCACGACCACGCGCGAGAAGTTCGACAAGTGGCTCTCCGACGTCGGCACCAGCGCCTCCGAGCTGGAGGAGGGCGAGGTCACCATCGACGAGGACGAGGCCGCCGAGGTCGGCTGGGACCTGGGCGGCGGGCACCGCTGGGCGGGCACCACCGTCGACCAGGACAAGCCCAAGCCCTCCCTGGAGATCACCGCCAACCTCGACGACCCGAAGTACCCACGGGTTTTTGTGGTGTCCACGACCACGCCCTGATCGCCCTTCCGGGCCGTCGGATAGCGTGGCGCGGGTGAGCGAGAAGCAGACCCCGCAGCCCCTCCAGTACCGGACCGACGGCCCCGAGGACGGGCCCGTCCTGGTCGTCGGCCCCGCACTCGGCACCACGTGGCACATGTGGGACCGCCAGATACCCGAGCTGACCCGGCACTGGCGGGTGCTCCGCTTCGACCTGCCCGGCCACGGCGGCGCCCCCGCCACGCCCACCCCCACCGTCGGCGAACTCGGCGACCGGCTCGTCGCCACGCTCGACTCGCTCGGCGTCGACCGCTTCGGCTACGCCGGCTGCTCGCTCAGCGCCGCCGTCGGCATCGACCTGGCCCTGCGCCACCCGCACCGGCTCGCCTCCCTCGCCCTCGTCGCCGCCTCCGCCCGCTACGGCACGGCCGACTCCTGGCGGCAGCGCGGTGCCGCGGTCCGCCGGGACGGCCTCGACCCCGTCGCCCGCTCCGCGCCCGAGCGCTGGTTCACCGCGAACTTCTCCGGCGCCCAGCCCGCCATAGTCGACTGGGCCGTGCAGATGGTCGGCACCACCGACACGTACTCCTACATCGCCTCGTGCGACGCGCTGGCCGCCTTCGACGTACGGGCCGAGCTGACCCGCATCAGCGTGCCGGCGCTCGTCATCGTCGGCGCCGAGGACACCACGACGCCGCCCGCCGACGCGCGGGTCCTGGTCGCGGGCATCCACGACGCGAAGCTGGCCGTGGTGCCCGGCGCGTCGCACCTGGCCCCGGTGGAACAGCCGTCGGCGGTGACGGACCTGCTGGTCCGCCACTTCACGACGGCCTGGCAGATGTCGACGCAGCAGGGGTTGTCGCCGGTGACGGGGGCGGCTGCGGCGCAGGGCGCGGCGGGTGCGGCCGGTGCGGCGGGGCCGTCGGGTCCGGCCGGGGGCACGGCGGGGCCGGGGGCTTCGGCCGCCGGCGCAGTCGGCGCGGGCTTCGGCGCCCCGGGTTCCGGCGCGGGCGGGGCCTTCGGCACGGGCGCGCCGTCCGGCGGCCCGGGGGCCGGTACGGCTTCGGCCATGCCGCCGGGCACGGGCCAGGACGGCACGAACCCGGCCTTCGGCGCGCCGGGCTCCGGTACGGGCGGCGCTTTCGGCGGCCCGGGAACGGGCGCGGGTCCGGCGGTGCCGCCCGGAGCGGGCGTGGCCGGGGCCACCGACTCCGGTACGGGGGCGCCGGGCACGACTTCTCCCGGCGCGGGCGCGGGCTTCGGCGCACCGGGGACGGGCTCCGCCGCCCCGGCCCCCGGCGCGCCCGGCCTCGCCGGTCCCGGCGCTTCCGGCGCTTCCGGACCGGGCGGACCGGGCGGACCGGGGGCTTCGGGTACCGGCTTCGGCCTGATGGGGCGGGAGTCCGGTGCCCAGAATGCCGCGGGCCCCGGCGCTTCCGGCTCTCAGGGTTCCCCGGGTTCCCCGGGGACGGGCCCCGGGCCGGTGGGGCAGGGGCCCGGCGTGCACGGTTCCGCGGGTTCCGGGGCCCAGGGTCCCGGCGTGGATTCCCCGGGATCCTCCGGTGCCGGGTTCGGGCCGGTCGGGCACGGTGCCGGTGCGCATGAGCCTGCGGGCACCAACGCTTCCGGTTCCGGTTCCGGCGCGGGCGCGGGCGTCGCCGGGCCGGGGGTGCCCGCAGGGATACCCGGGCCGGCGCCGGCCGGTGGCGGATTCGGGGGCGTGGGTCTGCCCGTGCCCGGGGCGGGGCTGCCCGGTGCGGCCGGCCACGCCGGCGGCTTCGGCGCGCCCGGCTCCGCCGCCCCGCGCGGCTTCGGGCCGCCCCCGGCGGACATGCACGGCCCCGCCGACGACCGCGAGCGCGGCGAGCGCGTCCGGCGCGAGGTCCTCGGCGACGAGCCCGTCGACCGGGACGGCTTCACCGGTGACTTCCACGACCTCGTCACGCGTTCCGCCTGGGGCGGCGCCTGGTCCCGGCCCGGTCTCGACCGCCGCACCCGGGCCCTGATCACCCTGACCGCCCTCACGGCCCGCGGCCACGTCGACGAGATCGCCCCGTACACCCGCGGAGCGCTCCGCAGCGGCGTCACCCCCGACGAGATCAAGGAGACGCTGCTGCACACGGCCGTCTACTGCGGCCTGCCGGCCGCGGGCGCCGCGTTCGCCGCCGCGCAGCGTGTCATCGCCGAGGAGGCGGGCTCCGGGGCGTAGCAGTATGGGCTCATGGAGCTCAAGCTGAAGCTGACGAAGAAGAGCCACGCGTGCGTCCGCCTGGAGAAGGACGGCCGCACGCTCGCCATCGACCCCGGGGCCTTCAGCGAGGCGGACGCGGCCGTCGGCGCCGACGCGATCCTCGTGACCCACGAGCACCCCGACCACTTCGCCGAGGACCGCCTGCGGGCCGCGCTGGAGGCGAACCCCGCGGCCGAGCTGTGGACGCTGCGCAGCGTCGCGGAGCAGATCGCTCCGGCCTTCCCGGGCCGGGTGCACACGGTGGGGGAGGGGGACGCCTTCACGGCGGCGGGTTTCGACGTGCAGGTGCACGGGCAGCTGCACGCCGTGATCCACCCGGACATCCCGCGGATCACGAACGTCGGCTATCTCGTGGACGGTTCGGTCTTCCACCCGGGCGACGCGCTGACGCTGCCGGACGTGCCGGTGGACACGCTGATGCTGCCGGTCATGGCGCCCTGGAACAAGATCTCGGAGGTCATCGACTACGTGCGGGAGCTCGCGCCGCGCCTCGCGATCGACGTGCACGACGCGCTGCTCACCGATCTCGCGCGGCCGGTGTACGACCGGATGCTGACGCCCGCCCGGGTCGGCGCCGAGCACGCCCGGCTGGCGCCCGGGGAGAGCGTGACCCTCTGACGGACGGGGAATGTCGGACCCGGCCGTTAGGGTTGCTCCATGCGCATCGCCACCTGGAACGTGAACTCGATCACCGCCCGTCTCCCGAGGCTGCTGGCCTGGCTGGAGAGCAGCGGCACGGACGTGCTGTGCATACAGGAGACGAAGTGCGCGGAGGACGCCTTCCCGTTCGACGAGCTTCGCGAGCTGGGCTACGAGGCCGCGGTGAACGCCACCGGCCGGTGGAACGGCGTGGCGATCGTCTCCCGGGTGGGCCTGGAGGACGTGGTGAGCGGCCTGCCGGGCGGCCCCGACTACGACGGCGGGCAGGAGCCCCGCGCGATCTCGGCGACGTGCGGCGGCGTCCGCGTCTGGTCGGTCTACGTGCCCAACGGCCGGGAGGTCGGCCACGACCACTACGCGTACAAGCTCCGCTGGCTGGAGACCCTGCGGGACGCCGTCGCCGCCGATGCGGAGGGCGAGCGCCCGTTCGCCGTCCTCGGTGACTACAACATCGCCCCGACCGACGAGGACGTCTACGACCCGGCCGTCTTCGAGGGCGCCACGCACGTCACCCCGGCCGAGCGGGCGGCGCTCGGCGCCCTGCGCGACCTGGGCCTGTCCGACGTCGTGCCGCGCCCGCTGAAGTACGACCGCCCGTACACGTACTGGGACTACCGCCAGCTGTGCTTCCCCAAGAACCGGGGCATGCGCATCGACCTCGTCTACGGCAACACCCCCTTCGTGAAGGCGAAGCAGGACGCGTTCGTCGACCGCGAGGAGCGCAAGGGCAAGGGCGCCTCGGACCACGCCCCGGTCGTCGTCGACCTGGACGTCTGAGCCCGGGCGCCCCGCCCGCCGCGCTCTCCCGCCCGCGCCGCCGCGCACGGCCGGCGGCCGGCGCGGTCAGATCAGCTTGCGCAGGTCGATCGCGTCGCTGAACGCCTTCATGCCGGCATCGTTGGGGTGCAGGTGGTCGCCGCCGTCGTAGGCCGGAAGCATCCGGTCCGGCTGCTGCGGGTCCCGGATCGCCGCGTCGAAGTCGAAGACGGCGTCGTACGTGCCGGCGCCGGCCAGGATGTGCCGGTTGATGGCGGTGCGCTGGGCCTCGGCGTCCGGCGTGCAGTCGTAGAAGCCGCCGCAGGGCGCGATGGTGGCGGCGACGACCCGCAGCCCGCGCTCGTGGGCGCGCGCCGCGATCGCCTTGAGCCCGGCGATGACCTGCTCGGCCTTCGTGCCGGACCGGATGTCGTTGACGCCCTCGAAGACGATGACCGTACGGGCCGAGGTCTGCGCCAGCACGTCCCGCTCCAGCCGGTGCTGGGCGCTGACGCCGCTCATGATGGTGCTGGTCCCGTCGCCGGGATAGCGGTCGGTCACCACGCGGTTGCCGGAGATGCCGTGGTTGAGGATCCCGAACCGCGGCACGCCGTGCTGCCCCCGCAGGCGCCGCGCCAGCAGGTCGGGCCAGCGGCCGTTGGCGCCGGGCGTCGACCGCTCGCCGTCGGTGATGGAGTCGCCCAGCGTCACCACGGACCCGGGCCCGTCCGCTACGTCCACGCCCGTCAGCAGCGGCCACGTCGAGAGCGTCGCGGTGTACGCGCCCGCGCCGCGCTCGCCCGTCCGGTCGCCGCTGCCGTCGCCGGTGAGGTAGGAGACCTGGCTGGTGTAGCTGTGCACGGGCACGGCCGGCACGGTGCCGGGCAGGTGGATGCTCACCAGCAGGTTGGTGTCCTCGGGCACCCGGAAGCCCAGCGGGTCGCTGAACGCCTGGGCGCCGGCGGGGATCACGGTGCCCGGCCGCCCGCCGAAGGCCAGCGCCCGCGGCGCGCCGGCCGTGGCCGCGCCCTTGCCCTGCAGGGCGACGGTGGCGTGGCCGATCCGCACCGGGCGCGGCGCGAAGGTGTTCTCCAGCCGGATGCGCGTCGCGGACCCGCCGGCGCTGCTGTGCACGACCAGCCGCAGCGTGCGGTCCGTCCACGGGCCGACGGCCGCGTAGCCGGAGGTGGAGGCGGCCCAGGTGCCGGTCCAGCCGCGGGTGGTGCCGCGCAGCGCGAGCGAGAACACGTGCAGGTCGCGCTCGGGCCCGGGGTCAGGCGGCAGCACGACGGATTCGACGTCGCGGCCGGGCGCGACCGGCACGGACACCGTGTACAGCCGGGTGGTGGCGGTCTTCCGCCCGCTGCTCGTGTTGAGGTGGGGGAGGCCGACGGCCTTCGTGGTCAGGAGGCCGGCGCGCCAGTCCGGTGCGGCGAGCCGGTAGGTGCTGCGCGAGCCGTCGCGGTAGCGCACCGTGCCGGTGCCGGCGGCGTCGCCCCCCGGCGCGCCCTTGGTCGTGCCGGCGACGAGGAACGTCAGGGCCTCCCCACGGCCGCCGAGCCGGACGGCCTGGCCGGCAGCGCGGACGTTGTCGGGCTTCCCGGGGGCGGAGCGGGGCCAGTGCAGCCGGGCGCCGTCGAAGGCGAGTTCACGGCCGGGCGTCCAGTCGGCGGCCGTGAGGTCCTGGGCGGAGAGGGAGTTGCCGGCCCCGTCGAAGTCGGCACCGCCGGGGCGGGCGTCGTCGCTGACCGCCCGGTTGTCGAAGAGCCGCTCCAGCGGGAGCGGCTCTCTGCCGGGTTGTGCACCGGGTTGCAAGCCGGCGGCGAGCGCCGGAGCGTTTGCGGCAGCGACGGCGCAGGCGGCGCCCACGATCCCCACCGCGGCGGCCCGGGCCGCAGCCCGCGCCGCCGTCCACCGTCTGTGCCGTTTCCCGCCCGGTGTCTGCGTTCGGAGCAGCATGTGTCTCATGCCTCCCTTGGTTCCCCGCTCGGTCTGTGGCTGCATGAAGCTAAGGAGACGTATGGGCAACGTCAAGGAGGCCATCCGGTCACGTCGGACGCCGCGCGCCTGTGGTGGGGCCATCCGTGCGAGTGCGATCCTGTCCGGTATGAACATTCCCTTCTTGGACAGTTGGCGAAAGCGACACGGACCGGGGCGCGGCGCGGCACTGGCGAACGCGGTCGACCGCGACCCGGAAGGTCTTGCGGAGCTGCTGTCCGAGTGCGAACTGCTGCGCACGCACGCGCAGTCCGCAGGGGTGGTGCTCGACGACTCGCCCGCCTCCCTGGAGGCGCTGGACCAGCTGCAGCCGCGCTGGCGGGACGACCCGGAGCTGGTGCCCTGGCTGGGCAACGACGCGGGCCTCTACCTGGGCACGGTCGTCATCCGTACGGTGCCGGGCGCGGGATGGTGGATCTGGCCGGACGGCCAGCCGGTGGTGCGGCTCGCCAACGGCCGGGAGGTCGACGTGGTCGAGGCGGGCCGCGAGTGGGCGGCCGACGGCGCACCGGAGCTGTCGCAGCTGTACGCGGAGCTCGCGGAGAACTGATCTCCCTCGGGCGAGCGGGGCGGGGCGGGGCGGCCGGGGTGGCGGGGCAGGACGGGGACAGAACAGGGGCGGGCGGCGGGCCGGGGGGCGGTCTCAGCTGGTGAAGGCGATGTCGTACTCGACCCGCCACCGGTCGGCGCGCACGACGATGTCGGACGTCTCCACGGCCCGGCCGTCGCCGTCGAAGTGCGTGCGCTCGATGACCGTGACGCAGCTCCCCGCGGCGCAGCCGAGCGCCTCGGCCTCCGGTGTGCTCGCCGGCCGGGAGCCCACGAGCTCCCGGGCGCGCACGACCCGGATCCCGATGGCCGCCAGCCGCCCGCGGACCCCGCGCCGGGCGTAGGGGCCGCGCTCGGGCAGGGCGACGTCCGTGCCCTCGGTGATGGCGAGCGGCTCCCAGCTGGTGGCGAGCTGCACGGGGTGCCGGTTGGCCAGGTACTCGTAGTGCGTGCAGAGCACGCGGGTGCCCACGCCGATGTGCAGCCGCTCGGCGATCCGCTCCGGGGCGGCGGTTTCGGTGGACGACGCTTCCCACGTAAGGGTGGTGTTACGGGCGGTGCCGCCGTCGGGCTGCGGCTGCCGGCCGGACTGCTCGCCCCGGCGCGGGACGGGCGGCCCGTAGCCCCGGATCTGTGCGGCGAAGGGGGAGTCGACGGCCCCGGTGGAGCGGAGCAGGCTGCCCAGGGGCGCCCGGTCGGTGACGAACACGCCCCGCCCGAACTGGCCTTCCGCATACCCGGCGGCCTTCAGCACGCGCACCGCCCGGTCCACGGTCTGGTCGCTCGCGGCGTAGGTGCGCTTGAGCTCGGAACGGGAGGGGATGCGCTCTCCCACGGCGAGCCCGCCCTCGTCGATACGCCGGCGCAGATCGTCCGCGATGCGCTGGTAGACGGGCCTGCTGTCGCCCACCCCCGGCTCCTTTCCCCCGAGTTCCCCCAGTCCGTCCCCCTCAGGCTAGGTACCCAGGCCCGGTCTGTGTACCTAGGGCAAATGGCGGGCAATGTGCAACGAATGCCCATATGAATGCGTGTCATGGCTGAAGTCCCCTATGGAGGGGAATAGCTTGCCCGGATGGTGAGCGTCGACCCGAAGAGCGCGGAGAGTGGGCGGGACTGGGCATGGCCGTCGATCCCCTGATCGAACTACGTGGTGTCAACAAGCACTACGGCAAGCTGCACGTTCTGAGGGACATCGACCTCACCGTCGGCCGGGGCGAGGTGGTCGTCGTCATCGGCCCCTCCGGCTCCGGCAAGTCCACCCTGTGCCGGGCGATCAACCGGCTGGAACCCGTCGAGTCCGGCACCATCCTCCTCGACGGGCACCCGCTGCCCGAGGAGGGGCGCGAGCTCGCCAAGCTGCGCGCCGAGGTCGGGATGGTCTTCCAGTCCTTCAACCTCTTCGCCCACAAGACCGTGCTGGCCAACGTCTCCCTGGCACCGGTGAAGGTCCGCAAGCGGTCCAAGGAGGAGGCCGACCGGCGCTCGCGCGAGCTGCTGGAGCGCGTCGGCCTGCTCGCCCACGCGGACAAGTACCCCGCCCAGCTCTCGGGCGGCCAGCAGCAGCGCGTGGCCATCGCCCGCGCCCTGGCCATGGAGCCCAAGGCCCTGCTGTTCGACGAGCCGACGTCGGCGCTCGACCCGGAGATGATCAACGAGGTGCTGGAGGTCATGCAGCAGCTCGCCCGGGACGGCATGACGATGGTCGTCGTCACCCACGAGATGGGCTTCGCCCGCTCCGCCGCCAACCGCGTGGTCTTCATGGCCGACGGCCGCATCGTCGAGGACCGCTCCCCCGAGCAGTTCTTCACCGCACCCGAGAGCGAGCGCGCCAAGGACTTCCTCTCCAAGATCCTCAAGCACTGAGCGGGGAGTGCTGCGCACATGAACAGGCAAGGGAACCGGAACCGGAACAGGCAAGGGAAGAACCGGAACGGGCAGGGGGCCGGGCGCCTCACGGGGACCCGCACGCGGGGCCGCCGGGCCGCCGGCCTGGTCCTCGCCGGGCTCGCCCTGCTCGCCGCCGCCTGCGGCAAGCCCGGCAGCCCGCCCGTCAAGGGCCCCAAACCCGAAGAACTGCCCGTCTACACGGTCGACAAGGCGTTCCAGCTCCCCGACTCGCCCACCTGGCGGGCCGCGAAGGCCCGCGGCCACCTGGTCGTCGGCGCCAAGGAGGACCAGCCCTACATGGGCGAGAAGGACCCCGCCACGGGCGTCTACTCCGGCTACGACATCGAGATCGCCCGGATGATGTCCGCCTCCCTGGGCTTCGACCCCAAGACCATCCGCTTCCGCACCATCGCCTCCGCCAACCGCGAAACCGCCCTCCAGAACGGCCAGATCGACTACTACGTCGGCACCTACACCATCAACGACCTGCGCAAGAAGCAGGTCGGCTTCGCCGGGCCGTACTTCATCGCCGGGCAGTCGCTGCTGGTCCGCACCGACGAGACGGACATCAACGGGCCCCAGGACCTGGCGGGCAAGCGCGTCTGCTCGGCCGCCGGCTCCACCCCGCTGCAGCGCATCCAGCGCGAGTACCCCAAGGCCATCGCCGTCGCCTACGACACCTACTCGGTCTGCGTGGACAACCTCCTCAGCCTCCAGGTCGACGCCGTCACCACCGACGACACCATCCTCATGGGCTTCGCGGCCAAGGCCCCCGACGAGCTGAAGATCGCCGGGAAGCCCTTCTCCAAGGAGCCCTACGGCATCGGCGTGCCCCGCGGCGACAACGCCCTGCGCTTCGCCCTGGACGACGCCATCACGGCCCACGAGAAGAACGGCGACTGGAAGAAGGCGTACGACGCGACGCTCGGCCTCTCCGGGGTGCCCGCCCCGCCGCCGCCCGCCGTCGACCGCTACCCGGCGAGCTGAGGAGCCCCGCTGTGAACGTGCTCACCGACAACCTCTCCCTCTACGGCGAGGGCCTGCTCGGCACCGTGGAACTCACCGTCTACTCCTCGCTGCTCGCCCTCGTCCTGGGCTTCGTGATGGCCTCCTTCCGGGTCGCCCCCGTCGGCTCCCTGCGGGTCTTCGGCACGGTGTGGGTGACGGTGCTGCGCAACACCCCGCTGACGCTGCTGTTCTTCGCGGTGCTGCTGGGACTGCCGCGCTTCGGCGTCGTCCTGCCCTTCGAGCTGTTCGCCGTCCTCGCCCTCGGCTGCTACACGTCGGCCTTCATCTGCGAGGCCCTGCGCTCGGGCATCAACACCGTGCCGACCGGGCAGGGCGAGGCGGCCCGCAGTCTGGGCATGACCTTCGCGCAGACCCTGAGCCTGGTCGTGCTGCCGCAGGCCTTCCGCTCCGTCATCCCGCCGGTCGGCTCCACCCTGATCGCGCTCGCCAAGAACTCCGCGATCGCCGGGTCGTTCAGCGTGACCGAGCTCCTCGGCACGTACAAGCCGCTCAACGAGCTCGGTTACAGCGTCATCTGGTCCTTCATCTGGATCGCCGTCGGCTATCTGATCGTCACCCTGTCCATCAGCGCGATCTTCAACGTGCTGGAGAAGCGCTGGGGAGTGCCCCGATGACCGACACCGCGCTCTACGACATCCCCGGGCCCATGGCCCGGCGGCGCCACCTGATCTACGGGCTGGTCTCCACCGCCGTGATCCTGGGGATCGTCGCCGGGGTGATCTACCTGCTGTTCGACACCAACCAGTTCACGGCGGAGAAGTGGCGGCCCTTCGCGTACGAGGGCATCCAGGAGCTGCTGCTGCGCGGCCTCGGCAACACGCTCAAGGCCTTCGCCTACGCCGCCGTGCTCTCCCTCGCCCTCGGCGGGCTGCTCGCCGCGGGCCGGCTGTCCGAGCACCGGATCCTGCGCTGGACCGCCACGCTCTTCGTGGAGTTCTTCCGGGCCATGCCGGTCCTGGTCATGATCTTCTTCGTCTTCGTGGCCCTCAAGGTCCAGCCGCTGCCGGCCCTCGTCACCGGGCTCACCCTCTACAACGGCTCGGTGCTCGCCGAGGTCTTCCGCAGCGGGGTGAACTCCGTCGACCGCGGCCAGCGGGAGGCGGCGTACGCCCTCGGGATGCGCAAGACGCAGGTGATGACCCATGTCCTCGTGCCGCAGGCGGTCCGCGCCATGCTGCCGACGATCATCAGCCAGCTGGTCGTGGCGCTGAAGGACACCTCGCTGGGCTTCCTGATCACCTACGAGGAGTTCCTGCACGCGGGCAAGCTCATCGCCAGCAACCTCGACTACGGGCTGCCGTTCATCCCCGTCGTCATGGTCATCTCCCCGATCTACATCGGCATGTGCATGCTCCTGTCGTGGTTCGCGACGTGGGTCGCCAGGCGCCAGCGCCGCAGCCTGAAGACGGAGGCGGTGGAGGTCGCCCCGGCGGAGCCCGGCACCCTGATGCCGGGTGCCGGGCAGATCCATCCGTGACGCTCGCGGCGGCTACTGGACGGTGATGGTGCCCGTCATGCCGAGCCCCGCGTGCGGGGTGCAGTGGTAGGGGAACGTCCCCGGGGTGTTGAAGGGCACGGCCCGGGACGCCTGGCCGGGGCCGACGGGAAGGTCCCAGAGCAGTGCGTCGGACGTGGTGGTGTGCGTGCTGCCGCTGTTGTTGATCCAGGTGACCGTGTCACCGACGTTGACCGTCAGCGTCTGCGGGACGAACCGGAAGTTCACCATCGAGACCGTGCGCGCGGCGAAGGTCTTGCTCTGGGCGGCCGTGGGGCCGGCCATGAGCGCCCCCAGCGAGAGCGCCGCGAGCAGGGTGGTGAGGAGGCGGAGGAGCGAACGGGCGGGTGAGTGCGGCATGAGAGCCCTCCTCGGACGTGAGTGCGATGACTCTTCCCTCCGGCCGACCGGAGAACCGCCCGTCACTCGAAGGTGCTAACGAAGAGGGGTGCTGGTGTACGGATGGGGCGCCGGTGGGTGATGGCGCCCCATCGGTGGCGCGCGGTGCCGCCGGTCAGGCGTCCTGCCCCAGCCACAGGTCCGGGCCGAAGACCTCGTAGTGGATGTCCGCGGCCGCGACGCCCGCCGCCAGGAGCTGTGTGCGGGCCGCGCGGAGGAAGGGCAGCGGGCCGCAGAGGTAAGCCGTGGTGCCCGCGGGGATGCCGATGCGGGAGAGGTCGGCGTACCCCGTGCGGTCGGCGGGCCAGTCGCCCTCGGGCTGCTCGTACCAGATGTGCGCGACCGCGTCGGGGAGCTTCTCCGTGAGCTGCAGCAGGTCGCTGCGGAAGGCGTGGGTGGCCTCGCTGCGGTCGGCGTGGACGGCGATCACGCGGCGGTGCGAGCCGGTCGCGGCCAGGTGGGAGAGCATCCCGGTCATCGGGGTGCACCCGATGCCGGCGGAGGCCAGCAGGACGGGTGAGGTGCCCTCGTCCAGGGTCACGTCCCCGCAGGGCGCGCCGACCATCAGCGTGGTGCCCACGCGCGCGTGGTGGTGGAGGTGGTGGGAGACCTCGCCGTCGGGGTCGCCGGTCACGCGCTTGACGGAGAACTGCAGGGCGTCGTCGGGGTGGCCGGAAAGGCTGTATTGACGGATCTGCCGGGCACCGTCCGCGAGCTCCGTCCGCACCGAGACGTACTGCCCGGGCCGGGCGTCGGGCAGGGGGCGGCCGTCCAGCGGCTGGACCAGGAAGGTCGTGACCTCCGCGGTCTCCTCGATGCGGCCGGTGACGCGGTACGGGCGGAAGACGTCCCCGGCGGCGGCGCCGGCCTGCTCGTACAGGCGGGCCTCCAGGGCGATGAGGGCGTTGGCCATCAGCCAGTAGACCTCGTCCCAGGCGGCCGCCACCTCCTCGGTGACCGCCTCGCCCAGGACCTCCGCGATGGCGGCGAAGAGGTGCAGGTGGACGACGCGGTACTGCTCGGGGGCGATCCCGAGGGAGACGTGCTTGTGGGCGATGCGCGCGAGCATCGCGTCGGGGCGGGTCCCCGGGTGCTCGAGCAGGGCGGTCGCGAAGGCGGCTATGGAGCCGGCGAGGGCCTGCTGCTGGGTGCCGTTCGCCTGGTTGCCGCGGTTGAAGAGGTCGCGCAGGAGCTCGGGGTGGGCGGCGAAGAGCTTGTCGTAGAAGAGCGGGGTGATCTCGCCGATGGCGCCGCCGACGGCGGGGAGGGTGGCGCGGACGATCTCGGTCGACTTGGGGGACAGCATCGGCGCTCCTTAATTGGCATCTCGAATGCATATTTTTGGTCGTGCGAAGGACCGCGGGGAGGGGAGGGGCTTTCAGTCCTGCGGCCGCGTGCCGAGGCTCAGCAGGACCGGCCCGGTCGGCGGCCCGGTCAGCTCCTCGACCGTGAGGGGGTCCAGGGAGGCGTAGAACGCCTCCTGCGCGTTCCGCAGGGCCCCGCGCAGCCGGCAGGCCGCGCGCAGCGGGCAGGGTGGATCGTCCTCGCAGCCGACGACGTCGCCGGTGCCTTCGAGCTCGCGCACCAGCCGGCCGACGGATCCCGTCCGCCCGGCGGTGGTGAGGGTGAGTCCGCCGCCGCGGCCCCGGCGGGCCTCGACGACTCCCAGGTGCTGCATCCTGCTGACCACCTTGGCGGCATGGGTGTACGGCACGCCGACCGCCTCGGCCACCTCACGGGTGGTCGGGCTGTCGTCGCCGGTCACGGCCAGGCGCATGGCGATGCGCAGCGCTATGTCGGTGCTCTTGGTCAATCGCACATCTGCACTCTACCTAATTTGATTCTTGCACTCCAATTTAATCTCGGGCCGTCAGTTGACAGACGGTCACCGCCCGGCGAGTCTGACGTCCGCGATCATCGCAAGACGTACACCGGACAATTTCATGGAGGCATCGGTGGCACACACGCACAAGCGTGGTGGGCGGTACGGGAAGGGACTCGCGGCGCTCGGCGCGGCGGCGGCCCTGGCGGCGTCCTTCGCCGGCACCGCGACGGCGGCGGACGCCGGGACGGCCGCGACCCCCGCGGGCGGCCAGCGCTACGTCGCCCTCGGCGACTCCTACACCTCCGCCCCCGGCGTTCCCGAGCAGAGCGGCGGCGACTGCGCCCGCTCCAGCGTCAACTACCCGGCGCTCACCGCGAAGGCCCTGCACCAGACGTCCTTCAAGGACGTCAGCTGCAGCGGGGCCAAGACCGACGACATGTGGCGCGCCCAGGGCGACAACCCGCCGCAGCTCAACGCGCTCGGCCGGAGCACCCGCCTCGTCACGCTCGGCATCGGCGGCAACGACATCGGCTTCGGCGACATCATCGGCACCTGTGCCCAGCTGTCCGTCACCGACCCGGCCGGCGCCCCCTGCCGCACGAAGTACACCGAGGGCGGCACGGACCAGCTCACCGCCCGCATCGCCGACGCCGCGCCCAAGGTCGCCAAGGTGCTGAAGGACGTGCACAAGCGCGCCCCGTACGCGCGCGTGGTGCTCGTCGGCTACCCGGCGATCATGCCGGAGGACGGCGTCGGGTGCTTCCCGGCCGTGCCGATCGCCGCGGGCGACGTCCCCTACCTGCGGGACACCGAGAAGAAGCTCAACACGATGCTGCAGGGCGAGGCCCGCAAGGCCGGCGTCCGCTTCGCGGACACCTACAAGCCGACCCTCGGCCACGACGTGTGCAAGCCCACCGCGGACCGCTGGATCGAGGGTGCCCAGCCGGAGAACCCGGCCGCCCCGTTCCACCCGAACGCCAAGGGCGAGGCGGCCATGTCCGGCCCCGTGATCTCGGCGGCCCGCGGCCGCTGACGCGACGCGCAGGCTGTTTCCACCCGCCGCAGCAGCGGCGCGCCACGACGGTGGTGACCGGCGGTGCCGTACGGGCTTGAGGCCTGTCCGGCACCGCCGGTCGCGTCGGGTGCAGGTTGCGCGCCGCCCGGCGCCGCCGATTGCGTCCGGTGGGGTTGCGCGCCGCGGTGGCGGCGGTAGGCTCCGGGGCCCGCTCGCCGCTTGGAGGCAGAATGGCCCGCCCGAGAACGAAGAAGCCGCCCCACCGACGTCTGCCCGTACTCGCCGCGGCGGCCACACTGGTCGTCGGACTCGGCGCCCTCCCGGCCGCGGCCCGGCCCGGCGGCCCGTCCACCGACCAGGGCCGCACCCCCGCCAAGACCCCCGTCGCCGCCGGCTACGGCGGCGCCGTGGCCAGCGTCGACGCCGACGCCTCGGCCGCCGGCATCGAAGTGCTCCGCAAGGGCGGCAACGCCGTCGACGCCGCCGTGGCCACCGCGGCCGCACTCGGCGTCACCGAGCCGTACTCCGCGGGCATCGGCGGGGGCGGCTACTTCGTCCACTACGACGCGAAGCGGCGCCAGGTCTCCACCATCGACGGCCGCGAACGCGCCCCGCTGAGCGCGGACAAGAACCTCTTCCTGGAGAAGGGCAAGCCGGTCTCCTTCGCCGACGCCGTCACCAGCGGCCTGAGCGTCGGCACCCCCGGCACCCCCGCCACCTGGGACACCGTCCTGCGCACCTGGGGCACCCGCTCGCTCGCCCAGGTGCTGCGGCCGGCCGAGCGCATCGCCCGCTCGGGCTTCACCGTCGACGCCACCTTCCGGCAGCAGACGGCCGACAACGAGGCCCGCTTCAAGGACTTCCCGGCGAGCGCGAAGCTCTTCCTGCCCGGCGGCCGCCCGCCCGCCGTCGGCAGCACCCTCAAGAACCCCGACCTCGCCCGCACTTACGCGCTGCTGGGCGAGCGCGGCGTCGGCGCCCTCTACCGCGGCGAGGTCGGCCGCGACATCGTCCGGACCGTGCGCAAGCCGCCCGTCGACCCCGCTTCCGGGCGCGTGGCCCGCCCGGGCGACCTGACCGAGCGGGACCTGCGGGAGTACGCGGTGAAGCGCCAGGCGCCGACCCGCACGTCCTACCGCGGCCTGGACGTCTACGGCATGGGCCCCTCGTCCTCCGGCGGTACGACGGTCGCCGAGGCCCTCAACATCCTGGAGAAGAGCGACCTCTCGAAGCTCGACGCCAAGACCTATCTGCACCGCTACATCGAAGCCGCCAGGATCGCCTTCGCCGACCGCAACCGCTGGGTGGGCGACCCGGCCTTCGAGTCCGTGCCCACCAAGGCCCTCACCTCCCAGCGCTACGCGGACTCGCGCGCGTGCCTGATCAAGGACGGCGCGGTGCTCACCAGCCCGCTGGCGCCCGGCGACCCGCGCCGCCCGGTGTCCTGCGGCACCCACGGCAAGGCCGCGCCCACGCCCTACGAGGGCGAGCACACCACCCACCTGACGACCGCCGACAAGTGGGGCAACGTCGTCGCCTACACGCTCACCATCGAGCAGACCGGCGGCAGCGGCATCACCGTCCCCGGCCGCGGCTTCCTGCTCAACAACGAGCTGACCGACTTCTCCTTCGTCCCCGTCACCCCGGGCGTCCACGACCCCAACCTGCCCGGGCCGGGCAAGCGCCCGCGCTCGTCGATGTCGCCCACCGTCGTCCTCGACCACGGGCGGCCCGCGTTCGCCCTCGGCTCGCCCGGCGGGGCCACGATCATCACCACGGCGCTGCAGACCATCCTCAACCACGTCGACCGCGGGATGCCGCTCGTCGACGCGATCGCGGCGCCGCGCGCGAGCCAGCGCAACGCCGCCGCCACCGAGCTGGAACCGGGCCTGTGGAACAGCCCGCTGCGCGGCCGTCTGGAGCACATCGGGCACGTCTTCAAGGCCAACCCCGAGATCGGCGCGGCGACCGGCGTCCAGCTGCTGCCGGACGGCCGGTGGGCGGCCGCCGCCGAACGGACCCGGCGCGGCGGGGGCTCGGCGATGGTGGTGCACCCCAGCGGCGAGCCGCCGGTGCGCTGAAATGCGCCCGGGCGGTGAGCGCGGAGGGTGAATCACCGGCCGCCGTTCCGGTGAGGATCACCGGCATATGGCTGTGCACTGTGGGGAATCCATTGGCCTGCGCCGGGCCCTCGCCCGCGTCCCGGGGATGCTGGCGGCACTGTTCGGCGCGCTCGCGGCGTGGCTGCTCGGCAGTCCCGCCGCGAGCGCGGCGGAGCCGGACACCTGCCGGACCGGCGCCTACCTCAGCGACCTCTACGGCCTCGACCCCGTCGGGCACACCTTCGGGGCGCGGGTGACGGTATGGAGCGTCTGCCCGCGGCGCGAGCTGGATCCGCTGCCCGGCGTGGCGTTCAGCAACTACAACGACGACCTGGAGCGGAGCAAACCGGAGCTGACCAGAGAGAAGGGCATGTTCCGGGACGTCGTCCGGGTGCAGGGGACCTTCCGGCAGGACTGGGGCGTCCGGGCCTTCCCCTTCGACCGCCACCGCATCGAAATCAAGATCACCTCGCGCAAAGAGGCCGACCAGTTCCGTTTCACGCCCGACAACGAGGACTCCGGGGTGAACTCCGGGATCGCGCCGCCCGGCTGGCGGATCACCGGCTTCCGGCTCGTCGCGGCCGACCGGCACTTCCCCACCAACTTCGGCGACCCCAGCCTCCCTCGGGGGAAGGGCAGCACGCGCAGCCGGCTGCTCGTCCAGATCTCCCTGTCGCGCAGCGACCCCGTCATCTTCTGGAAGCTGACGGGCCCGCTGTACCTGATGCTGCTCATCGGCACGGCCACGTTCCTGCTGCCCTCGCACAGCGAGGCGCTGGGCATGGGGGAGAAGCTCGACTCGATGCAGAGCCGGCTGTCCCTGCTGGGCGGCGGGCTGTTCGTTGTCATGATCAATATGCAGCAGGTGAACACGGTCATCACCAGCACCGTCGGGCTGACGCTCATCGACGCCCTGCACCTGCTCACGCTCGTCTACGTGCTGCTGGCCGTGGTCGCCACCGTGCTGTCCTGGCGCTGGACCGTCCGCGGCGGCGACCCGGAGCGGGTGGAGAAGCTGCACCACCGCGGTGCGGTCATCGCCCTGGCGGCGTACGCGGTCGTCGCCGGGGCGATGACCGCGTACGCCGCCTATGTGGGCTAGCGGGCCGGCCGCGGCGTCAGCCCAGGAGCTTGATCACATCGTCGGTCGTACCGGTCTCCGCCAGGCGCGGCAGGACCTTCTCCACGGCGATGCGGTGCACCTCTAGGTCGGGGTCGGTGACGGCGTCGGTCACGACCGTCACGTGGTAGCCGTGCTCGTGGGCGGCGCGCGCGGTGGACTCCACGCCCGCGCCCGTCGCGATGCCCGCGAGGACGACCTGGGTGACGCCGCGGCGCCGCAGCTGCAGGTCCAGGTCGGTGGCGTGGAACGCGCCCCAGGTGTGCTTGGTGATCACGATGTCGCCGTCCTCCCGGCCGAGTTCGGGCACCAGGTCGGCGAAGCCGGCCGGCGGGCGCCCGCCGCGCAGGGGCGCCTCGGAGCGGCCGGGCGCGGAGCCGACGACGCGGACGAGGACGACCGGCAGGCCGCGCTCGCGGAAGGCGGCGGCCAGGCGCGCGCCGCGCTCGACGATCTCCTCGGCGGGATGGGCGGTGGGCATCGCCACGATGCCCTTCTGGAGGTCGACGAGCACGAGGGCGGTGGTGGTGTCGAGGGTGGTGACGGGCATGGCCGTGGGCTCCTTCTCGGGGGTCGAAGGGCGAGGAGGCCGGTGGCGGCCGTCGCGCTCGTGTGCTGGGCGTGCGCAGGGAGGGCCCGCGGGGGCTCCCTTAAAGTGTTCACTCCTCCACCAGGCGCTTGAGCAGGAGGGCGGCGTCGGCGAGGGTCCGCTGTTCGTCCGGGGTGAGCCGGTCGGCGATGGCGTCGGCGAGCCAGGCGTGCTTGGAGTGCCGTACGGAGGCGACGGCCTCTTCGCCGTCCCCGGTGAGGGAGAACAGGACCTGGCGCCCGTCCGTGGGGTGCGGGGAGCGGGCGACCAGGCCCAGCTCCTCCAGCCTGGCGACGATGACGCGCATGGACTGCGGCCGCACGAGCTCCGCGCGGGCCAGGTCCGCGGTGGTGGCCGGCCCGCCGCCGGCGAGGCGGCCCAGGACCGTGCGCTGGGAGGGGGTCAGGGAGCCCTGCGGGGAGGCCGCGCGCAGACGGCGCATGAGCTGGGAGACCGTCGCGGCCAGATCGGCGGCGGCGCGTTCCTGAGCCGTGCCGGAGACTCGGCCGGCTTCCTTGCCGGTTTCCTGATCGGGTTCCTGGCCGGTTTCCTGGGCGGGCATGCGCCCACCGTAAATATTGACAGGCAAACTTGCAAGTTTTTCTGTTCTGTCATGCGGGGGCCGGGTTATCCACAGGACGATCGATGGTCTTGCCGCGCGGCGTGCCGCGTCCTACGGTCGCAACCACACGTGGATCTACGCGTGTCAGCCCGGCCGGTCGGCCCGGCTGACGCCCCCGTGAAGGAGCAGCTCATGGCCAATGTCGTCCGCGCCGCTCTGGTCCAGGCCACCTGGACCGGCGACACCGAATCCATGCTCGCCAAGCACGAGGAGCACGCCCGCGCGGCCGCCGCCCAGGGCGCGCAGGTGATCGGGTTCCAGGAGGTCTTCAACGCCCCCTACTTCTGCCAGGTGCAGGAGAGCGAGCACTACCGCTGGGCCGAGCCCGTCCCCGACGGGCCCACCGTCCGCCGGATGCAGGAGCTGGCCCGGGAGACGGGCATGGTGATCGTCGTCCCCGTCTTCGAGACCGAGGGCCCCGGTTTCTACTACAACACCGCCGCCGTCATCGACGCCGACGGCCGCTACCTCGGCAAATACCGCAAGCACCACATCCCCCAGGTCAAGGGCTTCTGGGAGAAGTACTACTTCGCCCCCGGCAACCTCGGCTGGCCCGTCTTCGACACGGCCGTCGGCAGGGTCGGCGTCTACATCTGCTACGACCGCCACTTCCCCGAGGGCTGGCGCCAGCTCGGCCTCAACGGCGCCCAGCTCGTCTACAACCCCTCGGCCACCTCCCGCGGCCTCTCCGGCTACCTCTGGAAGCTGGAGCAGCCCGCCGCGGCCGTCGCCAACGAGTACTTCGTCGCCGCCATCAACCGCGTCGGCCGCGAGGAGTACGGCGACAACGACTTCTACGGCACCTCCTACTTCGTCGACCCCCGCGGGCAGTTCGTCGGTGACGTGGCGAGCGACACCAAGGAGGAACTCGTCGTCCGCGACCTGGACTTCGGCCTCATCGACGAGGTCCGGCAGCAGTGGGCCTTCTACCGCGACCGCCGCCCCGACGCCTACGACGGGCTGGTCCGGCCATGACCTCCGCGCCCGGGCCCGGGGGCTCCCCGGCCACCCACCTGCACGCCCGGCACCGCGCGGTCATGCCCGAGTGGCTCTCCCTCTACTACCGCGAGCCCCTGGAGCTCACCCACGGCGAGGGCCGCCACGTATGGGACGCCCACGGCCGGCGCTACCTCGACTTCTTCGGCGGCATCCTCACCACCATGACCGCCCACGCCCTGCCCGAGGTCACCAAGGCCGTCTCCGAGCAGGCCGGGCGCATCCTGCACACCTCCACCCTCTACCTCGACCGGCACATGGTCGAGCTCGCCGAGCGCATCGCCGCCCTCTCCGGCATCCCCGACGCCCGCGTCTTCTTCACCACCTCCGGCACCGAGGCCAACGACGCGGCCCTCCTGCTGGCCACTTCCCACCGCGGCTCCAACCAGATCCTGGCGATGCGCAACAGCTACCACGGCCGCTCCTTCTCCGCCGTGGGCATCACCGGCAACTCCGCCTGGTCGCCCACCAGCCTCTCGCCCCTGCAGACCCTCTACGTCCACGGCGGGGTCCGCACCTCCGGCCCCTACGCCCACCTGTCCGACGCCGCCTTCACCGCCGCCTGCGTCGCCGACCTCGAGGACATGCTCGGCCAGACCCACGGCCGGGTGGCGGCCCTGATCGCCGAACCCGTGCAGGGCGTCGGCGGGTTCACCTCCCCGCCCGACGGCCTCTACGCCGCCTTCCGCGAGGTCCTCGCCGCCCGCGGCATCCTCTGGATCACCGACGAGGTGCAGACCGGCTGGGGCCGCACCGGCGACCACTTCTGGGGCTGGCAGGCCCACGCCGAGCACGGCCCGCCCGACCTCCTCACCTTCGCCAAGGGCATCGGCAACGGCATGTCCATCGGCGGCGTCGTCGCCCGCGCCGAGGTCATGAACTGCCTCGACGCCAACTCCATCTCCACCTTCGGCGGCAGCCCCGTCACCATGGCCGCCGGCCTCGCCAACCTCACCCACCTCCTGGAGCACGACCTCCAGGGCAACGCCCGCCGGGTCGGCGGCCTGCTCATCGAACGGCTCCGCGCCGTCGCCGCCGGCTTCCCCGTCGTCCGCGAGGTGCGCGGCCGCGGCCTGATGATCGGCATCGAGCTGGTCGAGCACGACGGGTCGCCCTCGCCCGAAGCGGCCTCCCTCGCCCTCGAACTGGCCAGGGAGGAAGGCCTGCTGATCGGCAAGGGCGGCCGCGAGGCCAACGTCCTGCGCATCGCGCCGCCCCTGTCGCTCACCATCACCGAGGCGGAGGAGGGCGCCGCCGCCCTGGAAACCGTGCTGCAGCAGGTCCAGTTCACCATCGCCGGAAAGGAACGGCCATGACCACGACGGCCATCCGCGGCGGCCTCGTCATCACCGCCGCCGAGGAGACCCGCGCCGACGTCCTCGTCGAGGACGGCAAGGTCGCGGCCCTCGCCGCGTCCGGCAGCGCCTTCGCCCAGGGCTGGCACGCCGACCGCACCCTGGACGCCACCGGGAAGTACGTGATCCCCGGCGGCGTCGACGCCCACACGCACCTTGACTTCCCCTTCGGCGGAACCGCCTCCTCCGACGACTTCGAGACCGGCACCCGGGCCGCCGCCTGGGGCGGCACCACCACCATCGTCGACTTCGCCGTCCAGAGCCGCGGCCGGGCCCTGCGCGAGGGCCTCGACGCCTGGCACGCCAAGGCCGACGGCCGCTGCGCCGTCGACTACGCCTTCCACATGATCCTCTCCGACGTGAACGAGGGCTCCCTGAAGGAGATGGACCTCCTCGTCGCCGAAGGGGTCACCTCCTTCAAGCTCTTCATGGCCTACCCCGGCGTCTTCTACAGCGACGACGGACAGATCCTGCGCGCCATGCAGCGCGCTGCCGGCAACGGCGGGCTGATCATGATGCACGCCGAGAACGGCATCGCCATCGACGTCCTCGTCGAACAGGCCCTCGCCGCCGGGCAGACCGACCCCCGCTACCACGGCGAGGTCCGCAAGGCGCTGCTGGAGGCCGAGGCCACCCACCGGGCGATCCAGCTCGCCCGCGTCGCCGGCAGCCCCCTGTACGTCGTGCACGTCTCGGCCGAGGAGGCCGTCGCCGAGCTCGCGCAGGCCCGCCACAAGGGCCTGCCCGTCTTCGGCGAGACCTGCCCGCAGTACCTCTTCCTGTCCACCGACAACCTCGCCGAGCCCGGCTTCGAGGGCGCGAAATACGTCTGCTCCACGCCGCTGCGCCCCCGCGAGCACCAAGCCGCCCTCTGGCGCGGCCTGCGCACCGACGACCTCCAGGTCGTCTCCACCGACCACTGCCCGTTCTGCTTCTCCGGCCAGAAGGAGCTCGGCCGCGGGGACTTCTCGAAGATCCCCAACGGCCTGCCCGGCATCGAGAACCGCATGGACCTCCTGCACCAGGCCGTCGTCGACGGCCGCATCACCCGCCGCCGCTGGATCGAGATCGCCTGCGCCGCCCCCGCCCGGATGTTCGGCCTCGCCCCGCACAAGGGCACCATCACCCCCGGCGGCGACGCCGACATCGTCATCTACGACCCGCACGCCGAGCAGACCCTCTCGGCCGCCACCCACCACATGAACGTCGACTACTCCGCCTACGAGGGCAAGCGCGTCACCGGACGCGTCGAGACCGTCCTCTCCCGCGGCGAAGCCGTCATCGAAGAGCGGAAGTTCACCGGACGCGCCGGCCACGGCCGCTACGTCCCCCGCGCCACCTGCCAGTACCTGACGTGAGACGCAACGACGCACCACGTATGACGTAAGGAGCACCCCCGTGGACTTCGGCCTCGTCCTGCAGACCGACCCGCCCGCCACCGCCGTCGTCGACCTGATGCGGCGCGCCGAGCGCTCAGGCTTCCGCTACGGCTGGACGTTCGACTCCGCCGTGCTGTGGCAGGAGCCGTTCGTCATCTACAGCCGTATCCTGGAGCACACCGAGCGGCTCGTCGTGGGGCCGATGGTCACCAACCCCTCCACCCGCACCCCCGAGGTCACCGCCTCCACCTTCGCCACCCTCAACGACATGTACGGCAACCGCACGGTGTGCGGCATCGGCCGCGGGGACTCCGCGATGCGGGTGGCCGGCCGCAAGCCCAACACCCTCGCCTCGCTGCGGGAGTCCATCCGCGTCATCCGCGACCTCGCCGAGGGCCGCGAGGCCGACGTCGGCGGCACGGCGCTGAAGATCCCCTGGGTCCGGGACGGCAGGCTGCCCGTGTGGATGGCCGCCTACGGGCCGAAGGCCCTCGCCCTCGCGGGCCAGGAGGCCGACGGGTTCATCCTCCAGCTCGCCGACCCCTTCCTCACCGAATGGATGATCAAGCACGTGCGGGACGCCGCCGCCGAAGCCGGCCGGGACCCGGCCGCGGTGCGCATCTGCGTCGCCGCCCCCGCCTACGTCGGCGACGACCTCGCCCACGCCCGCGAGCAGTGCCGCTGGTTCGGCGGCATGGTCGGCAACCACGTCGCCGACCTGGTCGAGCGCTACGGCGAGCACTCCGGCCTGGTGCCCGAGGCCCTCACGGCCTACATCAAGCAGCGCCACGGCTACGACTACAGCCACCACGGCCGGGCCGGGAACCCCTCCACCGACTTCGTGCCCGACGAGATCGTGGACCGCTTCTGCCTCCTGGGCCCCGTGGCGGCCCACCGCGAACGGCTGGAGCACCTGCGCGACCTCGGCGTGGACCAGTTCGCGGTCTACGCCATGCACGACGCGAAGGAGGCGACCATCGACGCCTACGGCGAGCACCTGATCCCGGCGCTGAGCTGAGCCGAGCCGAGCGGGGCGGGCGGGCCCCGTCGCCGGACCACGGCGCACGTGCCCGCCCCCCGCCGACCACCCACCGGCCCTACGGCACGCGCGCCGTCCACTCCGGAGAGGAGAACTTCACCGCCGCCAGCTCCTGCGCCCGCGCCATCTCCTCGGGGGTGACCGAGCCGGCCGTCAGCCCGTAGCGGCCCCGGAAGGACTCGATCATCTTCTCGATCACGCCGGCCCGCGGCAGCCCGGTCTGGCGGCGCAGGGGGTCGACGCGCTTCTTCGCGCTCTTCGTCCCCTTGTCCGACAGCTTCTCCTTGCCGATGCGCAGCACGTCCAGCATCTTGTCCGCGTCGATGTCGTACGCCATCGTCACGTGATGCAGGACGGCCCCCGCGCTGCCCACCAGCCGCTTCTGCGCCGCGCCCGCGATCTTCCCCGACTCGGTGGCGATGTCGTTGAGCGGCTGGTACCAGGCCTTCACGCCCATGCCCTCCAGCGCGCCCAGCACCCAGTCGTCCAGGTAGGCGTAGCTGTCGGCGAAGGACAGGCCCTGCACCAGGGCGTCCGGCACGCACAGCGAGTAGGTGATGGTGTTGCCCGGCTCGATGAACATGGCCCCGCCGCCGCTGATCCGGCGCACCACCGTCATCCCGTGGCGCTCCGCGCCCTCCGGGTCCACCTCGTTGCGCAGCGACTGGAAGCTGCCGATGACCACCGCGGGGGAGCCCCACTCCCACACACGCAGGGTCGGCGGCCGCCGGCCGGCCGCCACCTCGGCCGTGAGTACCTCGTCCAGCGCCATGTGCAGCGCGGGGGACTGGGGGCCGTCGTGGATCAGCTGCCACTCGTAGTCGGTCCAGTCCGTGGCCTGGGCCAGGGCCCGGCGCACCGCCACGCCCACCGCCTCGGAGGAGAAGCCGAACATCACCGTGCCCTCCGGCAGGGCCGCGTCGATGCGCGCGGCGAGCTGCGGGGCGGTCAGGTCGGCGGGCGCGCCCTCCAGGGCCCGGTTGATGTCGAGGAGCGCCTCGTCCGGTTCGAGGAAGAAGTCCCCGCCCACCCGTACGTCGCGCAGCACCCCGTCGGCGACGTCCAGGTCGACGACGACGAGCTTGCCGCCCGGCACCTTGTATTCACCGTGCACGGCGCATCCTCCAGCTTGTTTTCCCCGGCCGGCCCGGCTGCCGGCAGCGGAATCAACCGTAACGCCGTGCTTTGTGCGGGCGGCCCTCGGACGGACGGCCCACAGGTCCCCCGCAGGCGGTATTGCGCACCGGCAGGGGGATCTGCCTTTCTGGACGCCATGTTCACCACCCGGCCCACCCTGCAGGGCACCTTCGGCATGGTGTCGACCACCCACTGGCTGGCCTCGCAGTCCGCGATGGCCGTACTGGAGAGCGGCGGCAACGCCTTCGACGCCGCGGTCGCCGCCGGATTCGTCCTGCACGTCGTCGAGCCGCACATGAACGGCCCGGCCGGCGAGGTGCCCGCCGTGTTCGCCCCGGCCGGCGGCCCGGTGCGGGTGCTCAGCGGCCAGGGCCCGGCGCCCCGGGGCGCGACCATCGGGCACTACCGCTCGCTCGGCCTCGACCTGGTCCCCGGCACCGGCCCGCTCGCGGCCGCCGTGCCGGGCGCGTTCGACGCCTGGATGCTGCTCCTGCGCGACCACGGCACCAAGCCGCTCGCCGACGTCCTCTCGTACGCCATCGGGTACGCCGAGCACGGGCACGCGCCCGTCGAGGCCATCGGCCGGACCGTGGCCACCGTCCGCAAGATCTTCGAGACGGAGTGGACGTCCTCCGCCGAGCTCTACCTGCCCGGCGGCCGCCCGCCGGCCCCCGGCACGCTCCTGCGCAACCGCGCCCTCGCCGCCACCTGGCGCCGCCTGCTCGCCGAGGCCGAGGCGGGCGGCGGCAGCCGGGAGCAGCGCATCGACGCGGCCCGCCGCGTCTGGCGCGAGGGCTTCGTCGCCGAGGCGCTCGTGGCGGCCGCGGCGCGCCCGACCCTCGACACCTCCGGCGAGCGCCACACCGCCCCCCTCACCGGCGACGACCTCGCGGACTTCCGCGCGGGCTACGAGGAGCCGGTGAGTCATGACTGGAACGGCTGGACCGTCTGCAAGCCCGGCCCCTGGTCGCAGGGCCCGGTCCTCCTCCAGCAGCTCGCCCTGCTCGACGGGCCGCCGGACTACGGCACCCCGGAGTACGTCCACACCCTCATCGAGGGCAGCAAGCTCGCCATGGCCGACCGCGAGGCCTGGTACGGCGACGCCGCCGACGTCCCGCTGAAGGCCCTGCTCTCCGAGGGCTACAACGCCGCCCGCCGCGCGCTGATCGGCGACCTCGCCTCGTACACCCTGCGCCCCGGCAGCCCGGAGGGCCGCAGCCCGCACCTGGCCCGGCACGTCGTCGCCGCGGCGGAGCGGACCGCCCCGGCCGCGGCGGGCGCGGGCGAGCCGACCGTCACCGTCAGCGGCGCGACCCGCGGCGACACCTGCCACCTCGACGTCGTCGACCGCTGGGGCAACATGATCTCCGCGACCCCCAGCGGCGGCTGGCTGCAGTCCAACCCCGTCGTTCCGGAGCTCGGCTTCCCGCTCGGCACCCGGCTGCAGATGGCCTGGCTGGAACCCGGGCTGCCCAACTCCCTGACCCCCGGACGCCGCCCGCGCACCACGCTCACCCCGTCCCTGGCCCTGCGGGACGGCGAGCCCGTCCTCGCCTTCGGCACCCCCGGCGGCGATCAGCAGGACCAGTGGCAGCTGCACTTCTTCCTCGCCGTCGCCCTGCGCCCGCCCGTGCGTGGCGGCCTGGACCTGCAGGGCGCGATCGACGCGCCCAACTGGCACCAGGACTCCTTCCCCGGCTCCTTCTACCCGCGCACCATGAGCCCCGGAGCGGTCGTCGTCGAGCGGCGGATGGGCGAGACGGCGATCGGGGAACTGCGCCGGCGCGGTCACCGGGTGACGGTGGGCGAGCCGTGGTCGGAGGGACGGCTGTGCGCGGTGGCGCGCGATCCGCGCACGGGCCTGCTGTCGGCGGCGGCCAATCCGCGCGGCATGCAGGGGTACGCGGTGGGCCGCTGACGGGTCCCGGCGGGTGGCCCGTGTGCACCGGGTGGCCCGCGTGGACCAGGAGGCCCGCGCGTGCACCGGGCGTACATCCCGGGGTTCACCGGGCCTGCATCCCGGGGTTCACCTGCGGGACGCCCTGGGGACGCCGGCCCGCCACCGATTGTCGGTGGGGCGTGGTTCGATGGACACATGCTCGAAGACTTTCTCGCAGGTGACCTGACCGACGTCGAGGAGGCGGTCCGCAAGGCGGCCGCCGCCGAGATCATGCCCCGCTTCCGGCAGCTCGCCGCGGACGAGATCGTCCAGAAGAACGGCCCGCACGACCTCGTCACCGTCGCCGACCGGCGCGCCGAGGAGCACCTCGCCGCCGCGCTCACGGCCCTGCTGCCCGGCTCGGTCGTGGTCGGCGAGGAGGCGGTGCACGCGGATGCGGGCCTGCTCGGCGCCGTCGGCGGCGACGCGCCCGTGTGGATCGTCGACCCGGTCGACGGCACCCGCCAGTTCGTCAACGGCGAGCCCGGCTTCGCCACGCTCGTCTGCCTCGCCCACCGCGGCGAGCTCCTCGCCTCCTGGACGTACGCGCCCGCGCTCGACCTGATGGCCGTCGCCCGCCGCGGCGCCGGGGCCCGGCTCAACGGCGAGCCGCTGCACGCCGGCTCGCCGGCCCCGGGCAAGGTCCTGGAAGTGGCGATCTCCCACTACGACTTCACCGACGACGAGCAGAAGCGCGTCCTGTCGGCGCTCGCCACGGAGGGCGTCGCGCCGCGCCCCTGCGGCTCGGCCGGCCTGGAGTACCTCAACGTGGCGCGGGGCGTCATCGACGGCCTTGCCTTCAGTTGGGAGAATCCCTGGGACCACGCCGCCGGGCTGCTGCTGGTCGCCGAGGCGGGCGGGGCGAGCGGGACCGTCGCCGGGGAGTCCTTCCGCATAGCCGGCGGCAACGCCCTTCCCTTCGCCGCCGCGCGGGACGAGGCGACGCTCCGTCATATCCTGGACCTGCTGGCGTCCGCCGGCTGATCCCGAGGACGAGACGAGGGGAGTGGCGTCCGGTGCCGACCATGCTCGACGCCGTCGTCGTAGGTGCCGGGCCCAACGGGCTCACCGCCGCCGTGGAGCTGGCCCGGCGCGGCCTGTCGGTGGAGGTCTTCGAGGCCGCCGGCGCCGTCGGCGGCGGCGCGCGGACCGAGGAGCTCACACTCCCCGGCTTCCGGCACGACCCGTGCTCCGCCGTGCACCCGCTCGGCGCGGGCTCGCCCGCCTTCGCCGCGATGCCGCTGGACCGGCACGGCCTGGAGTGGGTGCACCCCGAGGTGCCGATGGCCCACCCCTTCCCCGACGGCACGGCCGCCGTCCTCGCCCGCAGCGTGGGGGAGACGGCGCACTCCCTGGGGCCGCGCGACGCCGGGGCGTACCGGCGCCTCGTCGAGCCCTTCCAGGGCAGGTGGGAGACGCTCGCGGCCGACTTCCTGCGCACCCAGTGGGACGGCCTGCCGCGCGACCCCCTCCTCTACGCCCGCTTCGGCCTGGCCGGCATCCAGCCCGCGTCCCTGCTGGCCCGCCGCTTCCGGGACGAGAAGGCGGCGGCCCTGATCGCGGGCCTCGCCGCGCACGGCATCGCCCCCCTCACCGGCCCCGGCACCGGCGGCATGGCGCTGGTCTTCGCGCTGGCCGCGCACGCGGGCGGCTGGCCGGTGCCGCGCGGCGGCTCCCAGTCCATCGCCGACGCCCTGGCCTCGTACCTGCGCGCGTGCGGCGGCGCCGTGCACACCGGCTTCGAGGTCAAGCGCCTGGACGACCTGCCGCCCGCCCGCGCCTACGTCTTCGACACCTCGCCCACCGCCCTCGCCCGGATCGCGGGCCTCGGCAACGCCTACCGCGGCTACCGCTACGGCCCCAGCGTCTTCAAGATCGACTACGCGCTGTCGGGCCCCGTGCCGTGGACGGCACAGGAGGCCCGCCGCGCCGGCACGGTCCACATCGGCCCGACGTACGGCGAGATCGACGCCGCCCTGGACGCCGCGCTGCGGGGCCGGGACCCGTCGGTGCCCTTCCTCATCACCGCCCAGCCCAGCCTCGCCGACCCCACCCGCGCGCCCGAGGGCAAGCACACGTTCTGGGTGTACGGGCACGTGCCGAGCGGCTGGGAGGGCGATGCCACCGAGGTGATCGAGCGTCAGATCGAGCGCTTCGCCCCCGGCTTCCGCGACCTCGTCCTGGCCCGCGCCACGGCCGGCCCCCCGCAGCTGGCCGCCCGCAACGCCAACTACGTGGGCGGCGACTTCGCCATCGGCTCCGTGGCGGGCCTCCGCCTGATCATCCGGCCCAAGCTCGCCCGCGTGCCCTACTCCACGGCCCACCCGGCCGTCTTCCTGTGCTCCTCCGCCACCCCGCCCGGCCCTGGCGTCCACGGCATGTGCGGGCACCACGCGGCGAAGGCGGTGTGGAGGAGGCTGCGCACGCGATAGGGCCGCTCAGGCGGCGCCGGGCAGGTCCGCCAGGATCCCGTTCCGTACGGCGACGGCGTCGGTCCCCAGCTGCCGCAGGACGCCGCCCGTCACCTTGTCGTCCGGGTCGAGGATGCCCAGGAGGACGTGTTCCGCGCCGATGTGACGCTCCTTGCGGGCCAGGGCCTCGCGCAGGGCACGGTTCAGGGCCTTCTTCGCGCGGGGCGTGAAGGGGATGTGGCCCTGCCGGCCGGGTTCGCTCCGGCGGCGGCCGAACGGCAGGATCCGCCGCCGCTCCTCCGGCGGACCGGGCCGGTCCAGGGCTCCCGGCCCGAACACGCCCTCGGCCTGCGCCCGTACGGCCTCCAGATCGATGCCGAAGGCGCGCAGCGCCTCCGCGTCGTCCGTACCGAGGGATCCGGCGGGCGCGACCGCACTGCGGCACGTCTCGGGCGTGATGCCGAACCGGGCCAGCGTGGCGACTCCGGGCGCTCCGTCCTGCATGAGGACGCCGAGCAGGAGGTGTTCGCTGCCGATCCACGCATGGCCCAGCGTGCGGGCCTCCTCCTGGGCCTGTACGACGGCGACGCGTGCATCCCGGGTGAACCGTTCGAACATGCCTACCTCCTGGCGTGTTTCTTGTGCACTGCCTGCCTGCCTGCCGGGGAGGTGTCAACCGTTGTTGACGGATGGCCGGTGAAGGTTCCGGCCGGGCGTCAGTTGTCGGGCAGGTGCCGGACGCCGGGCGTCAGTCGCCCTTCAGGGGGCGCTTGTAGTAGCTCCACGGGAAGTAGCCGCCGACCTCGATCCAGCCGTCCGCCTCCAGGCGCCGCTTGCGCCCGGCGACCGCGAGCGGGACGCGGCGGTACTCCCACTGCAGGTCGGACGCCACCACCGCGTGGTACAGCGGGCCGAAGTCGACCAGCTCCCAGCGGTCCAGGCCCGCTTCGGCGAGGGCGGCCATCTCGTTGAACGCGGTCAGCGGGGTGAGGACCCGGCGCTCGGGCGAGGCTTCGGGGACGGTGCCGCCCTTGGTGGCGAAGCGCTGCTGCGCGGCCTGCCGGCTCACGCCCAGCAGGCGGCCGATGGTGTCCCAGCTGTGTCCTGCGGCCCGGGCGCCCTGCACGGCCTCGCGCAGCAGCCGGCTCGTCTCCTCGGCGCCGGTCCGGGTGGCGGCCACCAGGCGCAGATAGCCCAGCGGGTCGTGCTCCAGGGACTCGGTGAGCCCTTCGGGGGCGCCGAGGACGGCGCTCGCGATGCCCTCGCGGATGCGGGCTTCCTCTTCCGGGGTCAGTGCCGGGATGTCGCTCATCGCTGCTCACCGCCGTGCAGCGGCTCAAGGGCGGCCAGGGCCTCCTCGTCGCGCTGTCGCTGCGCGGCGTCGGTGGTGCTCTGCTTGTGCGACGCCCCGAAGAGGGCGCCCATGGCCGCGGTGAGGAGGAGCTCGGCGCCGATCAGCGCGAAGAACGCCGGGTCGCCGAGGTCGTCGGCGAGCGCCAGGGCGAGGGTGATCAGGGCGATGGCGCACATCACCAGCCCGAGGGCGATGCCGGCAGGGGTGGACGGAGGGGCGGCCGGACGCCGCGGCGAATCGATCATGGCGTCAACCTTTCCTTGACGCCGCCCCTTTGTCAACTTTCCCTTGACGCCCGTCCGGCTGTCCCGCGGCCGCCCGGCCGCCGCCCCGCGGCTACCCCGCGGCGATCCGCTCCAGCAGTGCCGGGAGTGCCGTCCCGATCGGCTCGCGCACCAGCTCGTCGGCCCGGTCGTCGTACGGCGTCGGCTCCGCGTTGACGATGACCAGCCGGGCGCCGTGGTCGGCCGCCAGTCCCGCCAGCGACGCGGCGGGGTGCACCTGCAGGCTCGTGCCGACGGCGATGAAGACCTCGCACGCCTTGGTCACGGCCACCGCCTCGCCCAGCACCACCGGGTCCAGGCCCTCGCCGAACATGACCGTCGCCGACTTGAGAATGCCGCCGCACGCCTCGCACGCCGGGTCCGGATCGCCCGCCGCCACCCGCTCCAGCGCCGCCTCCATGCCGGAACGCACCTTGCAGCGGGTGCACTGCACGGCCCGCGCCGAGCCGTGCAGTTCGAGGACCTTGCGCTCCGGCATCCCCGCCAGCTGGTGCAGCCCGTCCACGTTCTGCGTGATCACCCGCACCGGGACGCCCGACCGCTCCAGGTGCACCACCGCCTCGTGCGCGACGTTCGGCCGGGCGTGCAGCGCGGGGCCGTCGCGCCGCATCCGCCACGACCGGCGCCGGATCTCCGGGTCGGACATGTAGTACGAGTACGTGACGAGCTTCTCGGCCTCCGGGTCGCGGCGCCACAACCCGTCGGGCCCGCGGTAGTCCGGGATGCCGGAGTCCGTGGAGATCCCGGCGCCGCTGAGGATGGCCACCAGGGGGCGCTTCTTGGCGGTGTTCATGGCGGGAGCGTAGGGGCGTCGGCGCCCGCCCGGCGACGGGTTTTCCTGTGGATCTATCGATATTTCCGGCCCTTCGCCGGAGCTCGGCGAGCGGGCCGTCGAGCTGATGATTTATCGACTTTCCTGTACGTCGTTCCACGCGTCGTTCCGCACGTCATTCCAATGGCGTCGTTTTTTATGTCCGGGCCTCCTTCGCGCGGGTGAATGCGGCGGCGGCATCCGGGCCAAGGGCCGGACTCGCCTCGCGGGAGTACGCCCGCGGCTGTGTTCCTGTGCCATTCCGGGTCCTCGGGAGTGGAAGGAGCGATATGTCGCTAAAACAGAGACGTGCCGGGGTCTTTGTGGCGGGAAGCGGAGTCGTCGCGCTGGGCGTGCTGTTCACGTTCTGCGCGGCGGCGGGCGCAGGGGTGTCCGACGGCAACGGAGACGCGCGCGGTGGAGTGCCGGGTGAAGTGATCTCGAGGGTCGGTCAGAAGGTGCGCAAGAGTCCTGCGCTCTCCGCGCCGGTCGTCGGCAGCTACGGACCCGGGGCGCACGTGCTCATCGCGTGCCAGGCCGCCGGTGGACGGGTGGAGGGCGACGGCCTCTGGTACCGGCTGGCCGACGGGCGGGGGTGGCTGAGCGCTCACTACGTCCAGGTGTCCGGGTTCGTCCCGGTCTGCAAGGGCGGTGGAAGCGGGAGCTCCGGCAAGCCGGCGGGCGCCAAGGGGCAGAAGGGCGACGCGGGGCGCGGCGGCCCGTCGGGTCCCGTGGCCGGTGCGGGAGCGCCGGACCCGAAGGGGGCGCCCGGGACCGCCGGTCCCGCGGGCGGGGCGAGCCCGCCCGCCGACGCGGGAGTCATGGACGGTCCCGGTCCGAGCGGTCCTGCCCGGCCCGCCGTGCCCGTCAAGCCCGCCGCCCCCGCCAAGCCGCCCGCTGTGCCGGCCAAGCCCGTCAAGCCCGGGAAGCCGGGGAAGCCCGCCAAACCTGCCAAGCCCGGGAAGCCCGCCGGGCCCACCGGCGCCGCCAAGCCGACCAAACCCGTCCGTCCCACCGGCTCCACGGGCCTGCCGGACGTCCCCGGCGCCGCCGGCCGGATGCAGACCGTCGTGCAGGACTACACCGTCCCGCCGATGTCCCTCCGTCAGCTGCTGAGGAGCCCCACGTGCCCCGACGGCACGCGGATCGCCGGAGGCGGCTACTTCCAGCCCGGCGGCCGGATCGGCGGGGTGGAGACCGTCGACGCCTACCCCAGCGTCACCGGGAACGTCTATCTGGTGGGCGTGAACAACACGAGCCCCGCCGCCGTCAACCTGCGGGTCTTCGCCGTCTGCCAGCCGGTGGCCTGACCGGTGGCCTGACTGGTGGAGCAAGCGGCGGCGGCCCGTCCGGCATGGCGGGCCGCCGGCCTCCGCTCCGCGCACCCGGCCCGCGCAGCCGGCCGGGGTCACCGCCGCGCCAAGTAATTGACCCACAGGTCAAAAAGTCATACGGTCCTCCCATGGGAAGACCCAAGCAGTTCGACCCGGACGTGGCCGTAGGCAAGGCCATGGACGTCTTCTGGTGCAAGGGCTACGCGGCCACCACGCCGCAGGACCTCGTCGACGAGCTCGGCATCGGAAAGGGCAGCCTCTACAACGCCTTCGGCAGCAAGCACGCCCTCTTCGAGCGCGCACTGGAGCGCTACCGCGACACCCAGTCGGCGGCGCTGGTCGAGCTGCTCGATCAGACGGGCCCCGTCCGGCCGCTGCTGCGCTCCGCGCTGGAGCTGCTGATCGAGACCGACCTCGGGCCGGCCGGCCGTCACGGCTGCTTCGCCGTGAACACCGCCGCCGAACTCGGAGGCAAGGACGACGCCTCCACGGAGCTCGTACGCCGCATGTTCGAGCGCACCGAGGGCGCCTTCAAGGCGGCCGTCGAGCGCGGGCAGCGCACCGGCGAGTTCGCCCCGGAGCGGGACGCGGACGCGGCGGCGAGCCTGATGCTCGCGGCGCTCGTCGGGATGCGGGTCATCGCCCGGGCCCAGGGCGGCCGGGAGCGGCTGCACCGCATCGTGGACGCGGTGCTCGACGCGCTGTGAGGCGCGCCTTCCGGCGGGCTCCGGGCCATCCGGGCTCTCCGGGCTCTCCGGACCCTCCGAGGCTTCCAGGGCTTCCGGGGCGGCGACGCTTCCCGTGGCTCCGCTTACCCAAATTTTGTACCCACAGGTAAAGAAAGAGTGCTCTCATGGATCTCCGTCTCAACGGCAAGACCGCCCTCGTCACCGGCGCCGGCCGCGGCATCGGCCTCGCCACCGTCCGGTCGCTCGCCGCCGAGGGCGTACGGGTCGCCGGCGCCGCCCGGACGATCACACCCGAGCTGAAGGAGGCCGCCGCTGTGGCCGTCGCCGTGGACCTCAGCACGCCCGACGGCGGGCGCCGCCTCGTCGAGCAGGCGCTCGCCGGGCTCGGGGGCGGGCTCGACCTGCTGGTCAACAACGTCGGCGGCGGCGACGAGGCCGTGCTCGGCGGGTTCCTCGACTCCGGCGACGCCGATTTCCAGGCGAACCTCGACCTCAACTTCCTCAGCGCCGTGCGCGTCAGCCGCGCCGCCCTGCCCTCCCTGGTCGAGCGGCGCGGGTCCGTCGTCAACGTCTCCTCCGTCAACGCGCGGCTCCCCGCCGCCGGCCCCGTCGCCTACAGCGTGGCCAAGGCCGCGCTCACGGCGTTCGGCAAGTCCCTGTCCGAGGAGTTCGGGCCGCGGGGCGTGCGCGTCAACACCGTCTCGCCGGGCGTGGTCCGTACGGCGATCTGGGAGGACCCGGAGGGGTTCGGTGGCAAGGTGGCCGCGGCGGCCGGCGTCGACCACGCCGAGTTCCTGAAGCAGCTCCCGGAGCGCTTCGGCATGGCCAGCCCGCGGATCACCGAGCCCGGCGAGGTCGCGGCCCTGATCACCTTCCTGCTCTCCGACGTGGCGGCCAACATCAACGGCGCGGACCACGTCATCGACGGCGGCACGGTGAAGACCGTCTGACGCACCGCCCGGGCACGGCGCCGGCCCGTACGGTGTGCCGACCCGGACGGCGCGCCGTGCGGCCCGGCCGCGGGCCCTAGCCCCGCGGCCCGCCGCTCTGCGGGCCGTCGTCGCGGTCGTCGCGCTCGCGGACGCTCTCCGCGACCCGGCGCAGCCGCGGGTGGCGCACCGGACCGGGGGCCCGCTCCTCCATCGCGTCGCCGACCATCGTCCGCAGCGCGTCCCGCAGCCCGTGCATCGCGTGGTGACGGGCCGGGCCCGCGCCCGGGTCCTCGCGCAGCTCCGTCATCAGCGACCAGCACAGCGCCAGCATCACCAGCACGAACGGCAGCGCGACCAGGATCGTCGCCGACTGCAGCGACTGCAGCCCGCCGGCCACCAGCAGGACCGCCGCCACCGCCGCCATCAGCACCCCCCACGTCACCACCAGCCACGTGCGTGGGTGCAGCGCGCCCCGGCTGGAGAGCGAGCCCATCACCAGGGACGCGGAGTCCGCGCTGGTGATGAAGTACGTCATCACCAGCGCCATCGCGATCCACGAGGTGAGCGTCTCGACCGGCAGGGTGTCCAGGAGCGCGAACAGCGACGCCTCCGCCCCGTCCTTGACGGTCCCGGCCATGTCGGCCGCGCCCGTCATGTCCAGCCGCAGCGCGCTCCCGCCCATCACGCAGAACCACACCACCGTCGCCCCGCTGGGCACGAGCAGCACGCCGACGAGGAACTCGCGGATCGTCCGCCCGCGCGAGATCCGGGCGATGAAGGTGCCCACGAACGGCGCCCACGACAGCCACCACGCCCAGTAGAAGATCGTCCACGCGCCGAGCCACTTCGAGTCGGTGAACGCGCCCGTACGGGTCGCGAGCGTCACCAGGTCGTGCAGGTAGCCGCCGGTGGCCGCGGGGATGGTGTTGAGGACGAAGACGGTGGGGCCGAGGAGGAAGACGAAGAGCATCAGGCAGGCGGCCAGCGCGATGTTGAGCGTGCTGAGCCACTTCACGCCCTTGTGCAGCCCGGAGAAGGCCGACAGCACGAACGCGGCCGACAGCCCGCCGATGATCACCAGCTCCAGTGCCGTGCTGTCCTGCACGCCCGTCGTGATGTTGAGCCCCTTGGACACCTGGAGGGCGCCCAGACCCAGGCTGGTCGCGGTGCCGAACACGGTCGCGAAGACCGCGAGCAGGTCGATCACCCGGCCCGGCCAGCCCGCCGCCCGCTCCTCGCCCAGCAGCGGCACGAACGCCGAGCTCAGCCGGTTGCCGCGGCCCTTGCGGAAGCCGGCGTAGGCGAGCGCGAGGCCGGCCATGCCGTAGATCGCCCACGGGTGCAGGGTCCAGTGGAAGAACGAGTACTCCAGCGCCGTGCGGGCCGCCGCGGGCGTGCTCGCCGTGATGCCGCTGCCCGGCGGCGGGGAGACGAAGTGCAGGAGCGGCTCGCCGACCCCGTAGAACATCAGGCCGATGCCCATGCCCGCGCTGAACATCATCGCGATCCACGCGAGGTTGCCGAACTCGGGCCGGTCGTCGTCCCGGCCGAGCCGGATCCGGCCGAAGCGGCTCACGGCGATGACCACGCACAGGACGAGGAAGACGTCGGCGGCGATCACGAACAGCCAGGCGAAGTTGGACAGCACCCACTCCAGCGCCGACTTCGTCACCCGGTCGAAGGAGCGCTTGCCCAGCGCCGCCCACGCGACGACCGCGAGCACCGCGGCACCGCCGATCGCCACCAGCGCCGGGTCCGGGGGCTCCTCCCCGCCGCCCGGAGCGGCAGGGGACGACGGGCCGGCCGGATCGTGCACATCGGTGCTCATGACGCCCCACTATGACCGGAAGAGTGCGGAATCGGGCGGACTGGCACGCCGTGCACAGGCATGGGCAAGGGCGGATCCGCCCCGGTAGGGTCCAGGCCGCGCGGCCCTGCGAGGGCGGGCCGGGCCCGATGCGAGGGGTGGCGCGCGATGACGGACGCGGTACGGGTGCTGATCGCCGCGGACAAGTTCAAGGGGTCCCTGACGGCCGCCGAGGTCGCCCGGCACGTAGCCGCCGGGCTGCGGCGCGGCGCGGACGCCGCCGGCCGGCGGCTCGGCACCCGCGAGCTGCCCGTCGCCGACGGCGGCGACGGCACGGTCGACGCCGCCTTGGCGGCCGGGTTCGAGCGCCGCGAGGTGCGGGTGACCGGGCCGGCGGGGGACCCGGTCACCGCCGCGTTCGCGCTGCGCGGCGCCACCGCCGTCGTGGAGATGGCCGAGGCGTCCGGGCTGCGGCGGCTCCCCGGCGGGGTCCCCGCGCCCCTCACGGCCACCACCTACGGCACGGGCGAGCTGCTGCGGGCCGCGCTCGACGCGGGGGCCCGCACGGTGATCCTCGGGATCGGCGGCAGCGCCGGCACGGACGGCGGGGCCGGGATGCTGAGCGCGCTCGGCGCGCGGCTCCTCGACGCTTCCGGCGCGCCGGTCGGCCCCGGCGGTGCGGCCCTCGCCGGTCTCGCCACGGCCGACCTCGCAGGTCTCGACCCGCGGCTGCGCACCACGGCCCTGGTGCTCGCGAGCGACGTCCGCAACCCCCTGACGGGCCCGCAGGGCGCCGCGGCCGTCTACGGCCCGCAGAAGGGCGCCGGAGCCGGCGACGTGGCCGTGCTGGACGCCGCCCTCGCGCACTACGCCGCCGTGCTCGACGGCGGCGCGCTCGCGGGCGCGCCCGGCGCCGGTGCCGCGGGCGGGCTCGGGTACGGGGCGCTGGCCGGGCTCGGCGCGGAATTCCGGCTCGGCATCGAGGTCATGCTCGACGTCCTCGGCTTCGCCGGTGCCCTGAAGGACGCGGACCTCGTGATCACGGGGGAGGGCTCCCTGGACGCCCAGACCCTCCACGGCAAGGCGCCCGCGGGGGTGGCCGCGGCGGCCCGCGAGCGGGGCGTGCCGGTCGTGGCGGTCTGCGGCCGCCTGGCCCTGGAGAGTGCCGCGCTGCAGGGCGCGGGCATCGGCCGCGCGTACGCCCTGACGGACCTGGAGCCGGACCCGCAGCGATGCATGGCCCACGCGGGCCCGCTCCTGGAACGCCTCGCGGAACGCATCGCGAGGGATTGTCTCCCGTAGGCCCGGCCCGTGGGCACGACCGGTGGGTACGGCACCGCCGGACACGTCCGGTGGCGGCAGCGCGCCGTTGCGGCGGATCTGCCGCAGCGGAGACAGGCAGTCTCCCGGAAACGCCGAGTGGGTGGTCCCGAACCCAAAGGTTCGGGACCACCCACTCGTGGTCACCCCGTGACGCGGTCGCTACGGCAGCTGCGTCGCCCTCGCCTCACGGCGGTTGTCGCGGAACGTGTTCACCCGGCGCGCCGTGGCGAACAGGGGGATCACCGCGCCCAGGACGACCTGGAGCGCGCAGCCCGTCTGGAGCAGGAGCTCACCGCCGGGCGCGTCGAACGCCCAGGCGGCCAGCAGGCCCATGCTGAGCACGATCCAGCTGAGCATCGCCACCGCGAGGCGCCCCCGCGGCTTCGGGTACTCGACACGGCTCACCATCAGCCACGCCACGCCCACGATCGCCAGCAGCGTCGGGACGAAGGGCAGCTCCAGCAGCACGATCGAGACGACGGTCAGCGCCCCGAAGGGGCTCGGCATGCCCTGGAAGATGCCGTCCCGCAGCTGGACGCACGAGAAGCGCGCCAGTCTCAGGACGACCGCCAGCAGGACCACCACGGCCGCCACGGCCGACACCCGCTGGTGGGCGTCGTCGGCGACCATGCCCCACACGACCACGAAGTACGCCGGGGCGAGCCCGAAGCTGATCAGGTCGGAGAGGTTGTCCAGCTCCGCGCCCATCGCCGAGCTGCGCAGCTTGCGCGCCACGAGCCCGTCGAAGAGGTCGAAGACCGACGCCAGCAGCATCAGTATCACCGCGGTGGCCGCGCTGTGGCGGGCCATGCCGCCGTCCTCGTTCCCCGTGAGGTGGGGGATGAGGACGCCGGTGGTGGTGAAGTACACCGCCATGAACCCGCAGATCGCGTTGCCCAGCGTGAGCGTGTCCGCTATTGAGAGCCGGGTGGACAGCGGCATGTCCTCCGCGTCCTCGGCCTCGTCGGCCTCGGGCACCCAGGATGCCTCTTGATCAATCACGGTCAAGGCGTGTCACCCCCGCCGTGGTCTTCTGGCCGACCTCCACCGCGATCTCGACGCCCTCCGGGAGGTAGATGTCGACGCGCGAGCCGAAACGGATCAGACCGATCCGCTCACCCTGCTCCACCTTGGTGTCCGCGGGGAGGTAGGGCACGATCCGCCGGGCGACGGCGCCGGCGATCTGCACCATCTCGATGTCGCCGAGCTCGGTGTCGAAGTGCCAGACGACGCGCTCGTTGTTCTCGCTCTCCTTGTTGAACGCCGGAACGAAGCCGCCGGGGATGTGCTCGACCGACGTCACGGTGCCGGCCAGGGGGGCGCGGTTGACGTGGACGTTCAGCGGGCTCATGAAGATGGCGACGCGGGTCCGGCCGTCCTTCCACGGCATGATGCTCTGCACCACGCCGTCGGCCGGGGAGATGACCCGGCCCTTGGCGATCTCGCGATCGGGGTCGCGGAAGAACCACAGCATGCCCGCCGCGAGCGCGGTGGTGGGCACGGCCAGCGCCGCCCAGCGGCCGGAGCGCCGGGCGCGGGTGAGGCTGACCGCCGCCGTGGCGACGGTCGGAAGAAGCCACGGCGATGCTCCGCGCGCGAGGCGTACGCCGGCGAGGCTGTCGCGGTGTGCAGAGGAAGAGCTGTGGGGCATGGGTGACCTTCGTAGCGGAGGGTGCCGCGAAACGATTGGGGGACGGCGGCTTTCCGGGGATGCTATCGGTTGCGACCGGCAACTGGCTAAGCGCCAGGGCCAGTAGATGGCCGAACTCCGATGACTGGGTGTGATCTTCTTCTCGGTCAAATCACCCCTAATCGGATATTTATCCCTGGATCCGGTACTCCTCGAGTAGCCGGCGGCCGATGATCATTTTCTGGATCTCTGCCGTCCCTTCACCGATGAGCAGCATGGGTGCCTCTCGGTAGAGGCGCTCGATCTCGTACTCCTTGGAGAACCCGTATCCGCCGTGGATGCGGAAAGCGTCCTCCACCACCTCCTTGCAGTACTCGGAGGCCAGGTACTTGGCCATTCCGGCCTCGAGATCGTTGCGACGGCCCGAGTCCTTCTTCCGGGCCGCATTCACCATCATCGCATGCGCCGCTTCGACCTTTGTCCCCATTTCGGCAAGTTTGAACTGGATGGCCTGGTGTTGCGCGATGGGTTTTCCGAAGGTGTGCCGCTGCTGCGCATAGGCCGCACCCAGCTCGAACGCGCGCTGAGCGACGCCGCAGCCACGCGCTGCGACATTCACCCGGCCCACCTCGACGCCGTCCATCATTTGGTAAAAGCCCCGGCCCGTGACCCCGCCGAGCACGCGGTCGGCCGGAACGCGCAGACCGTCCATGATCAGTTCGGTGGTGTCGACGCCCTTGTAGCCCATTTTGTCGATCTTGCCGGGGATGGTCAGACCCGGCTTGACCTCGCCGAACCCCGGCTCCTTCTCGATCAGGAAGGTGGTCATCGACTTGTGCGGGGCGGTCCCCTCCGGATGGCCCTCGTCCGTCCTGCACAGCACGGCCACCAGCGTGGAGGTGCCTCCGTTGGTCAGCCACATCTTCTGGCCGTTGAGGACGTACGAGTCGCCGTCGCGCACGCCCTTCGATGTGATTGCCGACACATCCGAGCCCAGGCCGGGCTCCGACATCGAGAAAGCACCCCTGATGTCGCCCGCCGCCATCTTTGGCAGGAAATAGTCCTTCTGTTCCTGGGTGCCGTGCTGCTTGATCATGTAGGCCACGATGAAGTGGGTGTTGATGATCCCCGACACGCTCATCCAGCCCCGGGCGATCTCCTCCACGCACAGCGCATATGTGAGAAGGGACTCACCGAGGCCGCCGTACTCCTCCGGGACCATCAGGCCGAAGACCCCGAGTTCCTTCAGCCCCTCGACTATCCGGGTGGGGTACTCGTCACGGTGCTCCAGCTCGGTGGCCACCGGGATGATTTCCTTGTCGACGAAGTCACGGACCGTCGCCAGGATTTCCTGCTGGACGTCCGTCAGCCCGTCGGTCTGCGCCAGGCGGCCCATCTCACTTCTCCCGGATGATCGGCTCGGGGCGGCCGGGCTGCTCCCCGCCGCGCTCCTCGATGTACGTGGCGGTGGGCACCATCACCTTGCGCCGGAAGGTGCAGACCACGGTGCCGTCCTGCTTGTAGCCGATGGTCTCGACGTGGACGATCCCGCGGTCGCTCTTGGACTTCGACGGCGTCTTGCCGAGCACCTTCGTCTCGCCGTAGACGGTGTCGCCGTGGAAGGTGGGCGCGATGTGCTTGAGCGACTCCACCTCCAGGTTGGCGATGGCCTTGCCCGAGACGTCCGGGACGGACATGCCCAGCAGCAGGGAGTAGATGTAGTTGCCGACCACGACATTCTTGCCGAAATCGGTCGTCTTCTCCGCGTAGTTGCTGTCCATGTGCAGCGGGTGGTGGTTCATGGTCAGCAGACAGAACAAATGGTCGTCGTACTCGGTGACGGTCTTTCCGGGCCAGTGTTTGTAGACGTCACCGACGGTGAACTCTTCGTAAGTCCGGCCGAACTGCATCGTGCTCAGGCCTCCGGGATCTCGAACTTCGACGTGCGCGTCATCCCCGCCGCACGGCCCTTGCCCGCGATCACCAGCGCCATCTTGCGGCTGGCCTCGTCGATCATCTCGTCGCCGAGCATCGCCGAGCCCTTCTTGCCGCCGGCCTCGGAGGTGCACCAGTCGTAGGCGTCCAGGATCAGCTCGGCGTGGTCGTAGTCATCCTGCGTGGGGGAGAAGACCTCGTTGGCCGCCTCCACCTGGCCGGGGTGCAGCACCCACTTGCCGTCGAAGCCGAGGGCCGCGGCCCGGCGGGCGACGTCCTTGTAGCCGTCCACGTTCTTGATCTGGAGGTAGGGGCCGTCGATGGCCTGCAGGTCGTGGGCGCGGGCCGCCATCAGGATCCGCATCAGGATGTAGTGGTAGGCGTCCGCCGGGTAGCCGGGCGGCTGCTCGCCGACGACCAGGGACTTCATGTTGATCGAGGCCATGAAGTCGGCCGGGCCGAAGACGATCGTCTCCATGCGCGGCGAGGCGGCGGCGATCGCGTCCACGTTCACCAGGCCCTTGGCGTTCTCGATCTGCGCCTCGATGCCGATGCGGCCGGTCTCGAAGCCCATGGTCTTCTCGATCTGGGTCAGCAGCAGGTCCAGGGCGACGACCTGCTGGGCGTCCTGGACCTTCGGCAGCATGATGCAGTCGAGGTTCGGGCCCGCGCCCTCGACGACCGTGACGACGTCCCGGTACGTCCAGTGCGTCGTCCAGTCGTTCACGCGGACCACGCGGGTCTTGCCCGTCCAGTCGCCGTTGTTGAGCGCGTCGACGATCGAGTGGCGGGCGCCCTCCTTGGCCAGCG